>SXPB01000189.1 GCA_005776475.1 Planctomycetia bacterium
CTGACTTTGAAATTTCATGCACTTTGTGTCGCCGAATTCCGCTCCGAGTCCGAGTGACACGCATGTGGGCAATGCGCTGATGCCAGCCACGCTCACTAGGCCCGACCCAGCCGGTCATCACGCACGATCGCTTCTTCCTCGACAACGTCGTCGGCTGGATGCTCGAGGTCTACCACGGCCGCGCGATCCCCTACCAGGGCAACTACTCGCAGTACCTGATCCAGCGCGCGAAGCGCATGGAGTCGCAGGAGCAGCAGGAACAGAAGCGAGCGAAGTTCCTCGAGCGCGAGCTCGAGTGGATCCGCATGAACCCGAAGGCGCGCACGACCAAGAACAAATCGCGCCTGAAGAACTACGACAAGATGCTGCTCGAAGAGGTCGAGGAGCGCGATGACACCGTCGAGCTGCACATCCCGGCCGGCAAGCGCCTCGGCGACCTGGTCGTGCGTTTCGAGAAGGTCTTCTTTTCCTACGACGGCAAGAAGAACGTCGTCGAGAACCTGTCGTTCGACATGCAGCCGGGCGACATCCTCGGCATCGTCGGCCCGAACGGCACCGGCAAGACCACGTGCCTGAAGATGATCACCGGCAAGCTGCAACCGACCAGCGGCAAGGTCACGGTCGGCCAGACCGTCGAGCTGTGCCACTCCGACCAGGAACGCGAATCGCTCGATCCGACCAAGACCGTGTGGCAGGAGATCAGCGAAGGCCAGGACCTGATCAAGCTCGGCAAGCTCGAGGTCAACAGCCGCAGCTACGTGGCGAAGTTCAACTTCACCGGTCCCGACCAGCAGCAACTCGTCGGCACGTTGTCGGGTGGTCAGCGCAATCGTGTGCAGCTCGCCAAGATGTTGCGCCGCGGCGGCAACCTGATCCTGCTCGACGAACCGACCAACGACCTCGACCTCGACACGCTGCGCGTGCTCGAAGAAGGCATTCAGGGCTTTCCCGGTTCGATGGTGGTCGTCTCCCACGACCGCTACTTCCTCGACCGCATCTGCACCAAGATCCTCGACCTCGGCAACTACGAGCCGGGCAAGTATCTCGACAGCCTCTGATCGCGCCGATGCGCGCGATCAGTGTCGCTTGAGGCCGATCACGAGGCCCGTCGCGGCGAGGCCGGCGGCCGGCAGACTGCCGGTCATGAAGCGCTGGAAGTCGCCCCATTCCTGGCCGACGGCGGTGGCGAAGCGATCCCACAGCGAGCTCATCGCATTCCAATCGACGACCAGGATGCCGTACTGGCTCAACACGAAGGTGAGGAAGAGCCAGAAGCCGAAGGCGATCGCGGCGACCTTCAAGGTGGCGCGCACGAAGCTGCCGATGCAGAAACCCGCGAGGAAGCTGAAGCCGAGGCGGAATACGCCTTTCGCGGTCGGTTCGGCAGCACCCGCTTGCGTGCCGGCCTGACCTGACGAGCCATCGATCAAGGTCGACGACAGGCCCGTCAGCCCACCCGAGCCGCCTGCGGTCACCGGAGCATCCCCTGTAGCGAAGCTCGCTACGGCCCCACCGATCGCGGTCAGCAGGGCCGCGGCGACGGTGACCTTCTTCCACGTCGGCATGGTTCGCAGCCACGTTCCCAACGTGAGCGCTGGGGGCGTGGGCGGCGGCGATTCCGGCGAGCGGTCCATTGCAGCAGCCTACGGTGTTGCCTGCGGAAATTGTGCTTTCGACGCAGCCGATGCATCCGGATGATGCTCGCCCTCGAACTCACACGAACCTAATGCGAAACCTCCTCACTGCTGCCGCGACCCTCGCGGCCCTTTCCGCCGGCGCACTCGCGCAGGACAAGATCACGCTCGCCAACGACGACGTGCTGACCGGCACCATCAAGACCATGGCCGACGGCAAGGTCACCATCTCGTCGCCGCTGCTCGGCGACGTGACGGTCCCGATGTCGAACATCAAGGACATGGTTACGCAGGCTCAGGTCGATCTGGCCACGAAGGGCGGCGACCTGCTGAAGCGCCGCATCGTCGGCGTCGAAGGCGGCAGCCTGCTCCTCGAAGGCGACACCACGTCGCTGTCACTCGACAGCCTGGCGAAGATCAACCCGCCGGCGGCGACGGAGCCGACGTGGACCGGCTCGCTGAAGCTCAACGCCCTCTGGACCGATGGCAACACCGATCGCCGCGCGGTCGGCTCGTCGTTCGACGCCTCGATGCGGCGCGAGATCGATCGCATCTCGGTCGACGCCTCGTGGGACTACAGCGAGGACAAGGACCAGGCGACCGCGGACTGGAAGCTGAACCAACGGCGCACCGGCGGTGGTCTGAAGTATGACTACTTCCTGAACAAGCGCTGGTACGTGCTGGTCAGCTCGCGCGTGCTCGGTGACACGCTGGCCGACATCGACCTTCGCTTCTCGGGCGGCGCCGGTCTCGGTTACACCTGGATCGAGGACGCCGCGACGACGTTCGTGACCGAAGCCGGTCTCTCCTACGTCAACGAGAACTACCGGTCGAACACGCCGTCGGACGACTTCGTGGCGGCTCGCCTCGCCTACAAGCTGTCGCACGCGTTCACCGCGACGACCAAGCTCGTGCACAGCGTCGAAGCCTACCCCTCGACCGAGAACGTCGAAGACTTCTTCCTGCAGGGCAAGACCGAGATCGTCACGTCGCTGACGGACAGCATGATCGCGTCGCTCGGCCACGTCATCGACTACGACAACACGCCGGCGCCGGGTTTCGAGCGCGTCGACAACCGCGTGCTGCTGTCGGTCGGCTGGAGCTTCTGAAGCTCGCCAGGCACCGCGGTCCGGTCAGTACGAAGTAGCGAACTGTTCCGGACCGTCGAAGCTGCCGAAGCGCGCGCTGCGGCCGCCGCCGAACCCGCCGAAGCGGGGCAGGAAGTCGAGCCGCAGCGTGGTCTCGTCCGAGAACGGATTGTAGACGCCGACCAACTCGATCGACCAATCGTGGTCGTTGCGGCGCAGGCCGAACGAGTAGGCGAGCCACTCGTCGCCTTCGAGGTCGCGCTGGCTGGCCGCGAACAGGTCCCAGCGATCCAGCAGGCGCGTGTTGGCCCCGACGCCGACGGCGCCATCGACCAGCGAATCGGTGCGGTAGTCGAGCGTCCACAGGAGACCGGCCACCGGCCCGAACTGCAACTCGGTGTCGAACGTGCGCAGCCCGTTCTGCCAGTCGTGGTCCCCGTACACGGCGTAGGAGAACGTCTCGAACGGCAACCAGCGCACGCGCGGCCGCAGCAACAAGTCGTAGCGGAACAACCCGAGCGGTTCGCCGCCGTTGTCGCGCCCCTTGTCGGGATAGAAGTCCTGCGCCAGGTCGAGGAACACGAAGTCGCGCGGTTGACGTCCGGCGTCCGTCGATTCCATCGTCTGCAGCAGGTTGCGCACTTCGAAGCGGAACAGGCGCTCCACACCCAGCGTGTCGATGTCGTCGAACGCGAAGAACTCGCTGCCGTCGTCGTCGACATGGAAGCGGTCGAGGTAGCTGATCTTCGGTGCGATCACATGGCGCACGCCCTTCTGTTCTTCGCCGTCGAGCCACGACCAGGTGCGCGACATGCGCGTGCCCGCTTGCACGCCGCCGGTCATCGCCACGCGGCCTTCGGCATCGCCGGTGACGTCACCGTCGAACCAGGTGCCGCGCCCGTTGAAGAACGGCCGGATGCCGAGTTCGGCGAGCCGGAACGGCAACGACACTTCGGCCAGCTGGTCGGCGCGCAGCGTGCGGTCGGCGACGCGAAACCCGGCGCGGTCGTCGTAGTCACTGCGGCGCTGGCCGATCTCCGTGGCGAGATCGACGACCACTGGCGTGTCCCAAGGCGTGCGGCCGAGCGGTTGCGCGATCCAGTGGTAGGTGACCACCGGTAGCTCCTCGACGAACCGTGTCGCCAGCGCGCGATCGTCGCGATAGCTGAACTCGGACAAGTCGAAGCGCGAGCCGACCGTGAGCAGGCGGTTGCCGTCGGCGTGGTGCAGGTAGGTCGAGGTCTCGGGCGTCTCCTCGGTGCGGTAGGCGCCGTTGAAGAACTCCGGCCAGACACCCGGGTCCGAGCCGTGGAACGCGACGAGGTCGAGGTGCGTTTGCGGCGCCAGGTGCACGCGGTTCTGCGAGCGCACGATGCCGCGGTTGCCCGCTTCGATGTCGCTGCCGTCGATGTGTCGCGTGATCTCGCGCCGGTCGTCGCCGCGATCGTCGAGCCAGAACGCTTCGGTGCGTCCCTCGTAGCGCCCTGGCACCCGATACTCGAGCACGGCGTCGATGGGGGCGCCGCGGTTCTCGATGTAGCCAAGGCCCAATTCCCAATCGCCGCGAAACTCGTGCGCCGGACGCCCCGAGATCCAGCGGTGCAGTGCACCGCCGGTGGCGTTCCACGGCAGGCCGAGCACGACTTCGCCGGTGACGCCGTCCTTGTCGGAGTAGCCGGTGCGCACGCGCTTGATCGGGAACTCGCTCTGGCTGCCGGTGAACACGTGGGCGTCGGGCAGCGGCAGGATCGCCGTGCCGTTGACGAGCAGGCGTTGGCCGCGCGCGAACACTTCGAACTCGCCCTCGCGCTCGATGATCTCGAACTCGGCGGCAGCGATCGCCGCGTGGGGTTCGGCGGCGGTGCACGTGGTCAGCGTCACGTCGCGGCCGGTCCAGCGGCCGCCCTGCTTGACCAGGCGCGGGCCGCGCACGACCAGCGTTGCGTCCCCGGGGCGGCCGGGCGTCGCGTACCGCAGTTCGGCTTCTTCGACGACGATGCGGTCGTCGAGCGGCGACAACCACAGCCGTTCGCAGCGCAGCACCTCGACGCCGTCGCGAATGACCACGAGGCCGCCTTCGCAGTACAGGTAGCGCACCGCGTCGAGCATGTCGTCGTCGATCGTGTCGATGCGCGCGGGATCGGCGCCTTCGATGGCGGCGAGGCTGCGGGCGAGCCGGGCCCGGATCTCGTCGTTGGACAGACGACGGCGCGGGGCCGGGTGGTCGAAGCCGCGCCGCGGCAACCCCTTCTTCGTGCGGGATTGGGCGATTTCGACGGTGTCGACGTCCTGCAGCAGCAGCGCGTTCTGGCCGCGGATCTCGAGGTGCAACGACGGCACCTTCAGCCAGAAACCGCCGAGCACATGGGCTTCGCGATAGTCGTCGCGCGGCCGCACGTTCTGGTAGTCGCCGTGGAAGAGGAACGCCGAGTCCTGTTCGCCGGGAAGGGGCAGCGGCAGCGGCGGGTCTTGTGCCGCCAGCGAACCGGCCAGCGCCGTGCCGGCGAGCAGTGCCGAAGTTCGCCGCTTCACTTCTTCGCCTCGGCCAGGTTCTGGCGAATGCGCAACCCGGAACCTCGCAGCGACAGGGTGTCGTAGTCGACTTCGACGCGGGGCGCGCGAACCTCGAGGCCGTTCCCGAGCTGCACCAGCGCGTCGTCGTCGAGGCCGCCGCTGGCGATGCAGCGATTGCGCGGCAGGTCGATTTCGATCTGGTGGCACGCAGCCGACATGCGCGACCAATCGATGGCGACCGTCTTGCCGAGCACGCCGATGATGTCGCCGGTCTCGATGTTGCGTTGCAGACCGAGTTCGCGGGCGTCGATCTGGATGCCGAAGGGATCGGGCGTCCCGTCGGCCTTCAAGCCGATGGCGGCCACCGGCCCGAGGAACGCGATCGCCCGTGGACGCACTTCGATGTCGCCGCGGCAAGTGGCCTGCAGGTGCGACAGCAGGCTGGTTCCGCCGGGCTCATGCAGCGTGAAGCGAGGCTCCAGCGTGGTCCAATCGTCGAACGCCGCCAACGCCTGCAGGGGCACGTCGGCGTCGTCGAACATGCGCACGCGCGCACCGTGCAGGGTGATGACGCGGCCATCCTTGTGCCGTTCGACGCGAGCCGGCGTCAAGGTGACGGGATCGCCGACGAACATCACGGCATGGCGTCCCTGGCTGACGAACAGGCGATGGCCGACGCCGGTGACGTGGCCGTGGGTCTCGTCGTCGAGCTCGAACGAGTGCACGCGATCGACCATGAGCCAGGGCGCGCCGAGCGAGTGGGACACGAGGTCGTGCAGCACACCGCCGTTGCCACCGAGGTGCAGGCGCCGCGCTTCCCGGGTGATCTGGAACGGCAGCAAGCGCAACCGTTCCGCCGCCGCGGCGATCGTGGTCGGCTCCGAGTTCGGGCGTTCGGAGATCCGCGCATAGACCTGCGGCCGTTCGTCGCCAACAGCCTTGGCGTCGACCATCGCGTCGCGGCCTCCGACGTGGTGCACGTCGATCCACGGCCCACGCACCTGCATCGTCTGCGCGCCGTCACGGTCGGTCGCCGCCACCGCGCGATCGAGCACCGGAATTCGATCCTTGGCGGCGAGTCCGCTCCACCAACGCGGCTGCGCATCGTCGGCGGGCAGCAACCGCAGCGAACGCGGGCCGCTCTGCACGATGCGCGGTGAGTGCGCGTACAGCGCCTCGCCGGTGTGCACGAGGCGCAGCGCGATCGGCCAGCCGCACACGTCGAGCGCCTGCACGCGATCGGACGCGAACTGGGCGGCGAGCCGGTGCACGTTGCGGAGTTCGATGCCTTCGCTCGGCATGCTTGCGACCAGCGAGTCTTCGAAGGCATCGCAGGTGAGCGACATGTGCTCGCCCGCGCGCTCGGCGCGGCAAGCGCCACGTCCGCTGAGCACCGCGTCGCCGTAGCGAACCTCGAAGGCGTGCCGCTGCAGTTCGGCGGCGGTGGTGGCCGTGGTCATCGGCGGGCCGAGTTGCAGCATTTCGGACGTCAGCGTGTTGGTCAGCGTGAAGCCGTCGTTGCCGACTGCGACCAGGTCCTTTTCGCCTGGCGTTGTCGCCGGGCGCACCACCCGAACCGGCCCGTAGCCGCGCACGAAGCTGACATCGGCGTCATCGCGGCGCGCGACATGCATGCCACCATCGGCCTGCAGCGTGCGGGCGCCGCCGGTGAAATTCGATTCACCTTCGGTCAGCACCACGTGCAGCTCGTTGAGCGGCCGCAGCGACCAGTTCGGGAAGCCGAACGCGCGGTGCATGGCGCCACTCTGCTGGCCGGGACGCACGATGTGGATGCGCCGTCGGGCGCTACCGGTGACGAGCTCGTCTCTCTTCTGCCGGCTGCCGGGACGGATCTGCAGTTGTTCGAGGCGCGATTCGCCGCCGTGCGCAGTGATCAGGAACGGATCGCCGAACAAGCCGGGCACCGCCGTCAGCCGCGGTGTGGTCATCCGGCCTTCGGGCAGGTCGATGCTGGCGGGGGCGCCGGTGAGCACCAGTTGCCGCCACTGCACTTCGTGCCGCTCGCGTCCGGCGTCGTCGCGTTGGGTCTTGCGCAGCAACCAACCGAGGAACTGGTCGCCGCGGATCTTGGTGCTCCCGGCGACCTTGGCCGAAGGCGTGCGGCTGGCGC
Source organism: Planctomycetia bacterium (assembly GCA_005776475.1). Lineage (GTDB taxonomy): Bacteria > Planctomycetota > UBA1135 > UBA1135 > UBA2386 > UBA2386. The sequence goes on from SXPB01000189.1 coordinate 7,368, forward strand.
CCGGCAACACGAAGGTCGAGCTGTCGAGTTCGACTTCGACATCGTCACTCAAGGTGACCTGGCCAGCGCCCGACACAAGGTTCTCGGTGTAGTGCAGTCGACTGCGCGCGCGGGCGGTGACGCCTTCGGTCGTGAGCACCGGCTCATGCAGGATGTCGATGTCGGCGCGCTGCATGGCGCCGTCGCGATCGCGCGGCAGGCGCGTTTGCAGGCCCTTGCCGCGCAACGTCACCGACTGTTCGCCGGCGAACTGCAGCATCACCGGCTGGTCCGGTGCCGTGGTGACGACGAGTTCCTGGTCCTCGACATGCACCTTGGCATCGCCGATTTCGAAGCGCAGGCCGGCGAGCCGGGTTCCCGGCAGCCCGCTGAGCACCATGTTGCGCAAGTCGATGTCCTTCGCCTCGTCGAACGAAGGGTCGCCGTTGGCGTCGGCCTTCAATTCGACGAAGGCGCGGTCGGCGTGCAGCGTGGCGACCTGCTTGCCGTGATCGAACAGCAGCATCGACACCTGATCGAGTTGCTGCACACCGTTGGCCAGCGGGAAGCTCTCCTTGGCACGCAATACGAAGACTTCTTCGAGGCGCTCGCGGCCGTTGCCGATCGGGATGGCCCGCCGGCGCGTGTGCTCGAACAATCCCGCCGCCGAAACCGTGGCGCGCACCTTGCCGTGTTCGACCGGCACGCCGCCGGTGATCGGCAATTGGTCGAGCGAAGGCGGTCGGTTCGTGTTCTTCGTCGTGCCACCGCGCACGAAGGTGTCGTCGCCGATCGCCATCCGCAGGGCGACGACGCCGAGCGCCAGCAAGCACAGGAACGCGAGCAGTCGCTTCACGAACGCCCGTCCTTGTCGACGACCGCTTGCCACACGCCGCGCGCCCGCAGCAGTTCTTCGATGACGTCGCGCACCGCCCCGAAACCGGAACTGCGTTGCGTCACGTAGTGGGCGGCGGCGAACACGTCGGGCCGCGCTTCGGGCACCGTCACCGCAAAGCCGCATGCCCGCAACACGGGCAGATCGACGACGTCGTCGCCGACATACGCGACCCGGGCCGGATCGAGGCCCTGGCGCGCGAGCAGTACTTCGAAGGCGCGCGCCTTGTCGACGCGGCGCAGGATCACGTCGTGCACGCCGAGTTCGCGCGCGCGCCGTTCGACGGAGTGGCCGCCGCGGCCGGAAAGGAAGCCGGTGCGGCCACCGGCGCGATGCCAGTAGTGCAGCCCCGCGGCGTCGTGCACGTGGAACGCTTTGTATTCCTCGCCGAGCGGATCGAACCAGATGCGGCCGTCGGTGAGCACGCCATCGACGTCGAGCAACAAGAACTCGATCGCGGCGAGAGCGGCAGTGGTCGGGCGCGGCCGACCGGCGGACATGGGCGAGTGGGTCATCCGATCTTGAGGTTCAGCAGATCCTGGACGTCGAGCAAGCCGAGCAGCCGTCCGTCGCCGTCGACGACCGGCAACTGGTCGATCGCGAACTGGTGCAGGAAGGCGAGAGCCTCCAGGGCAAAAGTGTCGGGCCCGATCGAACGCGGGTTCTTCGTCATCGCGTCGTCGATGGAACGTTCGCGCGGGTTCTGCAGCCCATTCTCGATGAGCCGGCGCAGGTCGCCATCGGTGAAGAAGCCGAGCAGCTTGCCGCTCTTGTCGATCACGCTCGTAGCACCCGGACGACCCGGCGTGCGCGTCATCACGCCGATCGCGGCCAGCACGGTGGCGCCGCTCTCGATGTGGGGATTGCGATCGCCGGTGCGCATCAGTTCGCCGACCTTCATCAAGCGACGGCCGAGATCGCCGCCGGGATGGAAGCGGGCAAAGTCGTCGGGGCCAAAGCGCCGCCCTTCCTGCACCACCAGCGCCAGCGCATCGCCGAGGGCGAGCATCGCGGTGGTGGAGGCGCTCGGCGCCAAGCCATAGGGACCGGGTTCGTCGATGCGGCCGAGTTCGAGCACCAGATCGCTGTGCCGTCCCAACGTCGATGTCGGGCTTTGCGTGATCGACACCACCGGCACGCCGACCGCCTTCACGTGCGGCAGCATCACCAGCAGTTCCTGGGTCTCGCCCGACTTGCTGAACGCCAGCAGCACGTCGCCCGAATCGACGCGGCCGAGGTCGCCGTGGATCGCTTCCGCCGGGTGCAGGAAGATCGACTGCGTGCCGGTCGAAGCCAGCGTCGCCGAGATCTTCTGGGCGATGAAGCCGGCCTTGCCCATGCCCACGGTGACCACCCGGCCACTACGGGCCAGGATCAGGTCCAGGGCGCGCAGGAAGGTGGGGCCCAGCCGTTCCGCCACTTGCCGCACTGCGGCGGCCTCGCGCTCGACGATGTCGCGAGCGCGTTCGAGTCGTTGGTCCATCGAGGGCGGAGAGCGTACACGCTGACCCCGGCGGCACCACAAGCCGGGTGTCCTGCCTGCCTCGCGGGGCCGTCTCTACGGTGCGCCGATCGTGAACCGCCGGCCCGAACTCGAACCGATCTGGAAGGCGAGCGGCAGCAGCGGATCCAGCACCAGCGCCTGGGTGAAGAAGGTCAGGCCCACCAGGCTTTGCTGGTTGGGCAGGGACCAGGTCAGGCCGCCCGTGCCGTTGTTGAGCAAGGTCACCAGCAGCACATCGGGGCTCACCAGCACACTGCAACCCGGCGCGCCCGCCAGCGTGAGATCCAGCGGCAACGGCACGCCGCTCCAGAACTGGTCGGACAGGCCGAACGCGATCAAACCGACGAACGCGACGGGCGGCGCATTGCGGATCTCGTGCACGAAGTCCGTGCCGACGTATGGCAACGACACCGCCGCGAGATCAACCGCGCCGGCCGTCGTCGGGCAACCGTTGCCGAATTCGAGTTCGGTCGCCGGCGCCGTCGGGACGAGGGCGAAGGTGGAACCGAACTGCGTGCCGGTGTTCTGCGCGCCGCCGCCGCACAGCACGCGCCCGACCGGCCATGGCGCAAAGCCAGCGGCCATCGCACTGCGCGCCGTCGGCGCACCCGCCGGAAAGCGCTGCGTCCACGCAGTGCCGTTCCATTCGTAGGTGGCCGAGAGGTCGGTCAAAACCAGGTTCTGGATGCGCAGTCCGCCCCACAACACCACGCGACTCCGATGGCGGTCGTAGACGAACAACTGGTCGCACAGACTGCCCGGGCCGCCGGCACCGGGCGTCCAGCTGGTGCCATCCCACAGCCACGTGTCGGCGACGGTCGATTGCTGCGGCGTGCGGTAGCCGCCGTAGAGCACCGTCTGGCCGCGCGCCTCGTCGAAGACCATCCGGTGCGCGCCGCGCGGACTCGGTCCACCGGTGAAGGTGCGCTGCGTCCAGTTCGTGCCGTTCCATTCCCAGCAGTCGCCGAGGTCCTGGCCCGATTGGACGAAGCCACCAAACATCACCACGACTTGGCGCACGCTGTCGTACGCCATCGAAGCACCATGGCGCACCGGCGGCACGGTCGTCGGTGTGCGCTGCGTCCACACCGTGCCATCCCAGGTCCAGGTGTCGTTGAAGAACTGCCCCGGAGTGGCGCCACCGCCGAACAGAACGCATTCGCCGCGTGCAGCGTCGAACGCCATCGCCGGCCGCCGCCGTGGCGATGGGCGATTCGCCGGCAACACGGTGGTCCACTGGCCGACGGCGGGATCGAACTCGCGCGTGGTGTCGGTCTGGGCGATGCCCTGTTCGCCGCCGAATGCGACGAGCCGGTCGCGGTTGTCGTCATAGGCCGAACCGCAGTAGGCCATCGGGGCATTGCTCACGGCGACCTGCGACCACTGGATCTGGGCCGCAACGATGCCGGTGACGAACAGCAACGCGAGCGCGGAACGAACGGTGACGATGGGATTCATGCAGCCTGGATATGCGAAGGGCCGGTGTGCGCCGGCGGCGGTGGCGACCGCGGGCGGATCATAGTGCGCCGCGAATCCCTGTGGGACGGTCTCAAGGCGTGCGGTGCCATCGGCCCCGGCCCTCGATTTGCATGCTGCCAAAGAATGTGATCCACGGCGCCGGCCGCGAGCCAGTTCGTGGTCCTTGTCGTTACGCTGCCGAACCTCCATGTCGCTCCAGAGCTTCGCGATCGTGGTCTGCGTCCTCCTGCTGCTGCCGGCCTTGGCGGCACAACAACCGGCGACGGTGCGGGCCCATGCCGGGCCCGATCCCTACACCCAGGGCGACCCGGCGGCGTTGAAGAAGGCGGGCTACGAGTCGTTGGGGCCGTTCCCGTTCGGCACTGGCCACGACACGCGCGCGGTCACCGACTTGCTCGGCACCGAACCGTTGGTGTGGATCGAAACGGCGCACTTCCGCATCGGCTGCGCCTTGTCACGGCTGGCCCTGCGCAACGACGAGCCGTGGCGCGAGGAGTGGAACGCCAGCGTGCGCGCCGAACTGAAGCGGCTCGCGACGCGGTTGCCGCGCGTGAAGGTCGACGTGAAGGAACTCGATCCGTGGCTGCGCGCGCACCTGATCGCGCAGCGAGTCGAGGATCTCTACGCGCAGGTCCTGAAGAACTTCGGCTTGAAGGAGTTCCACTTCCCGGTGGCACCCGATGATCCCGCCGTACCCGAGTCGTACCGTGGCCAGGGTCGGCATCTCGGCATGCGGGAGAAGTTCACGGTGCTGCTCCTGCAAAAGGCGTCGAGCCACGGTCGCTACACCCGCTCCTACCAGGGCCGCGAGATCACCGACCCGATTCGGTGGCAGGACATTCCGTTCGGCTGTCTTTATTTCGGTGCTAGCGAAGAAACCGCCAACGGCCTGTTTAGGCACGACTTCGCCCTCCACTGCCACCTCTACTTCAACCTCGCCCACAACCTCTACACGGGCTACCGCAGCTTCGGGCACGACCTGCCGCCGTGGCTCGTGACGGGTTTGGCACATTGGCACTCGCGCGGGGTCACGCCGCGCTTCCCGACCTTCGATCGCAAAGACGACAAGGACAGGGAGATGCGCAGCGACTTCTGGGAATGGGACAAGCGGGTCGTCGGGCTGTTGCGGAACAACGCGTTCGAACCGGTGCCGGCATTGCTCGCACGCACCAATGCTGGTGCCTTCGACCTTGAGCAACACATGCAGTCGTGGGCGCTCGTCGATTTCCTGGTGCGCGACCATCGGCCGGGCCTGTTCCAGTTCGTGCACCGCATGAAGGACCCGTTCCATCGCCAGCGCAAGACGCCGACGGAGGCGGAAATGCAGGCCCGCCAGGCCGATTCGCTGCAGGCGGCACTGGGCATGGACGCCGCCCGTCTCGAAGAGGCCTGGCGAAAATCTGTGGTCGGTGGCAAGGGGAGGAAGTGACCAATCCGCCCAGCCTGCCTATGCTGTCCACACCTCACGGTCGCACGTTTGGTCCCACTACCTCCTCGATGAGGAAGGAACGTTTGATGAAAGTCGCAATGGTCTCGAAGGCGTTGCTGTCCGGGCTCGTGTTGGCCCTCACCGTGACCGCACAATGCCCGCCGTCCGGTGCCCAGATCGCCACGGCGCCGCCGCCCGAAAGCGGTTGGGCACCGTCCGCTTCTTCGCCCGCGTCGCCGACCACGCCGCAGCCGGCGAGTCCATCGACGCCCGCTCCCGCGGGGCCGACCGCGCCGACGCCAGAGAAGCCCGGCACCAAGGGCCCGGTCACGCCGAAGATGGGCGCTCCCGGCGCTCGTCCAGGTCCGCGCACCGGTGGTGGCATCGCGCTGTCGTTCGAACGCGGCCACACGTCGAAGGACCGCCTGAAGGTCGACTGGGTGCACCCGGTCCCGCCCAAGCGCAACGACACCACCACGATCACCACGAAGACGCTGTCGCAAGAAGACGCGCTGGCCCAGCTGTGGGAAGGCGACGACCAACGCCCGCTGCTCGTGCTGCGTGAATGCAGCCTGTGCAAGGACGGCGACGAAGCGATGCTGTCGCGCTCGCTCAGCAACGACCGCACGCTGCTGCTCGCGAAGTGGTTCCGCACCGTTCGCCTGCCGGCGCACGTGACCGAAGCGACCCACCCGTTCCACAATGTCTTCGAGGGCTACGGCTTCGAAGGCGGCTGGCCGCACTTCTTCTTGCTCGCGCACCCGGGTGCCGCGCCGGTCACGTTCACCGGCCAGCAAACGCAGTCGCAGCTGTGGAAGGGCATGCAGGAAGTGCTCGCGCAGCGCTACGTGAAGGACGCGCAGAAGGCAGTCAAGGAATGGCTGTCGGTGCTCGACACGTTCGACACGATCGACACGCGTCGTCGCCAGCTGCAAGACCAGCTCGGTGCGGTGCGCGCGAACGAAGGTCCGGAATCGGACAAGGCGAAGAAGCTGAACGAGTCGCTGGCGCGTCTGGATGCGGATCGCGCGCAGGCGCTGGCCCGCGAAGCCAAGGTTCGCGATCTCGGCCTGCTGCCGATGCCGAAGACGGTCGGCGCCCTGTCGAAGTGATTGCAGGTTCGAGCCTGCTCAAGGAAACGCTGCGCGGGTGAGTCATTCTCCGCGCAGCTGTGGGAAGAAGGTTCCGCCCGCGCGTTCCAAGCGCTGGGCGGGATTGCCGGCGATCACGAGGTTTGATTGAACGTTCGTGAGCAAATTCCGGTCTGGGCAGGCACGAGCTTGCTGTCCACATTGGCGCAAGAGGACTTGGCTGGGCCCCGGGAATTGGGTGGGCAATGGTGCGATCGCCGCTGGATGAACATGCCTGGCCCGTTCTACACCGGGCAGGCTGACTTCGCGTTCATGGGGCCCTCGGCGGCTCCGGGCCTCGTTGCCCTGGACGACGAACGCGTCGATGTGATCTTTCGGCAGCCGCGTTCGCGTGAGGATGTTGCCGCCGCGATGGAGGCTGTGCGCAGTGATCCATTCAGTGGCTACGCGATCGACGGCAACGCGCATTGGGATTTGCACGCGGTGCGCGAATGGTGGGGACGACGCGGCGAACTTCGGCAGCACATCACCGAGCATCTCTTGTCGAACAGTTGGTATCCGTGGCCAAGCCAACGTCCGCAGATGCACGCCATCGCCCGCGATTGGCTGCAGCACCTGGAACGCGATGCGGAGGCGTACCTGCGGCAATACGCGTACTTCCTGCAGTGGAAGGTGTGGCCCAGCACGACCCAAGCCCTCCCCGAGCTGTAGGAATCACCTCGTCGCTACGCCAGCACCGGCATCGCCGCGGCGACGAGCGCCTGTTCGAGATCCTGCGCAGAGGCTGACTGGAACGGCGCCTCGTCCATGTAGCACCACCGCCCCCACAGTTCCGCGGCACCAAGCGCATACGGAAAGAACGGCGCCGGCGTCTCCACACTGCGCGGCAGCACCCACGCCGCATCCTCGACGACGACCACGTTCCACGCCGCCGTCAACCGCGCCTCCGCCAACCGCACCAGCGCCTCAGCAACCCCATCCACACCACCGCGCACCCCAACCAAACAGAACGGCACCTCCTTCTGCAGCAGCACTACGCCGTCGGGCAAGTCGACCAGATCGCGCGCACACACCCGTTCGCCCAACTCCGTCAGGAACGCCAACCGCTCCGGCACCAGATGCGCATGCGCCCGCGCAATCGTCGCCGCCGCCCCCACATTGTTGACCATCGCACTGCCGCCCGACGCGCGCACCCAACCAACGATCGCGCGCCAATGTTCGAGCCGCAGCTCGCGCGTGCGATCGAGCGGCCACAGCAACCGCTGCTGCGCCGCGAACGGATACCGATTCGGCGTCAGCACGCAGCCATCGCCGCGCCAAAATGCCTCCTCCGCGACGATGCGACTGGCCGGACTGCGCCGAAACGCCGGCCGCTCGCCGGTCGCGCGATCCAACCGCGCCTTCCGTTCGGGAACGTAGACAAGTTCGACCTCGGCGCCGAACACGCGCAGAGAACGCCTTCCTGCCGGTGTGAAGGGCGCAAGGGACGCGTGCGGTTGCACCGGGAGCTGCATCCAGGCACGTGTAGCCTTTGCCCGGCCGAGCCGCCATCGCTACCGTTCGTCCGCCGGTTCTCGGCCCCCCTCCCGGCTCTCGCACGAAAGGCTGTTCCCCTTGCGCATCGTTTTCTTCGGCAGCAGTGACTTCGCCATCCCCTCGCTGAAGGCGCTCAAGGACGGCGGGTTCGCGCCGGACCTCGTCGTCACCAAGCCCGATGCCGCCCGCGGCCGCGGCCGCAAGATCTACGACAGCGAGGTCAAACTCGCCGCCCAGGAACTCGGCCTGCCGTGCGAACAACCCGCCGACCCGCACGGGGAAGAGTTCCTGGCGACCCTGAAGAAGCTCAAGCCCGACATCGGCATCGTCGTCAGCTACGGCGTCATCCTGAAGCAGGAACTCATGGGCCTGCCCAAGCTCGGCATGATCAATGCGCACGCGTCGCTGCTGCCGCTGTATCGCGGCGCGGCGCCGATCCAGCGCGCGATCCGCGACGGCCAGCAGGAGACCGGTGTGTCGATCATGCGCATCGTCGAGAAGCTCGATGCCGGCGACGTGATGTCGACCAAGGTGACGCGCATCGACCCGAAGGAGAACGCCGGCCAACTGCGCGAGCGCCTCGCCGAACTGTCGGGCGCGGCACTGCTTGAAGCGCTGCCGATCCTCGACAAGGGCAAGGCGAAGTTCGTGGCGCAGGACGAGAGCAAGGCCACGTATGCGCCGAAGGTCGAGAAGGAGCACGGCGTCATCAGTTGGAAGCTGCCGGCGAAGCAGATCGATCTGCTGGTGCGCGCCATGACGCCCAAGCCCGGCGCGCAGACGCGCCTTGGCAACAAGCGCTTCATCGTGATGGAAGGCACCGTCGAGCAGGATCTCTACGGCATGGGCATTCCCGGTGGCCTGCAGTCGTCGGGCGAAGAGGGCATTCGCGTCTGCACCGGCAAGGACATCTACCGGATCACGCGCATCAAGCCCGACAACGGCCGCAACATGACCGCCGGCGAGTTCGTGCGCGGTCACCACATCGCCCCCGACGCGCGGTTCGGTTAGGGCACGTGATGAGCAGTGCGCGTGGTGCGGCCCTGCGAGCGCTCGTCGCGCTCGAGCGCGGTGAGTCCGATCGGTTGCGCGAAGCGTTGCAGACCAAGGGTCTCGAACCGCGCGACCAGGCATTTGCGTTCGAATTGGCGCACGGCGTGATGCGGCGGCAGGAACTGCTCGACCACGTGCTCACCGCGTTGGCGCATCGCGGCTTGCCGAAGGACCCGGCGCTGATGGTGGCGTTGCGCCTTGGCGCCTACCAACTGCTGTTCGTGCCGGGCATGCCGACGCACGCGGCGGTGCACGAGACCGTCGAACTCGTGCGCGGCAACAAGGGCTTTGCGAACGCGATCCTGCGCACGATCACCAAGGGCATCCTCGATCGCGCCGCCGATCCGGCCAGTTTCCGCACCGAGCTGGCGCTGTCCCCGACGCGCATGTTCCGGCTGCCAGCACCGCTGCCCGACGACGAAGCGGCCGCGCTGGCGATCCTGCACTCGCTGCCGGAGTTCCTGGTCGTGCGTTGGCGGGAACATTTCGGCGACGAGGCGATGCGCACCGTGGCGGCGGCGGCGACGGCGACGCCCGCGGTGTGGTTGCGCATCGGGGCTGCGTTCGCCGTGGCCGATGTCGCCGCGGCATTGTTGGCAGCGGGCGTGGAGACCGCGCCGGGCGAACACCCGCGCCTGTTGCGCTGGTCGGGCGGCACCTCGCCGTTCACGTCGCCGCCTTTCCAAGCGGGGCAGTTCGTAGTGCAGGATCCGACGGCGTTCGCGGCGGCCGAAGCGGTGCCGTGCAAGCCCGGCGACACCGTGATCGATCTGTGCGCGGCGCCGGGCACCAAGACCACGGCGCTGGCCGAACGCGTCGGAACGAACGGCGTGGTGTTCGCGTACGACAACGACGGGCATCGCCGACTGCGCATCAGCGAGAACGTCGCGCGGCTCGGGCTTGGCAGCGTGGTGCGCGTCGTCGACACGACCGCGAACCTGCCCGCCGCCGACGCCGTGCTGGCCGACGTGCCGTGCTCCAACTCCGGCGTGCTCGCGCGCCGCGTCGAGGTGCGCACGCGCATCACCGCCGAGACGTTCGGCGAACTGGCGCCGCTGCAGCGTCGGTTGCTGCAGCAAGCGATCGCGCTGTGCAAGCCCGGCGGCACCGTTGTCTATTCGACGTGTTCGATCGATCGCGAAGAGAACGAGGACCTCGTCGCCGCCGTGCTCGCCGATCCGAACACGCCGCGTTGCGAACGTGGGCTGAGCCGGCTGACGTTGCCGCGCGCGGGAGCGGGCGACGGTGGTTTCTATGCGCTGTTGCGACGAAGCTGACGGAGAGGTGCTGCGATGACGTTCCCGATCCGACGGTTGCTGACGGTGGAGGCGAGGCAAGTGGAAGCGCTGACCGACGTGCTGCTCGACTGCGTCGCCGGCGGCGCTTCGGTGAGCTTCATGAACCCGCTGACGCGGGAGCATGCGCGCGCGTTCTGGCAGAAGGTGGCCGCTGGCGTGCAAGCCGGCGAACGCGCATTGCTCGTCGCCGAAGATGCGCACGGCATCTGCGGCACTGTGCAACTGCTGCTGGCGATGCCCGACAACCAACCGCATCGCGCCGACGTCGCCAAGATGCTGGTGCATCGGCGAGCGCGGCAGCATGGGCTCGGGGCTTCGCTGATGCGCGCCGTCGAGAACGCGGCGCGCGACTGTGGGCGTTCGCTGCTCGTGCTGGACACCGTCACCGGTTCGACCGCCGAACGGCTCTACACGCGGCTTGGTTGGGCCCGCGTTGGCGAGATCCCGCGCTACGCGCTGTTCCCCGACGGCGGCTTCTGCAGCACGACGGTCTTCTACCGCGACCTCGCGCAAGCGTGAGTTTGATCAACCGCGCTTCTTGCCGAGGTGCAGGCTGATCGCGTGCTCGAACTCGCTGAACGCTTGCAGGCCGGCCGGAAGCTCGGACCAGATCCGTTCGAAGTCGACGGTCGCATAGCCGTGTGCGATGCGGTTGCGCAGCGAAGCCATGCGCGACAAGGAGTCGCTCGTCGAGGTGGCCAGGATTCCATGTTTGGCCAGCACCAGGAACGCTTCGGAATACGTGGCAGGCACGCCGAGGCCGTCGTCCGAGGCGATGTGCATCGCGACATCCAGCGCCGACTGAACTGCGACCACCAAGCTCATTGCCAGAGCGTCCTGCAGGTCGATGTCAGCACGAAGCTCCTCGGCGCGGGAAGGCCGGCGACGCTGCAAGCGTGCCGCGTGGTCGCGCAGTGCTGCGAGCTTGCGGGCGACTATCGATGGGTCGGTCATGTGCGGGGAGGCAGGGCGCCGTTGCGCACGGCGCGCAGGTAGCGCTCCGTGGCTTCGCGCAGTGCTGGCTCGAAATCCAGGAACTCCGCGATCGCCTCGGCGCGGAAGCGAACGAACGAGGCGCGCTCTCCGGCGAGTTGGATTCCGGATCGGGCAACTTCGCTACGGAAGAGTGTCGAGGCTTGATCGACGCGAACGAGATCGACTTCGCGTCCTGCTGCGAGCGTGAGGGCCGATTGGAAATCGAGCTCCATCGACAAGGGCAGATTCGCATCGAGGGGCAACCAGGCGATGTCGATGTCGCTGTCGACGCGCATTCCACCTTTGGCTGCAGAACCGAACAACGCCACGAAGTGGGCGCGCGGCCCTTTGGCGATTGCGGCTTCCAGTTTCTCGACAGCGAAGGTCACAAGGGGAGGGTAGCTCCCCACCGACGAACTCGCGAGGCGGGGCACGATCCCAACGATCCTGACCCGCCACCTTCTCGCTTCCGCCCGACCCGGCTAGAACGGCCTCGCATGTTGCTCGGCTACGGGACCAATGGCCTGCAGAACCACCGCTTCGGCGACGCCCTCGCGTTGCTGGCGGAGAACGGCTACCGCGCGGTCGCGATCACGCCGGACACCTGCCACCTCGATCCCGACCGCACCACCGACCGCGACCTCGACGGCTTTGCCCGTCGCCTCGTCGAACTGGGGCTCCACCCGACGATGGAAACCGGCGCCCGCTTCCTGCTCGACCCCCGGGAGAAGCACGAACCGACGCTGATGACCCTCGACCCGACGTCCCGCGGCCGCCGTATCGAGTTCAGCCGGCGCGTGGCAGCGATGGGGGCCCGGCTCGGGGCGAAAGTCCTGTCGTTCTGGGCCGGGATCGATCGCCACCCGGGGCCCGACAGCCGCGACCGCTTGCTCGACGGCATCCGCCGCACCTGCGCCGCGGTTCGCGCCGAGGGCATGGTGCCGGCGCTCGAGCCCGAACCCGAGATGGCGGTCGAAACCGTCGCCGACTGGCGACGCGTGCAGCAAGAACTCGGCGGCGAGGCGCCTTCTTTGACCCTCGACATCGGCCACCTTTACGCCGTGTGGGAAGGCGACCCGGCGGCGGTCATCGCGACCGCGGCGCCCTTCCTACGGCAGGTTCATCTCGAAGACATGCGGCGCGGCCAGCACGAACATCTGCTGCCCGGAGCCGGCGATGTGGACTTCGCTGGAGTCCTAACCGCTCTCAAAAATGCTGGTTACGACGGCCCCGTGTGCTTTGAGTTGGCGCGATCGAGCCATTGCGCCCCGACCGCACTCGCCACCTGCCGGCAGACATTCGAGGGGCATGTGGGGCATCGCCGTCGTTGACCGGTCCGATCGGACGACTACTGTTTCGCACTTCCCCGGCGGCGACCAACCTGGACGCGCCGGTGCACCACCCCGCCACTACCTGGACATGAGACTCTGCCCCTCGGTCGAAGGCTCTGCCTCCCCGCTGATCACGCACCGGATCGGGGCGGAAGTCTGCATGGCCCGGCAGCGCACCTTCTTCCACAAGTGCCACCGCTGCATCTACCGCGGCCAGGCGGCCACGTGGGAGCCGGAAGTGTCGCCGCTGGCGATGATCAACGTGCACGCCGCCGAAGAACCGTCGCACGCCGACGTGAAGACCGTCGATATCGGGCGCAACGGCGCTGTTTCGAGCAGCAAGCGGCCGGCGAAGAAGGCCCGGTCCGACAAGACGATCGACGCGACCAGCTGACCGCGCGCGCGGTCAGCTCTTGTAGCTGGCCTGCAGCTTGCGCAAGGCGCCTTCGGCCTCGGTGAAGCGCTGGCTCAGCATCGGCGCCAACCGACGGCTGTCGTCGAGCTTGTGGTACCGGGTCGCCAACTGCATCTCTTCGCAGACGTTCTGCAGCAGGCGGGCGCCCAGGTTGCCGGACGACCCCTTGAGCGAGTGCGCGGCGCGTTCGGCCTTCTCGAAGTCGCCGGCCGACACCCCTTCGGAGACGGCCGCGACCTTGCTCGGGCCGTCCTCCAGGAACATCTGGATCAGGTCCATCAGCAATTCGGGATCGCCGTCGTCGCTGAACGACAACAGTTCTTCCACCACACTCATGTCCAGGACTGGATCCATTCTCCTCCGGTTTCCGGAGGCTGGATCGGCTCGATCCCCTGGGAACTTGATGAGTTGCGGCAACTCAGCTGCCAGCCGCGGCGCGCACTTCGGCTGGGGTCAGCAAGCGCTTGCTCGACTTGCCGGCGGCAAGGACGCGTTGGACCCGGTCCTCGGTCGGTTCGATCCCGAGCTTTTCCAGTACGAAAGCTGCGTTCGACTTGCCGGCCATGGGGCCAACGGCGATCTGCTGCTCGAGTCCGACCATGCCAGCCGGGACGCCCGAGTAGACGGCATCGGCCAGCTCGACGTCGCCCTTCTTGAAGGCCTTGATGACGGCGGCGGCGTGCACGCCCGTTCCGGTCTCGAACGCGTCGGTGCCAAGGACGGGGTAGTTGTGCGGGATCTCGACCGCCAGGGCCTTGGCGGCGGCGGCGACGTACTGGGGGAGGGTGCGCAGGTCGTTCTGGATCCAGCCGAGCAGGCGGCAGTTGACCAGCAGGAGGTCCATCGGGGCGTTGCCGGCGCGTTCGCCGACGCCGAGCGCCGTGCCGTGGACGCGGTCGGCGCCCGCTTCGATGGCGGCAAGGCAGTTGGCGATGCCGAGGTCGCGGTCGCGGTGGCCGTGCCAGTCCACACCGAGGGTCTTGTCGTGCTGGTCGGCGAGCTCGCGGACGAACTTGACGACGGCGCGCGTTCCCTGGGGGGTGGCGTGGCCGACGGTGTCGCAGACGCACAGGCGGCGGGCGCCGAGTTCGATCGCGGTCGAATACAACGCCTTGATGGTGTCGGGGCGGGCGCGGGTGGTGTCCTCGGTGACATACATCACCGGGAGGTTGTTCTTCTGGGCGAAGGTGAGGGCCTCGCGGGTGTTCGCGAGCATGCGGTCGAGGGTCCAGTCCTCGGCGTATTGGCGGATGTAGCTCGAGCCAATGAACGCGCAGACCTCGATCGGCATGCCGGCGCGCTGGGTCATCTCGACGACGGGCTCGATGTCGGTGACGACGGTGCGGCAGGCGACGTTGGCGCCGATGCGGAGGCGGTTCTTCTGGATGTGCTGGGCGAGCTTGAGGATGTCCTCGCGTGGGCGGCCGCCGGCGCCGGGCAGGCCGAGGTTGGCGGTGTGGATGCCGAGGCGATCCATGTGCTCGAGCAGTTCGATCTTCTGGTCGAGGCCGGGATCGCTGACGGCGGGCGATTGGAGGCCGTCGCGCAGGGTTTCGTCGTCGAACTGGAGTGGGCGGGCGGGGCGGAAGGTGCCGGCGTCGAGGTTCCAGTCGTGGATGAGGTCCGCGATGCGAGTCATGGGGGGAAGGATTATGCCGTGGGGGGC
>SXPB01000190.1 GCA_005776475.1 Planctomycetia bacterium
GCGACGAAGCCGAGATCAAAGGCCACCGCCGCACCTACATCGGGGCGTTGCCCGGCCGCATCCTGCAGGGCCTGAAGGCCGCCGGCAGCAACAACCCGGTGATGCTGCTCGACGAGATCGACAAGCTCGGCAACGACTTTCGCGGCGACCCGAGTTCGGCGTTGCTGGAAGTGCTCGACCCCGAGCAAAACCACGCGTTCGCCGACCACTACCTCGACGTGCCGTGCGACCTGTCGAAAGTGATGTTCCTCGCCACCGCCAACGTGCTGTCGCAGATCCCCGAACCGCTGCGCGACCGCATGGAGATCCTCGAGATCCCCGGCTACCTGCGCGAAGAGAAGGTCGAGATCGGGCGCCGCCATCTGTTGCCGAAGCAGCTCGAACGCCACGGCCTCACCGGCAAACACCTGTCGATCGCGCCGCCGGTGTGGAGCAAGCTCGTCGCCGAGCACACGCGCGAAGCCGGCGTGCGTGGCCTCGACAAGGTCGTGCAGCGCCTGTGCCGCAAGGTCGCGCGCGGCGTCGCCGGCGGTGGCAAGGGGCCAGGTCGTCTCGCCGCCGTCGAGATGGAGCAGCTGCTCGGTCGCCCGCGCTTCCAGCCCGAAGAACGGCGCAAGCAGAAGTTGCCCGGCGTCGTGCAGGGGCTCGCGTGGACGCCGTTCGGTGGCGATGTGCTCTACGTCGAAGCGGTCGCGAGCAAGGGCAAGGGCGCGCTGCAGCTCACCGGTTCGCTCGGCGACGTGATGAGCGAGTCGGCGCGGTTGGCCCTCAGCTACCTGAAAAGCCACGCCGATCGTCTCGGCCTCGACGCAGCGAAGTTCGATGCGATGGACCTGCACCTGCACTTCCCCGCCGGGGCGATCAAGAAGGACGGGCCGTCGGCGGGCATCGCGATCGCGAGCGCGTTCGTCGGGGCGTTGCTCGGCAAGAAGGCGCCGATGGATCTGGCGATGACGGGCGAGCTCACCGTTGTCGGTGAAGTGCTGCCGATCGGCGGCGTGCGCGAAAAGGTGCTCGCGGCGAAGAACTTCGGCATCACGCGCGTCGTGCTGCCGGCCGGCAACGAAGCCGAAGCCAAGGAACTGAAGCCCGAGCTCGTGGAGGGCATCGAGATCCTGTTCGTGGCTCGTTTCGAGCAGGTGTTCGAACTGCTGTTCGGCGCGGCGCCGGTCGCCGCATCGAAACCACGCAAGGGCAAGCGCGCCGCGCTTCGCAAGAGCAAGCGCTGAGCGCGTTGCCGGTCGCTCAGAAATTGAGCGTGTAGGACTGCGTCATCACGAACGGGCCGGGCACGCCGAACAGGCCGGCACCGCACGGGTCGATCACCGCGGCCTGCGTCGCCAGCACCGCGTTGGTGCAGGGCAGTCCGGTGAACGCCGGGATGGTCAGGGGCATCGACAGGCCGGGCGTGCCGGCCGAGTTCGGCGCCATCACCGCCGAGAACACGATGCCGCAGGCGGCGGTCATGTTCAGGTCGAGCGACTGGTTGGTGGTGCCGCCGCAGGCGGTGTTCGGGATCGTCGGGAAGCAGCTGTTGGTGGGGCCGGGCAGCGAGCAGGTCGTGCACGGGCACAGGCTGAACAGCACGATCGCGAAGGCGCCGGGCGGGGCGGAGACCTGCAGGTTCAGGGTCAGGCCGCCGTTCGGGAAGCACATCGTGGTGCACGAAGTCGTGCCCGAGCCGAGGCCATTCACAGTGTAGTCGTTCATCCCGGGCACCCCCGTGGTCTGGGCGGTGGCGAGGGCGGCGCTGAGCAGGACGGAGAGGGTGGCGGGCAGGTTCATGGTCGTTCTCGTAGGTCAGGTGGTCGTGGGCTCTACCTGGGAAGGACCAGTTGCCGGGGATCGCACGTGCCGAGGCCGGAAATCTGCGCCGCCGATGCGAAATCCTACGAACCGGCAACGGATGGACGCCATCGAGTGCCTTGCCATGGGCAGGGAGCCTCGATGGTCGGCCAGCGCGCCACCTTGGCGCCTCGCATGGTTACAGGCGCAGTCCTGCGGCACTAGGACGACCCACGGATGCTCACCTCGCGTCGACAGCACCGCGTCATGCTGGTCTTCATGGCCGGCTGCGCCATCGCCGTTTCGACGTTCTTTTGGCTGGGCAATGGCAATTCGCCGCAAGTGCTACCGCCTGTCCCGGAGGCAACAGCGCCGGTGCCGGCGGATGCATCGTTGACGGCAGAGGCGCCGTCGCCTGCGTCCGATGCCGGTGTGGCGATGCCCAGCGACGCGCGGGTCGAACGGACGCTCGATCCCACGGCGGCGCTCACGCTGCGGGTCGTCGACAGCGATGGGCGTCCGGTCGAGCCGGTCGAAGTCGCCTTCAACCTTGAGTCCGGTGCATTCCCATCCATGTTCGTCAAACCCGAGACCGACGAGATCCGGCGTTACGCCGGGGTCGACCAGGTCACGCGCGTGTTCGATTGGCCAGGGAGCACCGTGCTCCCTTCGGTTCGTGGTCCTGTGGTCGTGCCCGTGCAGCACGACAAGCGGTTGGCGATCGGGGTGCGCCGTCCCGAGTTCGTGCCCGTGGTGCGGACGTTCCTCGCCGGGCACGTGCCGACGGAGTTGACCATCGAATTGGCGCGCAGAGGTGCCATGCGCGGTGTGGTGCGCGGTGGCGGCGGTGACGCCTACTCCCGTTCCGTGTCGACGAGCGGCGGCCGGCCTGGGGCTTCGTAGTAGAGTCGGACCGTCGACACGATCTCGATGTGCCGGGCGCCCGGCATCACCGGGTCGCCGGTGTCGAGGTCGGCGAACAACCCGCGGTAGTAGATCAGCAGCGGCCGGCTCGCCGGAACGCGCGGCAGGTCGCGCGAATACCACTGCTCCGCGCTGTCCTCGGCGCGCGTCAGGTTGTGGTACAGCTGCTGCGGGAACAACACGCGTGTGTTCTCGTGGACGTTCACCGGCAGTGGTGGCGACGCGAATACCACCAACATCCGCTTCGCCTTCGCCTGGGCAGCGGCGAGTGCCTTCGCTTCGGCTTCGATTTGCCGGGCCTCGAGGTCGTCACTCCAGTAGTCGACAGCGAGTAGATCGGCGCCCACACCGGCCGTCGCCGCTTCGATCGCCGTCAACGCTGCGGCTTCGTCCGCGACCTGCACGTGCAGATTGTACTGCACCCTGGTCCCGCTCCGTTTCTCCTCCAGAACGTCCTTGCTCGACTGCTTCGCGACGCCCCACGAATAGACGGGCACCGCGGCGATGAAGTCCACGTCGATGTCGGCGGCCTTCACACCAACCGTCTGCAGCTTGTCTTTGGCGGCGCCGACGACGCCGCGGGCGGCGAGGCTCGCGGCACTCGCATCGACACCAAGGGCGCTGATGGCGAACACGAGGCGCAATCGCGTCGGCACGACGCGCACCGAGGCCACGGCTTCGATGGTGATCAGGCGCTCGGCGACCGCGGGCTCGGGCGGCGGCAGGCGCAGCACGAGCGGTGGCTCCTGGGCGGCACCGCGCAGGCCGGGCGCCTGGGCAGGAATCAACTGGGGAAGCAGAACCAGCAGAACGGGAAGCGATGACCGAAGCAGGCGAGAAGGCAGCATCGTGGATCTCTTGGATTGCGTGGTGTTTCGTGCCGGTGGCGCACGGACGAGAGTTCCGCGAACGTCGCCGCCCTTACACGCTGCTCGCGAAAATTGACGAAGTGGGTGGCGATTCGCGCGCGCCATGGGCTGGCGGGTAGGCTGCGACTTCGTCCTTCGCCCGAGGGGCGGTACGAACTCATGGCCAGGATGCACCCGTTCGTCGTGGCGTTGCTCGCCTTCGCTGCGGCGCCGATGACGCAATCGCCCGTGACGGAGGTCGTCGCGAAGTTCGCGCCGTTCGATCTCGATGGCGATGGCCGCGCCGAAGTGCGCACGCTCGAACGGGTCGTCGAGGTGGGGGATGCGAAGTCGCCGCTGGTGGTCGTGCTGGTCGAGGGACGGCTGTGGCGCACAGCGTCCCGCAGCCCAGAGTGCATGTTGGACTTCTTTGTGCGGCGCTACGCCGAGGACGTCGCTGCCGAAGGCCACCGCGTGCTGCTGCTCATCACCGACGTGCACAAGGGCCCGCCGCACCAGGACGGCCGCACGGTGCTCGCGCTGCGCCGGCTGTTGCAACGACTGCATGCGACGTCGCCGATGGTTGCCGCCGTGCTGGTCGGCCACTTCCCCGATGCATTGCTGGTGCGCACCTGCAACTGGCGGCGCCACGAGAAGCTGTCGCTGCCCGGCCAGGACGGCAAGCCGGTCGCGATCGATGCCAAGACCACGAACGTGCGCGCAGTGCCCGAGATCGTCGCGCACCGCTGCGACCTCGTGCTCGCCGACCTCGACGGCGATTGGGAACGGTGCTACGTGCCCGGTCCGACGACGCTGCGTTCGGCCTGGGCGACGTTCGGCGACACGGTGCCCGAACGCGGTGGCGTCTGCACGGCGCTGCAAGTCGGTGAGATCCCGGTGACCGATGTGTTCCACGTGCGCGATGGCGCGGCGATCGCCGACAGCGAACGGTTCACGCTGCACCTCGATGCGAACGACCGCGACCACGAGTGCAGCGCGGCCGACCGAACGCGCGGCAATCCGCTCGCACTGCCCGAGATCGCGGTGTCGCGCATCGACGCCCGCGGTGTCGCCTGGGTGCCCGACCCGGCTGCGTTCGGCGCGCCGCCTGTCGAGCGCGATGTCCAGGCTTCGCTGCGGCTGACGGAGGTGCCCTCGGTGCTGCGCCCGGTCGATGGCCAGCCGGCGAAACCGGTCGCGTGGCAGTTCGATGCCCGCACCGAACTGCGCCTGCTGCTCGCGTACTTCGAACGCAACCACGCCTTCCGCACCGAGCAGGCCGTGGCGGAGCGCCATCGCCCGGCGTCGATCGCGCACGAACTCGGCAGCGGCATGGCGTCGCTGCGTGCCGCCGATGCGGCGTGGACCAATTTCGCCGAAGCGGGCTACGACGTGCAGCACGGTGCGACCCTGCTCGAACTCGCGCAGTGGCTGCAGCGGCCCGCGGTGTTGCGCACCTTGCGCGTGCACAGCGATCCGTGGGGTGGTGCGTTCGCGGCGAGCGATCCCGCCGCGCTGCAGGAACTGCTTGGCGTGCCGTGGCACTGGGTCAAGGATGGTGACACGTTGGCGCCGAGTTGGCGCGACCATCGCTCGGGCCGCGCCGACTTCGTGTTCTATCGCGCCCTGCACGGCAAGCAGCTGGCGGCGGGCGGGCCGTTCCTGCTGGTGCACACGGGCTGCGAGGCGCTGTCGCCGCCCGGCGCCGCCGCGCACGCGTACGACCACCCCGAGTACGGCCAGCGCGCGCATGCCGAGTCGATGCTGTTCTTCACCGGGTGCCTGGCGATCGCCGGTCGCGCCAAGGTGTTCTACGACGAGCCGCGCGAGTTCGCGGCCGTGCTGGGCGCCGGGCAGACCTTCGGCCAGGCGTGGCAACGGTACTTCGCCGTCGAACGCGAGGCGAAGGACTGGAACGACGTCGGCGGCGACATCGGCCGCAAGCGTTCGTACTTCTGGTCGGTGGTGGGCGACGCGACGTTGCGCCTGCGGCGGCCCTGAGGGGTTGTCTCGCGTTGCCCGAATCGCGACAGTGGCGACGTGAACTCGCGCATCGCCTTGGCCGTTCTGTTGGTCCCGCTCCACGTCGTTGCCCAGGGGGTCGGGCCGGGCGACGCCACCGCGAAGCCGACCAAGCAGCGCACCTTCCAGATCCAAGGCCGCGTGCTCGCCGTCGATGGCCAGCCGGTGGCCGGTGTGCACCTGCACGTCGGTGATCCCGAGACCACGACGACGGCCGAAGTGCTCGCGAAGGAAACCCCGGTGACTGCGGCCGATGGCACGTTCCAGGTGCCGTGGACCAACGTGGAAGGGGCCGAGTGGCAGACGCAGTCGCTGATGTTCGCGCACAAGGCGCATGCGGGGCAGCTGCTGTGGCTGTCGCGCTTGCCGCAGCCGAAGGCCGGTTCGTCGGCACCGATCCAGGTCGGCGACGTGATGCTGACGCGCGGCCAGCGCCTGTTCGGCCGCGTGCGCGATGCCGAAGGCAAGCCTGTCGCGGGTGCGCTGGTCACGGCGACCGACCTGCTCGGCACGCTGTTCGGTGACGGCGACCAGGGTGCGCTGCGGTGTTCGGCGCGGTCCAGTGCCGGCGGCATCGTCGACTTGCCAGGGGCGCTGCCGTCCGGTTCGGCGATCACGGTGCGCGCCGATGGCTTCTACGAGATCCGGCGTGAGCCGATCGCCGCCGGCGCCCCGCTGGAGTTCGCGCTGCAGCCGAGCGGGTTCCTCGAAGGCGTTGTCGAAGCGGATGGCAAGCCGCTGGCGGGAGCGAAGGTGTTCGTGAACTACGAACTGTCCTTGGAGCACCAGGAAGTCGCGACCGACGAACGCGGCAAGTTCCGCTGCAGCTTGCGCCATCGCGGCCGCTGGCGGATCTCGGCGCACAAAACCGAAGGCGACGTGACGCGTTTCGGCCGCAGCAAGCTCGGCGAAGGTCCCGTCACGGCGCTCGTGGTGACGACCAAGCTGCCGGCGGCCGAAGAGAAGCCGAAGCCGTTGTCGGTGCGCGCGGTGACCAAGGGCACGGGGGCGGCAGTGCGCACGTTCCTGGCCACCGTGGCGTGGGGCGAGGAAGCGGGCAACCCGTGGTTCCTGCAGCAACTTCGCCAGCAGGTGCGTGCGGCGAAGCCGAGCCCCGATGGCACCGTCGAGTTGCCGGGGCCCGACAGCGACGGCGTCGCCGGTGCGGTCTACGTGGTGGCGAAGGGCCACGCGCCGCTGCTGCAGAAGGACGTGACGCGCAGCGAAGACGGCAAGGCCCTGACGGTCGAGCTCGAGGCGGAAGCGACCGTTGCCGGCATCGTGCGCGATGCGGCGACCGGCGCGCCGATCGCCGGCGCGCTGGTGTCGGTGCAGCCGCAGAACGCGATGTTCGGCTGGAATCCCGGGTTCTGGATCGACGTCGACGACGTCGGTGGCAGCGAGCTGGATGAGCCGGTGAAGACCGCCGCCGACGGCGCGTTCCGCGTCGGCGAACTCGGCGACGGCGAATGGCTGGTGCACGTGGTGGTCGACGGCCGGCCACCGTTGTCGCCGGTGCCGGTGACCTTGAAGGCGCAGGAAGCGCGCACGGGGCTCTTCGTCGACGTCCCCGCCGGCGCCACGCTCAGCGGCAAACTCGTCGGCGAGCCGATCGGGGCTGGCTGGCGCGTGCGCCTGTCGCCAGTCGCCACCGGGCAACAGCAGTACGGGTATGGCAACATGTTGTTCGACGTCGACTTCGGCGGCCAGGTGTCCACCAACGCCGATGGCGGGGCGAAGGCGCTGGCGGCCGACGGCAGCTTCCGCTTCGACGGGTTGGGTCTTGGCCACTACACGCTGATGCTGCAGGTGCCGACGGCGCCGCGCACCGGCGGGGCGTTGTTCCTGCCGATCGAGTCGTTCCGCGTGCGCGCCAAGGGCCTCGACCGCGAGTTCGACATCGCCGGCGACCGGGCGTCCAAGGTCCGCGGCCGCATCACGTTCCCGGCCGCGTCGACCGCACTCGAGAACCTCGTCGTCACCGCCGAGCCGTCGTTCGAGGGGTCGCCGTTCTGGCATCGCGGCTACGACGCGCCGTCCGGCATGCGCGCGTTCGTGGCGGGCGACGGCACCTTCGAGATCGCCGCGACGGACGGCAGCTACCGCCTGTCGGTGTTCGACCTGGCGCTCGGCATCGTGGTGGCGAATTCGAAGACGTTCACGGTGAAGGGCGCCGACGTCACGCAGGATGTCGCGGTGCCGTTGACCACGGTGACGATCGAGTGGAAGGGGACCGGCGAGAAGATGGCGACGATCGCGCGCGTCGAATTGCGCAGCATGCTCGAGGCCGACAAGGCGATGGGCAACGCGCTCGAGGCCGACGACAGCTACGACATGGGGCGCGGACTGCGGCTGGAGCACGGCGTCACTTCGCTGCAGTTGGCGCTGCCGCCCGGCGACCACTGCCTGATTGCGCGCAACAACGCGGCGCGGTTGCGCATCGAGCAGAACGAACCGATGCCGTCGTTGGGCAAGCTGGAGTTCGCCCTGCCGGGCGACGGCAAGAAGACGCTGGTCATCGAAGTCATCCCGCCGCCGGAGATCGGCGAGGAGTCCGAGTCCGACCCGAAGGAAGGTGAACCGAAGCCGGAGCCGGCGGGCGGCCACGGCGGCCGCTGATTCGCGGTCAGCGGCGCTGCTTCGCCGCGATCCGCGCCTTGCGCATCGCCCACGCGCAGATCGGGCACGCCGCGGGCACGTGCCGCAGGGCAGGGCAGAACGTGCGGCCGAACCAGATGATCTGCAGGTGCAGCTTGTTCCACTGCTCGCGCGGGAACGTTCGCATCAGGTCGCGTTCGGTCTGCGCGACGTTGCGGCCGGTGGACAGGCCCCAGCGCGCCGCACAGCGATGGATGTGCGTGTCGACGGGGAACGTCGCCACGCCGAACGCCTGCGCCAGCACCACGCTCGCGGTCTTGTGGCCGACGCCGGGCAGGCGCTCGAGCGCGTCCGCTTCGTGCGGCACTTCGCCGCCGTGTTCGTCGAGCAGGATGCGCGACAACCCGGCGATCGCCTTCGCCTTCTGTGGCGACAACCCACACGGCCGGATCAGCTCGCGGATCACCGGGACCGGCAACGTCGCCATCGCCTGCGGGGTGCGCGCCTTCGCGAACAGGCCCGGGGTCACCTGGTTCACCCGCACGTCGGTGCACTGTGCCGACAGCAGCACCGCCACCAGCAGCGTGAACGGATCGTCGTGCTGCAGCGGGATCGCCGGCGCCGGGAAGTGCGCATCGAGGACCTGCGCGATCCGCACCGCCTTGTCCGCACGCTTCATCGCCGTGCTGTAGCCGCCCCGCGCGCGAAAGCCAAGGAACGGCAGCCACGCGCTGCAGCGCGGGCAACGGCCGTGGTAGCCTGTTCGCCCTTCGATGAGCAATCCGGCGTTTGCACAGTGGTTCGAGGGCGTCTGGTCCGATCGCGAGGACCGCGCCTACCGTTCGTTGTTCGGCGATCTCGGCCAGGGCGTGTTCGCCGCCGGCCCGAAGGTGTTCGAGCGCTACGGCAAGCAACCGCATCCGGGCTGGCTCAACCACGGCGTGTTCGCGTGCCCGCCGAACGCCCAGCGCGCGTCGTGGCTCTACGTGACCTCCGGTCTCAGCAACCCGTGGAACCTCGACACGCCCGGCCGCGACCCGTCCGGGTTCTCGGGCCTTGGCTTCGAGCTCGTGGTCGAGTCGAAGGCGCCTGCGAACTGGGCGGTGCCGTTGCTGCACAACCTGATGGCCTACGAGTTGCTCGTCGCGGTCGGCACCTACGAGGACGCCGACCTGTTCGAGTACGGCAACCGGGTCCCGCTCGGTGGCTCGATCTCGCCGGAGTTCGACAGCGCGATCCGCTGGCTGCTGGTCGAACCGCCGAAGCACTACGCGGCGTCGATCGATCTCGCTTCGGGCCGCGTCGATCTGTTCCACCTGGTCGGCGCCACCGATGCCGAAGTCGAACTGGCGCGCCAGAACGACCAGGAAGTGCTCGTCGAGTTGCTGCAGAAGGGCGGGGCGTGGCCGTGCACCGATGCGGCGCGGGCGAGCCTGCGATGAACGATCGGCCGCGCGACTTCGCAGCGCCGCCGATGTCGCCGTGCATCAAGGTGTGTGCCATGGACGCCGCCGACCGCTACTGCACGGGTTGCTGGCGCACGCGCAACGAGATCGCGGCGTGGTTCGCAATGAACGACGCCGACAAGCGCGCCGTTCTCGCCGCGCTGCCGGCCCGACGTGCGTCGGAGCCGGCGTGTGGCCCGCACGGCTCGCAGCCTGGGGGCGGTTGACGAAACGTAGATCTGCGGTAGATCTCCCATCGCACGGGTGATTCGCCGCCACGCCGCACGGTGCCAACACCACCGCCTGGTGTGACGCAACGCCCCCTCGAGCCCGTGCAGCCTGACCCCAGGAGAGACCGTGAAGTCGTCCTTGCCCCTGCGCGCCGCGTGCGTGCTGTTCGTTGCGTTGCCGGTGTTCGCCCAATGGCAGGCAGTGCCAACCCTCGGCACACCACCGCCCCGCGGTGGCTTTGGCCTCGCGCCGTGGCCCGGCGGCGGCTTGTTGTTGTTTGGTGGTGACACCGCCAATCCCGCGGCAACGGAGTTGTTGTTCGATGGCGTGCAGTGGACGCCGCTCACGACGCCGGTGCCGCGCCGCGAGAGTCCGATGCTCGCGCGCAACGATGCCGATGGCTCGCTGCTCGTCTACGGCGGCACCACCACGACGGGCACGTTGCTGTCGGACACGTGGCGCTATGCGAACGGCGCCTGGACGCAGGTCGCGACGCCGACCGCGCCGATGCAGAAGCCGATCGCGATGGCGTTCGATCCCGCTTCGGCCAGCGTGCTGCTGGTGACGCAACCGTTGCCGCCGGCCGCGACCTTCGCCACCTGGCGGTTCGCGGCGGGCAACTGGACCCCGGTGAACACGTTCTCGGTCCTGGCTGGCGCGCCGGTCGCGATGTTCTCCGACACGGTGCGCGGCGAGGCGGCCCTCGTCGTCGGTGCGGTGGCTGGCCTCAGTGTGCAACGGCTCGTCGGCACGACGTGGACGGCGGTTGCCCAGCAGCCGGGGTCGCCGACGGCGACGTGGGGTGCCTTCGATCCCGAACGCGGCCGTGGCGTGGTCGTGCGCACGCGACTGACGGGGTGGGAGCCGTACGAGTACGACGGACTTTCGCTCACCGCGCATCCGGCCGTCAGCCTGCCATACGTGGCGCCGGGCTTTGGCGCTTTGGCCTACCACGCCGAACGCCGGGAAGTGGTCTTGGTCGGCGCGACCTTCACCGCGCTCGCGACGTGGCGGTGGCGGGCGGAACCGCAACCACTGGCGACTGCGTTCGCGGCACCTTGCAGCAGTCCGGCCTACACGCTTGGCCTTGCCGCCGGCGATTCGCCGGAGCCAGGCAGCAGCCATCGTCTGCGCGTCGGCGGCAGCAGTGCCGCGGGCCTGCAGCTGTCGGTGCTCGGCCTGTCGCACACCCAGAACGGCGGCTTGCCGCTGCCGCAGACGATCCCGTTCGGTGCGCTCGGCTGTTCGCTGCGCGTCGAAGCGCTCGCGGTCACGTTCCTCGGCGTCGGGTTGCCGGCGCAACAGCTGGTCGCGGTGCCGGCGTCGCCGACGTTGCTCGGCGCGCGCTACGACGCGCAGTTCGTGCAGTGGGACGCGAATGGCATCAGCGATGCATCGAACGGCCTCGAAGTGCAGATCGGGTTGCCGCTGCCGGTGCGCACGCTCGCCGAGTCGTTCGCATCCGACCTGCAGCGTGATCCCGTGGCCTCGGGTGACGTGTGGGCGAATGGCGAAGCTGTCCCGGTGGCGATCGGCAACGACGGCCGGCACGGCTCGTTCGATCCGGCGCAGGGAACGCTGACGGGGCCCGGCGTCTACACGTGGTCGACCGACAACCAGATGATCCCGGCGAGCGCGACAATCTCGGGCCAGCCCGCGTTGGTCACCGACGGCCGCTTCTTCTTCACCGACTTCGTCGTGCCCGCAGGCGTCACGGTGAAGTTCGTCGGCAGCGCGCCGGCGCAGGTGTTCGTTCGCGGTCGTGTCGACGTGCAGGGCATCATCGATGGCGATGCCGCCGACCTGCCGTTCTACGTGCCGGTGTCGGGGCCAGCCGCGGGACAACGGGTGTCCCCCTTCAATGCCCGCAACATCACTACGCAGACGATGGGCCAGGCCGGTGGCGCGGGTGGGCCGGGTGGTGGCCGTGGCGGCGATGGTGGCCGCGAAAGCACGGGCACCGGGCCGATCCTCGTGAACGGCATCTTCGTCACCGATGGGCAGCCGGGGCAGGACGTGCGCGTTGCGGCGGGGCATGCCTACGCGGGTGTCACGGCCGGCACCGGGGGTCGCGGCTCGCCGATGCACCCGGCCGCGGGCACGGTTGTCTCGGCGGGGCCTCCCTTCATCACCGGTATCGCGGGGTTGGCTTTCTACGACGAGTTCTCGCCCGGTGGTGGTGGCGGCGGCTTCCTGTTGCCTGGCAGCACGGCAACGGCGCCGACGATTGCGGGCGGAGTCACCCAGCCCAACGCAAGTCCGATCGCCCAGGGTGGCGCCGCGTTCCCGCTGTTGCCGTTCCCGAGCAACCCGCCGAACGGGTACTCGTCGCTGGTGCACTACCTTGGCGGCGGTGCGGGTGGCGGTGGCGGCGGTTGCCATCCCTTTGGCATCCTGGTGCTCCTTGTCGACGACTTCATGGCGGGGCATGCCGGCAGTGGTGGTGGCGGCGCCATGGCAGTGCGCGCCGGCGGTCCGGTCGCGATTGCGGGGGAGATGCGTGCACGCGGTGGGGCTGGGGTGCTGATCAACGGCGACACGCCGGCGATAGCGAGCCCCGATGTCGAGCTCGGCGTTTCGTCTCCGGGCGGCGGCGGCTCCGGTGGTTCGGTTGTCGTGCAGTCGGCGCAAACGATCGTCGTGAGCGGCAGCATCGATACGTCCGGTGGTCCGGGCAGCCAGACCGGCTCGATTTCGACGGCGCTCGCGCCGACGCAGATCAACGTGCAGGCCCAAGCTGGCGCCGGCTCGCACGGCTTCTACCGGCTCGAAGCGGGCGTCGGCGTTGCCTTCTCCGGCGCGGGTGTGCCGGCGCTCGCAGCTGCCAACATCGGTCCGCTGGCCGACCAGGACGACCGCACCGGTTCGCGGTCGAGCTGGTACTTGCCACCGACTGCGGCGCTGCCAATGTGGCTGCGCTACGAGATCGTCGCGCAGGTTGGCGCCCAGACCGTGCTGTTCAGTGACGACCCGTCGGTTTCGACGCTGGCCGCGAACGACCCCAACGGTGCGGTGTTCGTCCGCTTCCAGGGCGCGCGGCTCGATCCGCTGACCGGCAACGTGAACCCCGCCACGATCGGTCCGTGGCGCGACACGCTGCAGCCCGGCGCCGGCTCGCTCAACAGCGACCGCGGCTCCGTGCTTCGCTTCGACCTCGTGCAGAACAAGGCCCTCGGTGCCGTGCGCGTGCTCGAAGTGCGCATGCTCTGGCGCTGAGTCGCACTCAGGTCGCCGCCGCGCCCATGCGCTGCAGGCCGGCGAGGGCCTGCTCCAACACCGCTCGTTGCCAGCGGTGGCACGGATTCATGCGATTGCCGACGTTCGTGCTCTGGAACCGCAGCGCCCGGAACTGCACGATGCGCGGCCTCGATGCCCGAGCCGAACCCGATACCTCCCCGACCGCTGCGCATCCGCCCGCTCGCGGAGCGCAAGAACCTCGTCAAGAAGGAGGACTTCGCCAAGGTCCTGCCGCCGGTCGAGGGCTTCCTGCGGTGGTTCGAAGCGCTGCCTGACATCTACGGCAGCAAGGCGTTGAAGACCGTCGTCGATCGCGTCGTGACCGCGCGCCAGCAGGGCCGCGAAGTCGGGGTGTCGCTCGGCGCCCACGTGCTCAAGGTCGGCCTGTCGCCGCTGCTCATCGACTTGATGCGGCGCGGCTTCATCACGCACGTCGCCACCAACGGCGCCTCGGCGATCCACGATTGGGAGACCGCCTACCAGGGCGCCACCAGCGAGGACGTCGCGCAGAACCTGCCCGATGGCTCGTTCGGTTTCTGGGGCGAGACCTTCACCGGCCTGAACGGCGCCACCAGGCGCGCGGGCGAACGCGGTGAGGGCCTCGGCCTCGCGATCGGCCGCACGATCCTGGAAGGCGACCTGCCGTACCGCCACCTGTCGGTGTTCGCCGAAGCGGCGCGCCTGCAGATCCCGGCGACGGTGCACGTCGCGTTCGGCTGCGACATCACGCACATGGATCCGAACCTCGACGGCGCTGCACTCGGCGCAGCGACCATGCGCGACTTCTGGATCTTCGCCGACAGCGTCGGCCGCCTCGAACACGGCGTGTGGCTCAACATCGGCTCGGCCGTGATCATGCCCGAGGTGTTCCTCAAGGCCGTGTCGATCGCCCGCAACCGCGGCCAGCTCGGCACTGACTTCCTGACCGCGAACTTCGACATGCTGCAGCAGTACCGCGCCTTCACCAACGTCGTGCAGCGCCCACCGAAGGAAGGCAAGTCGATCCTGGCGATGCACGAGATCGTGCTGCCGCTGCTGCACCAGGCGATCCTGTGCACCGCGGCCGCGCGCGGTTACCTCACGGAGCCCCGCTGATGACCGCCGCCACGAACCGCCGTCTCGCCGAGATCCTCGCGGCCCTGCCGACCACGCGCGTGCTCGTCGTCGGTGACCTGATCCTCGATCGCTACGCCGACGGCAAGGCGAACCGGGTGTCGCCCGAGGCGCCCGTGCTGGTGTTCGAAGCCGGCGAGGAACGCTACCTGCTCGGTGGCGCCTGCAACGTCGCGGCGAACCTGCGCGAACTCGGTGCTTCCGCCTCGGTGCTCGGCGTGATCGGCGATGACGAAGGTGGCCGCAAGTTGACGCAGCTGCTGCACGACGCCGACATCGACACGCAAGCGCTCGTGACCGACCGCACGCGGCCGACGACGCGCAAGACGCGCTACGTCGCGAAGACCATGCAGGTGCTGCGGGTCGACGAGGAGAGTCGCGCTCCGGTCGGCGGCGAGGCCGAGAAGGCGATGCTGCAGATCCTCGAGCAGCGGCCGTTCCCATGGAAGAGCGTGTTGCTCAGCGACTACGGCAAGGGCGTGTTGACGCCGCGCGTGATCCAGGCGGCGATCGAGGCCGCGCGTTCACAGGGCGGCGTCACCGTCGTCGATCCGAAGGGCAAGGACTACTCGATCTACAAGGGCGTCGACCTGCTGACGCCCAACCGCGAAGAGGCCGAAGCTGCGACCGGCGTGACGATCCGCGACACCGACGACATGCACAAGGCGGCGCGTCGGCTGCGCGAGATCACCGGCATCCAGACCGCGGTGATCACGCTCGGCAAGGACGGTGTCTTCTTCGAGACGCCGGACGGCAGCCATCGCATCATCCCGACCGAAGCGCGCGCGGTGTTCGATGTCACGGGCGCCGGCGACACGGTGGTGGCGGTGCTGACGTTCTGCCGCGCCTGCGGCGTGCCGCTCGAAGAGAGCCTGCGCATCGCCAATCACGCTGCCGGCATCACCGTCGGCAAGGTCGGCACGTGGGCGCCGAGCCGCCGCGAGATCCTCGCGCGCCTCGGCGACACGGCGCCCGGTGCGGAAGGCAAGATCCTGACGCTCGAACAGGCGGCCGAAATCGCGAGTCGGCTGCGCGCCGAAGGCCGCCGCCTCGTCTTCACCAACGGTTGCTTCGACATCCTGCACGCCGGCCATTGCGACTACCTGCAGAAGGCGCGTGCGTATGGCGACGCGCTGATGGTGGGCGTCAACACCGACGCGTCGGTGCAGCGGCAGCAGAAGGGGCCGGGGCGCCCGTTCAACACGCTGCCGGATCGCGCCAGCGTGCTCGCGGCGTTGCAGGCGGTCGACTACGTGGTCGCGTTCGACGACGACACGCCGAAGGCCCTGATCGAAGCGGTCACGCCGCACGTGCTCGCCAAGGGCGAGGACTGGCGCGACAAGGGCGTTGTCGGTCGCGAGTGGGTCGAGCAACACGGCGGCCAGGTCGTGCTGGTGCCGTTGGTCGCCGGCCGTTCGACCACCAACGTCGTGCAGAAGATCCTGCAGACGGGCAAGTGAACGCATGCAGGTGAACGTTTGACTGGTCCACGCGGCGAACTGGCGATCCTGCCGGTCGGCACGCAGGTGGTGACCACCGGCGATCTGCACGGCGAAGCGGGCGGCGTGCGGGTGCCGCGCGGTGCGGTGGGAACGGTGGTCTACGCGCCGACTGACAACCACCACGCCTATCGCGTGCAACTGGTCGACGGTGCCGAAGTGTCGTGCAAGCGCCACCAACTGGCGACGCTGGCGCGCACGCAGGACGCTGGCCTGGTACCGCAACTCGGTGGCCGCGCCCTGTTCGACCGCGTGCTGCTGCGCGTCGTGATCGGCTCGCGTGCCTACGGCCTGCACCAGGACGCCAGCGACACCGACCGGCGCGGCGTGTTCCTGCCGCCGGCAGAACTGCACTGGTCGCTGTTCGGCGTGCCGGAGCAGATCGACGACGAAGCGGCCCAGGAGACGTATTGGGAGCTGCAGAAGTTCTGCGGGCTCGGCCTGAAGGCGAACCCGAACGTGCTGGAGTGCCTGTGGTCGCCGCTGGTGGAAGTGGCGACACCGCTCGGCCGCGAACTGCTGGCGCTGCGTCCTGCGTTCCTGTCGCAGCTCGTGTTCCAGACCTATTCCGGCTACGTCGCGTCGCAGTTCAAGAAGATCGCCACCGACGTGCGCCAGCATGGCGCGCCGAAGTGGAAGCACGTGATGCACCTGTTGCGGTTGCTTGCCGCCGGCGTCGAGGTGCTCACGACCGGTGAAGTCCCGGTCGATGTCGGGCCGCTGCGCGATCGGTTGCTGGCGGTGCGGCGCGGCGAGGTCGCGTGGAGCGAGGTCGAAGCGTGGCGGCAGGATCTGCACACGCGCTTCACCGCCGCCGCGGCAACGACGCGCTTGCCGGAGCGTCCCGACTACGAGCGCGTCGATGCGTTCCTGCGCCACGCGCGCCGCCTCGCCCTGCTGCCGGAGTTGCCGTGAACGTCGCCGCCGATCCACGCCTGCTCGCGATCGCCGCGGCGCACCCGCACCCGTTGCTGTTCGCGACGATCAGCGGGGCGCACCTGTACGGCTTCCCATCGCCGGATTCGGACTTCGATCTGCGCGGCGTGCACGTGCTGCCGCTTGCCGAGGTGGTCGGGCTCGTGCGCGGCCGCGAGACGATCGAACGCATGGACCAGACCAGCGGGCTCGACCTGGATCTCGTCACGCACGACGTCGCCAAGTTCGTGCGCATGATGAGCAAGCCGAACGGCTACGTGCTCGAACAACTGCTGTCGCCGCTCGTCGTCGCGACGACGCCGTGGCATGAGGAACTCGCTGCCCTCGGCCGTCGCTGCGTCACGCGGCTGCACGTGCGGCACTACGTCGGGTTTGCGCACACGCAGTGGGGGCTGTGCGAGCAGGAGTCGCCGCCGCGTGTGAAGCCGCTGTGCTACGTGTACCGCGTGCTGCTGACGGGCATCCATCTGCTGCGCACTGGCGAGTTGCAGGCGAACCTGCGCGTGCTCAACGAGTCGGCGCGGTTGGCGCACGTCGATGACTTGATTGGGCGCAAGACCGCCGGTGCCGAACAGGGCGTGCTCGCTGCCAGCGAGATCCAGTTCCACGCGCGCGAGTTCCAGCGTTTGCTCGGCGAACTGCAGCAGGCCCCGGCGACGTCACCGTTGCCCGAACTGCTGCCCACCGCGGTCGCGCGCGACCTGCACGACTTCCTGGTGCGGGTCCGCTTGCGCTGACGAGCGTCCGGTCAGTTGCCGGAGGGCTTACCGGCCGGCAGCAGCCGTTCGATCGCGTGCACGCCGCTGAGGCTGCACGCGGCGTCCGGATCGCCGAGCTTCCAGCGGGCGTCGATCGCGTGTGCGGGCAGATCGGCCGCCGTCGGCGAGTTCTTCAGCACCTGGGCCAGCATGCCGGTCTCGATCGCGGTCGGCTTGTAGGCCGGCAGCGCCTGCAGGCACAGCACCAGCAGCGCGCGGTTCGCCCATTCCTTGAGGTTCTCCTCGTCGGCCGCCATCGCGCCCTTCAGCAGGTTGGTCATCGCCAGCGGCGACGACGACAGGTCGGTTTCCTTGGGCTTGGGCTTCGCGGTCGGGTCCATGAACACGAACTTGTGGTCGAGCGCCTTCGTCATCGCCGCGCGCAACGGACCCTTGGGCGTGATGTCGGTGGCCTTCCAGTAGACCGCCAGCGCCGCACCGCTTTGCGTACAGATCTGGCCGATGCGTTCCTCTTCGCTCGTCCACTTGCCGAGCGCTGGCAGTTTCGCGAGCGCCTTCGCCGCCCCGGCCTTGTCGCCGATGAAGAACAGGGCGTCGGCGACTTCGAGCTGCATGCGCGGCGAGTCCTCGACCGCGAGCAGCGCGGTGACCGCCAAAGCGACCTTCGCGGCGTCCTTCTTGAGTGCGTGCGCCCGCAGCAACAGGATCGGGCGAACGTGGGCCCCGAGGTCTTTGGGGGCTTCGGTTTCGAGCGCGGCGATCGCCTCGGCCGGCTTGCCACTGCGCAGCAACATCGACGCGCGCATCGCCCACGCCGTCGTTATCGCCGCGCGACCTTCCTCGTCCTTCATGACGATGTCGAGTTCGCGCAGAGCACCAGCAACGTCGCCGAGCAGGTCGAGCGTCTGCATCATTCCCGCGTGCGCGTGCCACGTCTCCGGTTGCAGGCCGAACGCCTTCTCGAGCGACTTCTTCGCGGTCTCGAGTCCGGCGAGTCGTTCGGCGCTCGGCAGGTGGTTGGCCACGCGCGCCATCTGCGCGAGGCCTTTGTGGTCCCACAGGAAGCGTGACTCGGCGAAGTGCTTGATACCCGCTTCGCTGATCGCGAGCGCCGCGTCCGCATGGTCGTGGAGCAGCGGACTGCTCGCCTGCACGTAGTGGTCGATGGTCCAGTCGCTGGCTTCCGTCGCCATGCGGACCAACTGCGCCAGCTTCGTTTCCGCATCGGCCAACGCCTGCTTCTGTTCGGCATCGGGTTTGTCGACCGCTCGCAGTTCGGCGAACGTCTTGACGAGGCCATGCGCGAGATGCGCGAGATTCTGCGGCGACAGCGCCTGCGCCGAAGCCAAGGACGCAAGGAGCATGGACAGCGCGAGCACGCGCAGGGGCTTCCCGATGGGCATCGCGGCATGCTACCGAACCCCCGGGGTATCTCGCCAGCCAGCGTGACGCGGCCGTGCCGCGCGGCTATCGAAGCTGCCATGCGACGCGTGCTGCCGTTCCTGCTCCTCGCCCACATTGCGCTCGCGCAGTCGCCGTTCCGCGCCCAGCCGCACTTCGACGATCCGAAGTTCGCCGCCGACGCGCAAGCCGCGCTCGACAAGGTCTGGCAGCTTGCGACGCGCATGTTTGGCCCCCCGGACGGCACCGTCAGCGAACTGGTGGTGCACGCCTACGCCGAACGCAGCGACTACGCGACCGCCAGCGAAACGCTCGGCGGCCCGGACCCGATGACGTTCCCCGGCTTCGCGGACCATCGCACCCGCACCGGCCACTACTACGTCGGCACCAAAGTGCGCGACGACGACGGCCGATTGCGGGCCTACGTGCGCGACGGGATCACGCACGAAGCGATGCACCTCGCGGTCGCGGCGATCCGCGGCCATGCCGAAGCGTTCGCACCGCGGTGGTTTGGCGAAGGGCTCGCGATGTGGGCCGAAGTGCAGGTCGAAGGCGGGGCGCGGCCGGCCGGCACGGGCGATGTGCGCAACGACGCCGAAGCGATGCGCGACCTGTTCGAAGTCGGGCGCGCCGGCACGCTGCATCGCGATGGGCGCGTGCCGAAGGCGACGACGCTGCTCGCCGGCGAATCGGGTGCGCTGTCGCGGCAGGACGAGTACCCGGTGTTTCGCGTGTTGTTCGAGCTGCTGATGGAACAGCACGCAGCGCCGATGCAGGCGATGTTGCGCGACAGCCTCACGTTGCCTTCGTCCCCGGCGCAGGCCCTGCTGTTGCGCGACCTCGTGCAGAAGCACCTTGGCCACGACGCGTGGCGCACGCTCGACGAACGCTTCGCGCAACGCCTCGAGACGATTGCTGCAGCGACGCCGAAGATGGCGTTCCCGCCGCCCGACGACCAGAAGGGCAAGGTCGGCGATCCCGACTACCATCCGGGCAGCCCGGTGGTTGCGTGGGCCGGCACGCACGACCGCGATCGCTTGCAGGTCGACGCGAAGCTGACGATCCGCGACGCCGGACCGCGGCAGGCGGACTTCGTGTTCGGGCAACACGGCAAGGCGTGGCTGCGCGTGTGCTTCGTCGACGGTGGTGGGGTGCTGGTGCTCGGGCGCGAACAGGACGGCGAGGCGCCGGGTGGATGGGTAGTGCTCGGGCGCGGCGGCGACGCCGCGACGGTGGTGGTCGGCAAGGCGGCGAAGGTGCGCCTCGTGGCTGCCGGTGGCGAAGTGCGCGTCGATGTCGATGGCAAACGCATCGTCACGGCGAAGTGCGGCAAGCGCACCGGCCGCGGTCGCTGGGGCATGGGAGCACCGCAAGGCGGGCGCGCTTCGTGGCAGGAAGTGAAGGTCGGCGGTTGAGGGCAGAGCGAACGATGCGCCCCGGGGCGTGTTACCCTTCGCGCCGACCGTCGTACAGCACCACGCCATGAGCCCCCTGCGCACCGTTCTGCTGACCCTGTTGCTGCCGTTCGTCGCCTGCAGTTCGAACCAGGACTCGCCGGCGACCTTGCAGCCACCGCCGGACACCGGCCAGATCGTCACCGACATGGATGGCATGTGGGTGATCGACGGCATCGCGCGCGTCGACAGCGCCGATCCCGTGCCAGGCCCCGACCCGATGGCGCTGACGTTCCTATCCATCCAGGAAGGGCAAGGGATCTCAATCGTCGACGGCCGCGCCTTCGACCTCACGGGGGGCCAACCGCTCTACGCGACGTGGAACCCCACGGTGCCGAACGACCGCTACGAGAACGTCGCCGACGGCCGCTTCTGGAGGTTCGTCATCGAGCACTTCGACTCGCGCGACTGCGTGACCGACCTGTCGATCCAGGCGGCGTTCGGAACGCGCGATGCCGACACCCTCGATGGCTTCGTGGCGGTGCGCTACCTGTCGAGCTGTCCGGCGCCCCTCGTCGTGCGGCCGAATCCGAACGGCATGTTTGCGGTGGTGTTGAAGCGCGTCGTTCCGGCCACGCTCGGCCGTTGATCCGCGTGCGCCGTTGACGGCGCGAGCCTTGGTGCCCATGGTGCTGCCCGCACGCATGGCCAAGCTCTACTTCTCGTATTCGACGATGAACGCCGGCAAGTCGACGCTGCTGCTGCAGGCGGCGCACAACTACCGCGAACAGGGCATGCACACGCTGACGTTCACGTCGGCATTGCACCAGGACCTGCACGACGGCCAGGTCTCGTCGCGCCTCGGCATCAGCGCGCCGGCGATCGCGTTCCAGGTGACGGACGATCTGTTCGCGCAGATCGAAGCGGGCCAGCAGCAACGCAAGGTCGACTGCGTGTTCGTCGACGAGGCGCAGTTCTTGTCGCCCGACCAGGTCTGGCAACTGGCGCGCGTTGCCGACCGGCTCAAGATCCCGGTGCTGTGTTATGGCCTGCGCACCGACTTCCGTGGCGAACTGTTCCCGGGCTCGGCGGTGCTGCTGGCGATCGCCGACAGCCTGCGCGAGGTGCGCACCATCTGCCATTGCGGAAGCAAGGCGACGATGGTGTTGCGGCGCGATCCGAGTGGTGCAGTGACGACTACTGGCGAGCAGATCGCGGTCGAGAAGTCGATGTACGTGTCGTTGTGCCGCCGCCACTGGGAAGACCAGACGGGGCACGCCCGCTGATCACTTGGCGTTGGGTTTCGGCAGCAGGCCGGGTTCGGCCATCAACGCTTCGATCGCGTCCGGCGTCGACGGCACGTCCTTCGACAGCACGACGTTGCCATCCTTGGTGACCAGGATCGTGTCTTCGATGCGGCAGCCCATGCCTTTGTCGCGCAGGTAGGCGCCTGGCTCGACCGTGATCACCATGCCGGCCGCGAGTTCGTCCACTGACGGATCGTGCACCGCGAGCCCGACGTGGTGGCATGGACCGTGGTCGCTGCGGTAGCCGCGGGCGACCAGCATCTGCGCACACTTCGCCCCGATCGTCGACAAGCGCGCGCCAGGCTTCACGTCGGCGATCAGCTCTTGTTGGATCTCGTAGACGTCCTGCACGAGCTTGCGTTGTTCGGGCGAGAACTTGCCTGATGCCGGGAACGTGCGCGTCACGTCGGTGGCGTAGCCGTGCAGCGTCGGTGCGTAGTCCATCACGATGAGGTCGGTGGCGAGCAGCTGCCGATCGCAGGCGTTGTAGTGCAGGATGCAGCCGTTCGGGCCGCCGCCGACGATCGCCGCGTAGGCATCGGGGCCGGCACCGTGCAGCGTGAACGTGAAGCGGGCGACGGCGGCGACGTGGTACTCGTAGTGGCCGGGCTCCGTCGCGCGCATCGCGGCAGCGATGCCGGCGGCGGCGATGCGCGAGCATTGGTGCAGCACCGCGATCTCGGCGGCGCTCTTCACCGGGCGCAGTGCGTGCACGACCGCTTCGAGGCTTTCGACGGGGAGGCCGGTGTACTGCCTGCCGAGCGCATGGAGCAGCATCTTCTCGCGCGAGGCGCGGCCGTCGTAGATGTCCTTCGCGCGCGCGGCGTCCGATTCCTGGGCCTTGCGCGGCGTGCTGCCGGTGCGGGCCGCCGGCAACGTCGCGGTGAACAGCAGCGGCCGTTTGCCGCTTGCGTCGGTGGCGAGCACCGTGTCGAGCGCGTCGTGCAGGCTGCGCACATTGCCGACGGCGCCAAATCCCGTGCGTTTCGCGGCCTCGTCGCCTGGCACCAGGAAGCGGCCATCCCAGGTCGCCGAGAACGGCGAGAACGGCGGCACCAGCAACTCGTCGCGTTCGAGTTCGCCGCGCGCGCCGACCACGAGCAGCAACGCCAGTTCGGGTTCGGCAACGCCGCTGAGCCACAGGAAGTCCTGGTCCTGCACGAACGGGCCCATGTCGGTCGCTTTCGCGGCGCCGCGCAGCAGCACGACGAGGCGACCGTTCGGGTGTTTGGCGCGCAGCGCCCGCGCCGTCGCTTCGCGGCGCTGGCGGAACTCTTCGGGGCCGAATGGCTCGGGGCGCGGTGGGGTGGTCTCGACCGCCGACTGGGCGGTGGCCAGAGTGGCCAAGAACAGGGCGAGTGCTGGTCGCAGCATGCCGCCACCATACGTGCGACCGCAGCGGGCGGGGAGTTGCAGAGTGGGGGAGTTGCAGAGTGGCGGCGGTCGTGGCCGCGCCCCACGCCATGCGCCGTCGCGCGATCGGCGATGGCCGCGACGTCGGGATCGGTCTACGCTGCGACAATGAAGCTGCGCTCCGCCCTCGCGCTCCTGACCTTCGTCGCCGCCGCCGTCGCCCAGGAACCGGCCGCGACCGAACCGTATGGCCACAGTCGCCACGGGGCCGAGTTCGACGAAGGGCCGCGCCGTGCCGCCTACCCGATGCCGGGCCTCAACCCGCGCGTGCACGTGCCGGTCGCCGGTCTCGATGCGGCGACGCAGGCGATGTTCGACCAGGGCATCTGCCAGTTGCACGGCTTCTGGTTCTTCGAAGCCGAACGTTCGTTCCGCGAAGTCGCGCGGCGCGTGCCGGAGTGTGCGATGGCGCATCTGGGCATGGCGCTCGCCAACTTCGAGCAGGAAGAGCGCGCTGCTGCCGCGATCGCCAACGCGGTGCGCAGCAGTGCCGCGGTGCCGAAGTACGAACAACTGTGGATCGATGCGTTCGCGGCGTTCCACGGCATCGACGACGCGGTTCGCACGGAGCTGCGTTCGGGCGATGCCGAGAAGGTGAAGAAGGCGAAGGACGCGCTGGTCGTCGCCAACAAGGACCGCAAGAAGGACGTGAAGGAGAAGGCCTATCGCCAGTTGCTGAAGGACCTCGGCACGCTGGTGCACGACTTCCCGGCCGACACCGAAGCGAAGGCGTTCCTGGTCGTCTACATCTGGCATGCCTACGACTGGGGTTCGGGCATTCCGATCACGTCGCACCTGGCCGTCGATGCGTTGCTGCACGATGTGTTCGCGCAGGTGCCGGACCACCCCGCGCACCACTACCGGATCCATCTGTGGGACAGCGAGAAGTCCGAACGGGCGCTGCCGTCGTGCCCGCAGATCGGCGCGTCGGCGCCGGCGATCGCGCACCAGTGGCACATGGCCGGCCACATCTACGCGAAGGCGCATCGCCATCTCGAAGCGGCGTGGCAGCAGTCGGCGGCGGGCCGCGTCGACCATGCCTACCAGATGCGCGACCGCGTGATGCCGTTCTTGATCCACAACTACGGCCACAACCAGGAGTGGTTGGCGCGCAGCTTGTCGTACATCGGCGAAGCGAACACGGCGTTGGCGGTGGCGAAGGACCTCGCCCAGCTGCCGCGCCATCCGAAG
Source organism: Planctomycetia bacterium (assembly GCA_005776475.1). GTDB lineage: Bacteria > Planctomycetota > UBA1135 > UBA1135 > UBA2386 > UBA2386. The sequence goes on from SXPB01000190.1 coordinate 24,064, forward strand.
TGGAACCAGCTCGACGACGGTGAACACATCGCGGCCGACGCGCGTGCGCGCCTCGTCTCCGTGTGCGAAGACCATGAGTTGTGGGCGGACGCCGTGGCCTTGTGTCGCGGTGGCCAGATCGACCAGACCGAGTCGATTCGCGGCGAAGTGCAGCGGCTCGGCCTGCTCGGGCGCGCACTGTTCCGGCTCGGGCGCCGCGACGAAGGCGACCGCGTGTTGGTCGAAGTCGCCGCACTGCTCGACAAGGCCCGCGCCGCGCGCGCGGCGGCGATCGACAAGGCCGAAGGCGAGTCGCACGCGAAGAAGGAGGACGACAAGAAGCTGCGCAAGGCCCTCGACGAAGCCGGCCGCGAACCTTCCGACTCGGTGCGGTCGGTGCTCGACCTGCAGCGGGAACTACGCGGCGAACAACTGCTCGCTGCGGGCGACGCGAAGGCCGCCGTCGTCGAGTTCGAAGCGGTGGGCGACCTGCCAAAGACCCTGCTCGCCGATGCGCACCTCGCCGCCGGCGATGCCGACAAGGCGATCGAGCTGCTCGAGAAGGAATGCAAAGACCACCCGCATCGCGTGCCGACCGTGGGCCGGTTGCTGTGTGCCTACGGCGAGTCCAAGAAGCCAGAGCACAAGGAGAAGGCGCGCGAGCTGATGTTGGCCGAGCCGGTGTTGGTTGCGCAGTACTTCGAGCGGAGCGGCCCGGAGAGCCCGTTGCTGCAGCGCGTCGGGATCGGTGTCGATGCGCGCCCCCCGATCGTTGCGAAGCCCTGGTGGCATACGACGCATCCGCTCTACGGCGCCGACTTCGGCGAACGCCCGTCGCTCGCTTCGCTCGGCCCGGCCGGCTGGAGCCCCGTGGCGAGCCCCGGCTTCGACTTGCCGATCGTCGGTGGTGGACGCCAACAACTCCCGATCGCGGGCAACGGCAAGGCGACGTTGGTCGTGTTCTATCTCGGCTTTGGTTGTCTGCATTGCGTGCAGCAACTGCAGGCGCTGTCGCCAAAAGCCAAGGACTTCGCCGCCGCCGGCATCGACGTGGTCGCGATCGGCAACGACGCGCTCGACAAGGCCACGACCAGCCTGCAGGCGCTCGGCGACAACAAGTTCGCGTTCCCGCTGCTCGCCGATCCGGACCTCGCTGCGTTCCGCGCGTGGCATTGCCACGACGACTTCGAAGCACTGCCGCTGCACGGCACCTTCCTCGTTGATGGCCAAGGCCGCGTGCGCTGGCAGGACATCGGCGCCGACCCGTTCACGCAGTTCGAGTGGTTGTTGCCCGAGTGCCGGCGGCTGTTGGCGTTGCCCGACCAGGTCGGCAGCAAATAGCGAGAAGCGCAATCGGCGTCGGAACTGCCGTTGCTGTCGGCACCTCGGCGTGGCATCCTTCCCGCCTCTCCCATCCACTCGCTACCTCGGAGGCCGGTTTGGTCGTCGTGCCGCGCAAGCTTCGCTCGAAGGACAAGATCTTCGCCGATCGCAAGACCCTGGCCCCGATCCTGGCAGGGTTGAAGGCCAGCGGCAAATGCATCGTGCTCACCAACGGCGTGTTCGACCTGATGCACGTCGGTCACACGCGCTGCCTCGAAGACGCCCGCTCGCGGGGCGATCTGCTCGTCGTCGCGATCAACTCGGACAAGTCCACCGAGGCGCTGAAGGGCAAGGGCCAGCCGATCGTGCCCGCCGAGGAACGCATGGAAGTGCTCGCCGGGCTGTCTTTCGTCGACTACGTGACCGTGTTCGATGAACCGACGGCGGCGGGCGTGCTCGAGCTGCTGAAGCCGAACCTCTACGCCAAGGGCAGCGACTACTCGCTGAAGACCTTGCCGGAGAAGGACACGCTGAAGGCGCACGACATCAAGGCAGTGTTCGTCGGCGACAAGAAGTCGCATTCGACGACCAAGTTGATCCAGCAGATCCAGAAGCTGAAGAAGAAGTGAGCCCCGGCGGCCGGAAGTGAGCCCGGCCGAGCGCTGCTGCCGGAGCGTGCGGCCAGGTGGTGGGGTGCGGCGCTGGCGATGGTGCCATCGCACGGTCCCGGTTCCCGTCAAGGTGCGGCGCCGAGGCCGACGATCCGCCGGACGATGTCCCCTGATGCGCCCGGAACCGAAACGCCCACGACCTTCTCGGCCGTGCCGTTGCCGGGTCTGGTGCAGAAGGACAGCGTGCCGTTCCCGTTGTACTTGTGCACGGCGGACAACACGTGGGTGCTCTACCACGGCGCCAAGGCCCCGCTCGACGAAGGCCATCTCGGTCGGCTGCAGGCCGAGGGCACCATCAACCTGTTCATCCGCGACCAGGATCGGCCGCAGTACTTCCAGCGGGTCGAAGGCAGCCTCGATGCGATCCTGCTCGACCGCGCGATGCCGCTCGAACGCCGCGCCGATGTGTTGCACGGCGTCGCGCTGCGCGTCGCCGACGAGCTGCTGAAAGCAGTGCCCGACCGCGCCACCGTGCAGCGGGCGACGCGCGTGATGATGGCGACCAGCGGGCTGCTGCTGCGCGAGACGCAGGGTTTCACCGCGCTTCGTCGCCTGCTGTCCGGCAGCCAGGGGCTCGCCGCCCACAGCCTCACCGTCAGCTTCCTGTCGATGGGGCTCGCCCGCATCTTGCTTTCCGCCGACGCCGGCACGCTGCTGCAGGCGGGGCTCGCGGGCCTGTTGCACGACATCGGCAAGGTCGGCCATGAGGAGCTCGACCACGATCCCGAACACACGACGCGCGGCGCCGTCTACCTGAAGGGACTCGGCTTGCCCGCCGCGGTCGTCGAGGCGGCGCGATCGCACCACGAACGCCACGACGGCTCGGGCTTCCCGTGCGGATTGCGCGGCGATGCGATTCCCGAACTGGCGCGCCTGGTGGGCGTCGTCGACACCTTCGACAAGGTCTACACGACGCAGCGGCCGAAGGTCGGCGTGTTCGACGCGCTGCGCATCCTGGCGCAGGCCTACCGTGGTTGCTTCGACGACCGCACCGCGAAGGGGCTGGTCGCGTTGTTCCGCTGAGTCGTCAGCGCGTGGTGCCGGCGAGCGACGGCCAGCGCAACGTGCCCGGTACTACGAGGGCCTGACGGCATCGTTCTTCGAGCCGGTCGAGCAACGCCGGCAGCCGGTTCGTCTCGCGCAAGCCGGCGACGTGCTTCTGCAGGTCGGCGAGGGGAACACCGAGCGTGCCGCGCACGGCGTCGTCGAGACCCGCCGGCGTGTCGAACGGAATGTCGAGGTCGACCAGCGCCACCGCGGCGAGCGTGCGCAGCGGCGCCCCCAGGTCGGCATCCAACCGCAGGCCCTGATCCCACGCTTCAGCAGTCAGCACGACCTGCCGCCCGGTGTCGAGGTGCAGCAGCTGGCGCAGGCGTGGCGTCGCGGGGCGCAGTGTTTCGGGGGCGCTGGCCATCGACGCAGCGAGGCAATGGGCGACGACTCGCAGATTCTGGTCGTCGAGCAGGTGGCAACGATCGCGCCCGGGCGTGTCGGCGACCAGGATGTGGGCGAGCATCTCGATCGCAACCGGGGCGCTCGCCGCCGGGACGCGGTGCCGGATCAGGCGGTGCAGGACCACTTCCGGTTCGTCGGCGACGGCGCCGAGGGCCTTGCGAACGCCTGCACCGCGCCGGGCCAGCCATGCGCAGGCGACATCGACGACATCGGTGTCGTTGGCGGTGAGCCAGCCGAGCACGGATTGGATGGTGTCGTCGCGGCACGGGCCGGCCAGTTCGACGAGGCCAAGCATGCGGTCGAGCTGCGAGGCGCGGTTCCACTGCGCCAGGTACAGCACTTCGGTCATCGCTTCGAGTCCGACGCGGGTGCACGGCAGCGCGGGCGCCGCCGGCGTCTCGCCGCGCAGCGTCGCATCGATGGCCAGCAGCCAGTCGCGATCGATTGCCGGCAGCGTGGCGAGGTCGGCCAGGATGCGCGTCGCCGCGCGTTCGCAGGCCGCCCGCGCCAGCTCCGGGCCTTCTTGCTGTTGCAGGCGAAGGGCTGGCAACGCCACGAGGCCGCCGCGCCCGAACGTGGCCACGGCGTCGGCGGCGGCCTCGATGAGGGCCGGCTCGCTGTCCCACAATCGCCCGACCAGGTCGGCGCGTTGGCGGAACGGCAGTGGGCCGCCGTGCTCCTGCATCCACGCGATCGCGGCGCGACGTTGCTCCTTGTGCCAGTGGTCGAGCAAGGCCCGCGCCGTGCGTTGTCCCAGCGGCTCGCGCGCGACCCGGAGCCAGGCTTCCGCGGCGTCGCCGATTGCGAAGAGGCCGCGGTCGTTCGCCTGCCAGCGCACCGCTTCGCGCGCGCTGCTGCGATCGAGCAGATTGGCAAGTGCGGCCAGCACGCGTTCGCGATGGTCGGCATGGGCATCGGGATGCACCACGAGCCAGCGGCACGCCGCGACGCAGGTGCTGTCGTAGCTTTCGAGGCAACGCAGCAGCACGCCGGGATTCGGGTCCTGCGCGAGAGCGACGGAATTGCCCAGCACGGCAGCCATCCATTCGGTGGTGCGATTGCGGCGCACGGAACGCAGGTCGACGAGCACCGCTTCGCACTGGTCGGGATTCAGATGCGGCGCCAGCATCGACAGCGTCCACATGCTCTGGCGGCCGAGACTCTGGCCGTCGGTGCGCACCAATTCGCGCAGTTCGGGCAACGCAGGAACGGCGCAGCGGCCGAGGCGGCCGAGCACGAGGATCGCTTGCAGGCGCGCCGCTTCGCTGGCGCGGTCGCGGTGGTCCCAGCGCAGCATGGCACACAACGAAGGCACGGCGGCCGCGCCGAGGTTCTCAAGGCGGACGGCGGCGTCGTCCGCGCGGTCACGGTGTTCTAGATCGGCGAGAGCCGCGGTGAGCACCTGCTGCAGACGAGTGTCGTTCGTCTGCGCCAGCACCGTGACAGGCGCGAAGGCGAAGGCGAGAGCAAACGGCAACACGAACAGGGCGACCGCGGGAACCGGACACGACGCAGGCAAGGCATCGCGACGCATGCAGGACGCTTCCTCAAGGTCTCTTCGACCCGTCGCGGTGGTCGTGGCCCGGGGCGAGGCGCACGTGGGGTCCACCGCGCTGGCAACTAGAGCGCGGTTGCCGCGCGGCTGGAAGCCCCTGGCGTCGATCGTGGTGGCATCACGTTTGCCGTCGGATCAGTCGCCGAGGCGCAGCTCCAAGGCGCCGGTGAGATCTGCGAACCCGAACAGGGCCCCGTTCGCCGCGAGCTGCAGCCCCTGCACGTAGATGGAAACACCACGCAAGGCCGGCGTTGGCGGCAACGACAGGGCGAAGGTGCCAAACCCGCTGCCGCCGGTCTGCGCAAGGCCGAGCACCAGGGGTTGCGCCAGGTAGCTGTGGCAGGCCGGAGTCAGCGGCGTCGTCTGCGTCGCAGTGGCCGCGAGCGGCAGCCAGAGGTTGCCGCCGATGCCGCGGTGCAGTTCGAGTGCGAGAGTCGTGCCGATTTCGGGCCGGGTGGGCACCGCCAATTGCGGCACCGTGCCCGTGGCGCAGCCGCTGCCGAAGGCGGTTGTGGTCGCCGGCAGCGATGTCCGCACCCAGGTCCGCGTCATCTCGAAGTCGTGCCAGACGACCGCGGACCGGACGGTGTCGTAGACGAGGTGCCCGTAGATCGGACGGTCGGGGTCTGGATGGGATCCATACACCCACGGCGCCCCGGCGGCTTGCTGGGTGTGGTGGGTGGTGCCCGTCACCAGCACGCGCACGCCCGACGGTTCGACTTCGAGCCGGGCATCCCCTTGCGGCAGGGAGCCCTGCGGGGACCAGTTCGTCCCGTCCCATGCCCACAAGGCGCCGTACAGCGAGGACGACAGGTAGGACACGGAGGCCAGCACCTGTCCGCTGACCGGATCCCAAGCGAGTGTCGGCCAGGCGAGGCCCCCCGGCGCCGTCGTCGGGTTCGCAGGGCTCCACGCGACGCCATTCCACAACCAGGTGTCATTCATGCTGACCATGCCGCCGCCGCCGAACAGCACGGTCTGGTCGCGCAGCGGATCGTAGGCCATGTCGCCGCCGTACCGTGGCGGCGGGCCGACCGTGGTCGCCAGTTGCCACGCGACGCCGCTCCACAACCACGTGGCGCCCGCGGCGTCGAGCACGACGCACTGGGCCGTCGTGCCGTGGTAGCCCATCTGCCGCGCGATGCCGGGGAACGGCACTCCGGTGTCGACCCATCGATAGCCATCGAACTCCCACGTCCGGTTGCCGTCGACGATGGCGACCGTGCGGCCGCGTTGGCTGTCGTGCGCCAGGAGCGCCGAGGTCGAAGTCTCGTGCAGCACCGCGAACGTGCCGCCGGTACGGATCCAGGTGGTCGGCGTCGTGGGGCCGCCGAGAGGAACCGCGCTGCCACCGAACACGACGAGCGTGTTGCCGTGCATGGCCGCGCCGTGGTCGCTACGGCCGCCGGGCATCGGCGCCTGCGGGTTCCAGTTGAAGCCGTTCCAGGCCCAGATGTCGGCCCGCACGAGACCGGGTGGGTTGCCGAGGTCCTGGCCACCAACCAGCAGGACGTTGCCGTTCACGAGGTCGCGGAGGAGTTGCGCGCCGCGGCGCGGCGGCGGCGTTGCGGCCGGTGTCGTCGGCAGCCACTGCACGCCGTTCCACCGCCACATCGCGCCGGTGTCGGGGACGTAGCCGACCACGAGTCCGGTGGCTGGCTCGGTTGCCAATTGGCGAACGTAGGCCGCCGGCGCGCCCATCGCGTACCAGACGCCGTTGTGCAGTTCGAACGTCTGGCCCTGGTAACCCGACGCGACCAGCACGCCGCGCAGCACATCGAATGCCGCGGCTTCGGGAGCGGGCAAGGGGGTACCCCACCAGCCGATCGGGGCTGTCGACGGGATCGACTGCCACGCGATGCCGTCGAAACCGTAGATGTTCCAACCGTTCAGGACGACCACCTGCAGCCGCGCTTCGTCGAATGCCATCGGTCCCGGGGCCGGCACGAACGACGGCGTCCGCTGCAGCCAGCGGTCCCCGGTCCATTCGTGCATCGTCTGCCGGGTGATGAACTCGAGTTGCTCGCGGCCGAGGCAGATCGTGCGCTCGCGGGCGAAGTCGTACTGCATGCTCACCGAGGTGGGCGGCAGCGGATGCTCCGTCGCTGCGAGGCGCTGCCAGCCCTGGGCCACCAGGGTCGCCGTCGAGAACCCAACAGCGAGAGCGAACGAACCGGCCATGCGTGCGGAGCTTCCCATGCGCCGGATGGTAGCCACATTGGGTCCGCCTGTCAGTTCCCGCGCAATGGGGGAACAGAACCGCAACGATGGGCGCGAGCCGTCGGCGAGCAGGCGATCGCCGGGTTGTGGCACTCAGCCTGTCGCGTCGCTCACTCGACGATCGTGAACTTCAGCGTGTTGGAGGTGCCGAGGTCCGGCAGGATCGGGCAGCCGCTTGGGCGCCATTGCAGCCACTGCGTGTAGATCTCGCCGCCGATCAGGCCAGGCAGGCAGGGAATCGGGATCACGGTCGGCGACGCTCCGGGCAGCACCAGGTCCATCGAGGGGATCAGCGTGCACGGGCCACAGGGCAGCGGGGCTGTGGAGAAGCCGACGATGAGTGCCAGGATCGGGCTCGTCGGCCCCGCCAGGCTGACCGAGAACGTGTCGTTGCCGAGCACGCAGTGCCCGTCGTAGGTCGCATAGTCGTTGAAGCCGAAGGTGCCGCACGCGCCGCCCATGTTGACCGGCAGGCTGGTCGTGGTCGCTTCGAAGCGCCGGCCGCGAATGGTCCCGTTCGCCCACACGACGATCGCCTGATCGTCGGCGCTCGTCGAGCCGCTCTCCTTGGCGCACGTCGCGGGCGACTCCTGCGCCGCCCCCGATGTCTCCGCAAACCACTCGACGCCGCACGATGCGCACGTCGATGGATCCAGGTTCTTCACCAGCACGCGGTAGTTCGTGGACATGCCGTCGACGCGATGACGGCACGCGAGCACGTACTTGTCCTGCGCGAAGTCGAGCGCGGGTTCGATCAGGCGCCCGGGCGTCGTGAATGGGTTGACGATGGCGCCGCTCGTCAGCGTTGCCGGGCACACACCCGTCACCGAGAACGGCATGACGTGCACGATGCTGCTCTCGGACCAGGCGGCGGCGAAGTTGACGCCGTCGGCCGTCGCGACCGACGGATGGGTCACCGAGAAGGTCATCGTCGCGAGCGTGTGGGTCGAGCACAGGCCGAGGCTGTCGACGACGCTGAACCGGACGGCTGGCTGGCCCGCGAGTAGGGCCCCGCTTGGCCAGATCACGCCCCATCTCCCGTTGAAGCCGCAGTGGCGCGTCACCTGGGGCAATCCGACATCGCCACCATTCTGCAGGAGTGTGGTCGTCCCAGGCACCGGTGCCCCCGTGGACGGCACTTGGACGTGACGGCAACGAACAATCGACGAGAGAACGCGGTCTTCGGTCCAGACCACGAGGGCATCCTGGGCCGTGCCGAACAACCCCGTTCTCCGGTCGCCGCCGATATCGATCTCCATGTCCTGCAGCGGATTGCTCGAAGTGTGCGTGAAGGCTCCGATCTCGACCGTCGTAGACAAGGCGCCGGTGCCGGCATCCAGCGAGCGGGCTTTGGCGCGCAAGGTCAGCGTCAAGCCGGACCCCGAGATCTCGGTCCAGCCGACCAGGAACTTGTCGGTGGCGCTGATGTTCGCGATTGCCGGCCGACTGCCGAGGCGCGCGTTCGTGCTGACCACGATGACGGCTCCGATCGGCGAACCAGCGCCGTTCACGACCTGCGCGAAGATGGTGGCCGGTGCGGTGCCGTTGTCGGCCGACCAGGCGACGCAGTAGCGGTCGCTGCTGAAGTCGTAGGCGACACGCGGCAGCTTGTCGGTGGCACCAGCGGCGTTGCCGATGGCGAACGCTGCGCCGAGCGTGGGCGCTGCCTGCGCAGTGAGGGCCGGGACGCACAGAAGCAGCGACAGGGAGGTCAAGGCGTTCATGGGGAGTTGCTTGCGTCGGACCGGTTGTTGCGGGTGTCCGTTCGCGCCCCGAGCAGCGTCCCCCGGCGCCTTTGCGTTCGCAGAATCCCCAATCTGCCTAGGCAGGTGCCGCGATCGCGGCCAGGGGCCCGGCCGCGAGCGTGCCGATCACAAGGTCGAGACGAACGAGGCGACGCCGTTCGATCGCAGCGGCGAAGGAGGGGAGTTGGCGAAGCATCGATCGAAGGGCCGACGGGTCGCAGGACTCCTTGCCGCGGCGCCGGTTCAGTTCCGCACGAACGAGACACCACGAGCTCGCGCCGTGCTGACGCGTAGTTCCTTCGGTGCCCCGGTGGCGTCCCGTCGCACTTCGATCTGCATGCCGGAATCGCTGACCCACGTGTCGCGATCGAGCGGCATGAATGGCGCCACCGGCAACGCCATCCGGCTGGCGTCCAACTGCAGTCGTCCGCCCTTGGCCAACAAGGTGATGTCGCCGTCGATCTCGTCGCCACGCCATGCGCCGACGATCGACTCGACGTCCTCGGGCGCGACTTTGCCCATCGTGATCGCTCCGTAGCGACGCATCCGTTCGCCCTGCACCGTCATCTCGATGCCGCCGTTCGCATCGCGGCGCGCCGTCAGCGGAGTGCGCGCATCCACCGACTGGAACGCGCCATCCTGCTCGGCCACTTCCACTTTCCAACCCAGCGTCGTGAAGACGCTGACGCCGGAACCGCGCGTCGCGTGAATCAGCAGCTCACCACTGTCGTCGCGGTACAGCGCGAACCCTGGCCGTCCAGAATTGGCAGGGCGCGCGGGTTCGCGGCGGTCGAGCACCGCGCTGGCCAATTCGCGAGCGATGCCGAGTGCGTCGGCATCGCCATTGGCGAGCAGCACAACCTGCAGTTGCGAGGCTGGCAGCGCCAGCGCGGTCGCTTGCCAGCCGAAGAAGCCACCCAACAGCAACAGTGCGGGTTCCTCAAGCACGCTCGTCACCAGCAGTCCGCCGGCGTACGGGTTGAACTGCGGCGAGCGACGCTGTTCGGGCTGCAGGGGCGGCGGCGTCACCAACTCACGAACAAGCTCCGGACGCCACTGCGGGCTGGTCAACGCCGCCAGCCAGCGCTGCAGGTCATCCACGGTGCTGCACACACCGCCAGCGCCACACAAGAGCGGCGGCATCGGCATTTCCTTGCCATCATCGTACGACTTCGGCAAGCCCGGAACGTCTGGGTGGTCCACGTCGCGGAATGCCGTGGACGCCATTTGCAAGGGCGCGAACAGCTGTTCGTTGGCATAGGTGCGCAGCGACTTCTTGGTCACCCGCTGCACGACTTCGGCGAGGAGCAGGTAGCCGCTGTTGCAGTAGAGGAAGTCGGCGCCCGGGGCGAAGTTCAACGCGCGTTGACGACCCAGGAGATCGAGCACGCCGCGTGTCGTAAGCGCCCCGGGTTGCCGACTCGCGAGCAGCTCGAGTTCATAGAAGTCGCGCAGGCCACTGCGGTGATGGAGCAAGTGGCGCAGCGAGATGCCGCGGCAGTGTTCGGGCAGTTCGGGTACGAACTTGCGGACCTCGTCGTCGAGCGCGATCTTGCCGGCGAGCGCCAGATCGATGACACAGGCTGCCGTCAGCGACTTGGCTACCGAAGCGACATAGAACGGCGTTTCCGGCCGCAGCGGCGTCTTCGCGGCGACGTCCGCCAGGCCATGGGCCTGGCGATACAGCACCTTGCCGTCCTTCACTACGAGCGCGACAACTCCAGGTCCATCGCTCTTCACCTGCTCTTGCACGATGGCAGCGAGACGAGCCACCACGTCCTGGGCGGCGGCGAAGCTCGCGGATGCACAGAGAACGGGGATCACAAGCAAGCAGCGGAGTTTCATGACTTGTCCTGGTCGGGGGGCGCGCCGAGATAGGCGCAGTAGGCGTGAACGAGTTCGCGCACGAGCTTCTGCCCGCGGGTTGAGGCGCGATTGAGCTTGGGATCGCCGAAGAGCACCGCTTCACGGGCGGCGGCGGACACGAACATGACGCCGAAGGCCGCCGCCGCCTCGGGGTCCGGATGTTGGATCGCCCGCCGTCGCAACATCAGTTCGGCGCACAGCGTGCCGTGCGCGCGCTCGTTGAATGCGCGGATGCGATCCGTGAAGCCGGGATCGCCGGTGCTGCGTGCGCGCAGCACGACTTGCCGCAGCAGGTCGCGGTGCCGGGTGAAAAAATTGACCATCGCGCCGACGTAGGCCTCGATTACTCCAGCGATGTCGCGGCCAGCCAGCCGGGCCGGCGCCATGGCTTTGACGAACGCCGTCTCGAACGCCGTCACCATTGCTTCATCGGCCGCGTGGACCAGTGCCATCTTGTCGCGGTAGCGGGCATAGAGGCCACCGATCGACACCCGCGCGCGCCGCGCAATGGCGGCGACGGGCAAGGCCTCGAAGCCGTGCTTGCCGATCAGTTCGCAGGCTGCGGCCACGATGCGGTCGTCCGTTGCGCGGCTGCGGTCTTGTCTGGCCGTGGTGCGCCATGGTGTCTTCATGACGACCAATAATCCGAACGGCGTTCGGATTATTCCATAACCAACATGCAGTAGGGCAACGTTCCAGGTTGGTGCCGTGTGGGGTGGCACAGCGACGTTGGTTGGTCGGTGACACTCGGTGTGAGCGACTGCCTGTCTCTCCGTCTTGCGGTGCAGCCCTGGGCCGGCCCGCGTGACCTGCGCACGAAGAACAGCGAGCGCGCGGGCTCAGCGCGGCTCGGGCTCGCCGAAGGCGCGCCAGTAGACGTGCGCAGCTTCGACTCGCAGCGCCACCGGATCGCCGTAGCCGAACAAGCACGCGATCGTGCGCACGCCGGCGGCTTTCGCCGCGCGCAGGTCCTGCACGCCGTCGCCGACCATCGTGGCCGTGTGCACCTCGGCGGCGAGAGTGCGCAATGCATGCAGCACCGGGGCCGGATCCGGCTTCTTCTGCAGCAACGTGTCGCCGCCGACGATGGCGCCGAGCAGCGGTGTCAAGCCGAGATGCGCCAGCAGTGGCAGGGTGAACCGTTCGGGCTTGTTGGTGACGACGCCGAGCGGATGGCCGCGTTCGTGCAGGCCGCGCAAGTGCTCGCGCACGCCGGGATACAGCGTCGCCTTGCCTGTGCACTGCCGTTCATGGTGGGCGACATAGGTGGCGAACGCCGCCTCGAGCAGGATCGCTTGCGCCGCGGTCGTCGTCGGCAACACCGGCTGCAGCGCGCGGCGCAGCAGCGTGTGGGCGCCATCGCCGACGAACGAACGCACCTCGTCGAGCGGCGCCTCGGGCAGCCCGTAGACCGCACGCACATGGTTGGTGCTGGCCTGCAGGTCGGGCAGGGTGTGGGCGAGCGTGCCGTCGAGGTCGAACAAGAATGCCGGGAGCGCCACGGCGATCGGTATACTCGCGGGCACTGCATGGCCGCCCGCGTCTTCCTGTTCGTCCCGCTGTTGTTCGCCGCGTGCGGCACCGTTCGTGACTGGCGTGAACTCCGGACCGAGCCGATGACGCTCGGCGAGTGTTTCGACGGCATCGAACACGTCGCCCAACGCGAGTTCGTGTCTGACGGGGCGGTCAGCGACCGGGGCCTCGGCATCTGGCAGTCGCGGTGGCGCCAACGCATGCTCGAACGCAACTTCCCGGGGCGGTTTCGCCTGCGGGTCGAAGTGATGCTCGACGAAGGTACGACGGCGACGGGTTGGCCGATCCGCTACGTGGTCGAGCAGGAGCGGGTCGACGACCTGCGCCGTTCGCTGCAGCCGCGCGAAGAGGACTGGTCGTCGACCGGCCAGGACAAGGAGAAGGAAGCGCTGCTCGGCGAGCGCCTGGTTCGCCGGCTGGCGCCGAAGTCCACCGCGATCCCGGTCACGCGGCGTCCGGGGACGTGAACAGGCGCGCCCAGTCGCGCCATGCCATGGGACGGTCCCGGAGTGAGCCGTGGACCCGGCGCCTGACTCCGTTCCGAACGGGCGATGCGTCGATCCAACGGGGGTGCGCATGAGTCCAGGTCCCGCTCCGAGCACCCACGACGGCACGGCGTCCGCGGCGGCGGGCCTTGCCGTGGCCGAGTTGTCGGTGTTGATCGTCAACTACAACTCGTGGCGCGAGTGCGCGCACGCGGTGGCGACGCTGCGCGAGAACGGTCCGACGCGGCCCGATGGGACGCCGATGCCGTTCGAGTGCATCGTCGTCGACAACCTGTCGCCGTACCGCGATCCCGGCCTGATTGCGCAGGTCGAACACGAACTCGGCCTGCTGGCCCGCCAGCTTGGCGATCCGCTCGCGGGCAAGCTGGTCATGCACGGCGAGAACGGCGGCTACAGCAAGGGCATGAACGTCGCGCTGACGCATGCGCGCGGCCGCTGGATCCTGGTCAGCAACCCCGACGTGCTGTTCCTGCCTGGCACGATCACGCGCCTGCAACGCCACCTCGAACGGGATCCACGCGCCGGGTGCGTGGTGCCGAAGGGCTACTGGGATCCGGAGTGCAGCGGCCGGCTGCCACCGAACACGCTGCCGACGCTGCGCGAACTGTGGTGGACGACGCTGGCAGCGTTCTTCCCGCGCGTCAGCCACCGCTACGCCAGGAAGCTGGCGCGGAAGTGGGTGCAGGTGTGGAACGCCACCGAGCCGATCGAGCTGCCGATGATGTCGGGCTGCATGTTCCTGATCGAACGTGCCTTCTTCGAGCGCATCGGCCGTTTCGACGAGCGCTACCCGCTCTACTACGAGGACACCGACCTGTCGCTGAAGATCCAGCAGGCGGGGCGTGCCGTCGTGCAGGTGCCCGACGCGCACCTCGTGCACTTCGTCAATCGCTCGGGCATGAGCGACCTGGAGACGATGTGGAAGCGGCACGCGACCAGTCGCGGGCTGTACTTCCGCAAGTGGTACGGGCGGCTCGGCTCGCTGGCGTTGCGGTTCGCCGACGCGGTGCTGCAGGCGAAGTGGCTGCAGCGGTTCCGCAAGTTCGAGTTCGCAACACCGCTCGTCGATCTCGGGGCCACGGACCAGCCGCCGGTGCTCGACCTCGGCCGCGACTGCGAGCGCTTCCTCGTGCTGATGTCGCTCGACGCGCGCTTCTACCTCGCCGCCGGGATGATCGGCAGCGGCCGCACCTGGTCGCCGAGTGCGGTCGGCTTCTCGCACTTCGTCAACGCGACCTTCTACTTCGCCGTCTACGACCTCAGCGGCGGCCGCTTCAAACGCATCGGCAGCTTCAAGTACCACTGCCTGTCGCATCTGGGCACCTCGGTCGCACCGAAGGCCGGAGGCCCTGCGTGAGCGCGCCGACGTTGTCGGTGGTGGTGCTGAGCTGGAACACACAGACGCTGCTGCGCGCGTGCCTGCAGGCGCTGTTCGCCGAGACGCCGAAGCATGCGCGCGAAGTGGTCGTCGTCGACAACGGCAGCCACGACGGCAGCGCCGACATGGTGGCGCGCGAGTTTCCGCAGGTGCGGCTGCTGCGCAATCCGGACAACAAGCTCTATGCCGCGGGCAACAACCAAGGCGCGGCGCTGGCGACCGGCGCGTTCGTGTGCACGCTCAACAGCGACACCGAAGTGCGCCCCGGTGCGCTCGATCGCCTGGTCGACTTCCTGCGCGAGAACGCGAACTACGGCGCCGCGGCGCCGCGCCTGGTCAACCCCGACGGCAGCGTGCAGCGCGCTTGCATGCGCTTTCCGACATTGCTGACGGCGTTGGCGTGGAACTCGTGGTGGGGCAGCTTCTGGCCTGGCTCGCGCGCCGTGCGGCGTTACCAGATGCTCGACTTCGACCATCTGCACAGCCGCGACGTCGACCAGCCGCCTGGTGCGTGCTGTGTGCTGCGCACCGAGGAGTGGCGGGCGCTCGGCGGTTTCGACGAAGTGCTGTCGCTGTTCTACAACGACGTCGACCTGTGTCGGCGGTTGTGGCAGAAGGGCCGCGCGATCCGCTACGTCGCCGACGCGGAAGTGATGCACCACCAGGGTGCATCGACGAAGAACTTCGCGCGCATGCTGGTGCTCTGGCACAAGAACCGCCTCGCCTACTACCAGAAGCACCACGGCGTGCTCGGCACGTTGTGGGTGCGGGTATGCGTGCGCCTGCGCATCTGGGAGGAGTGGCTGCGCATCGGTCGCCGCAATCGCCGCGATCCGGGCCGCAAGAAGGCCGAGCGCGAACACCTCGCTGCTGCGGTCAAGGAACTGCAGTGAAGGTCTGCTTCGTGACAGCGTACTGGCCGCCCGAGGCGAGCGGCGGCACCGAGCAGGTGGTCGTCGCGTTGGCGCGCGAACTGCGCCAGCTCGGCGCCGAAGTCGTCGCGATCAGCGGCACCGACGCCGCCGGCGCCGCCGATGTCGCCAGTGACCAGCACGACGGCGTCACCGTGCATCGACTCGCGAAGCGGGTGCCGGAGACGGCGGCGACCATGTTCGTGCGGCCGCGCCTGTTGGCGATCGTGGGCGAACTGCTCGAACGGCATCGCCCCGACGTCGTGCACGTGCACGGCTTCACGTCGCTCGGGGCCGGCATCACGGCCCTCGCGCGCCAGTGCGGCGCTCGCGTCGCGGTGACGTTCCACGATCTGTGGGTCACCTGCCCGCGCTTCTTCCGCGTGCCGGCCGGCGGCGTTTCGTGTCCGACCGGGACCGACCGCGGGCCGTGTGTGCCGTGCATCAACGACGCGCTGCAGATCGCGCCGGCGGAGGTTGCGCTCGGCATCGCCGAACGCGACCGGTTGCTGCGGGCGGAAGTTGCGCTGGCGCATGTCGCCCTGGCGCCGAGTGCGTTCGCGGCGCGCATGGTGCGCGAGTGCCTGCCGCGCCCACAGCCGATCGAGGTCGTGCCGCACGGATTGTTGCGCGCGGTCGCCGCCGATCACCTCGCCCCACGCTGGCGTCCCGAAGAACGCCTGCGCATCGGCACCTTCGGCGGCCTCGTGCGCGTCAAGGGCGTGCGCGAGCTGGTGGCCGCGGTCGCCGGCCTGCCGGTCGAATTGCACCTCGCCGGTCCGTTCCACGAGCCGGGTTTCGAAGCCGAGCTCCGGGCGCTCGCCGCGGCGAACGGCACCACGCTGGTCGTGCGCGGCCACTACGGCCCGGCCGACCGCCATCCGGCGCGCGACCTGCACCTCGCCGTGTTCCCGTCGCTGTGCCAGGAGACCTACGGCCTCGTCGTCGACGAGGCCCTGGCGCATGGCGTGCCGGTGGTCTGTGCCGATTCCGGCGCGCTGCGCGAGCGCGATGGCACCGGCGGCGTCGTGGTGACTCCGGTCGCCGCGTTGGCGAACGTGCTGCGCGAACTGGTAACCTGCAAGGACCGTCTCGTCGCCCTGCGCGCCGCGATTCCGGCCACGCTGCCGACGATCGCTGCGTCCGCCGCGCGCCACTTCGAGCTCTACTCGCGTCTCCGATGAAGCACCTGTTCTCTCCGTTGTTGCCCAAGGACCCGCTGCAGGGGCCGGTGCTCGTGCTGGCGGCGCATCCCGACGACGAAGTGATCGGCGCCGGCGCAATGCTCGCGTTCCACGCGTCGCGCGGCCACCAGATCACCGTCGTGCATGCGACGGACGGGGCCCAGGGTGACCCGGCGAATCGCGCCAACGACATCTGCGCGGTGCGTCGGCGCGAAGGCCAGGAAGCGCTGGCCCGGCTCGGCATCCCGGCGCCGCGCCATTGGGATCTGCCCGACGGTTGCCTGCCCGAACACCTGCCGGAGCTCACCGCGCGCATCGTCGCCGTGATCGGCGAAGTGCAGCCGCGCACGCTCTATTCGTTCCACGCCGGCGAGGCGCACCGCGACCATCGCGCCATCGCCGCCGCCACCGCTGCCGCCGCCGCGGCGCTGCCGGCCGAATGCCGGTGCCTCGGCTACGGCGTCAACTTCGTGCCGCCCGGCGGCACCCTGTTCGACACCACCGAGTGGTATGGCCGCAAGTATCGGGCGCTGCAGGCCTACGCCAGCCAGAACGTCTACATCGACCTGCCCGGCATGAGCGAACACCGCGACCGCGCCGCCACCGTCAACCTCGACATCCCGCACGTGCTCTACGGCGAGATGTTCCTCGACCTGCGGCCGCCCGAGCTCGCCGAAGTGCATGCGCTGCAGGATCGCTTCCATCGCCGCGTGCAGCGGGAGACGCCATGACAAGCGCTGTCGCAAAGCCGACGGTCAGCCTCGTCATCTCGGTGTGGAACCGCAAAGACGACCTGCGCGACAACCTGCGTGCCATCGCTGCGCAAACCGTGCCGGCCGACCAGGTGATCGTCGTCGACAACGCCAGCAAGGACGGCACGCCGGAGATGGTGCTCGCGGAGTTCCCGTGGGTGCA
>SXPB01000022.1 GCA_005776475.1 Planctomycetia bacterium
CGAACGGAACACCTGGTCGAGGTGCACGCCCGCCGCCGCACCAACCTGGGCGCGCAGTTGCGCCGCGGTGCCGCAGGCGAGCAGCGTGCCCTTGTCGAGCACGGCGATCCGGTGCGCGGTGGCTTCGACCACGTCGAGCAGATGGCTGCAGTGCAGCACCGAACCGCCTTGCCGCGCGAACTCGCGCATCAGTTCCTTCACGACCAACGTGGTGGTGACGTCGAGGCCCGACAGCGGCTCGTCGAACACCAGCAGCTTGGGGTCGGTGATCAGCGCCGCGGCGATCGACACCTTCTGCACCATGCCTTTGCTGAAGCCGACCATCGGGTCCGAGCCGCGTTCGAGCAGGCCAAAGCCCGCGAGCAGGCGTTCGCCGCGTTGGCGAATGGTCGCATCGGGCACGTCGAACAGGCGGCCCTTCAGCAGCAGGAACTCCCACGGCGTCAGCACCTCGTGCAGCCGCGCCACTTCGGGCAGGTAGCCGAGCAGGCGCCGGGCGCGGGCCGGGTCGGCCAACGCGTCGACGCCGGCGATGTGCACGCTGCCCTGGTCGGGACGCAACAGGCCGACCAGGCACTTCACGGCCGTCGACTTGCCCGCACCGTTGGGCCCGAGCAGCGCGAGGATCTCGCCCGGCGCGATGGCGAGGTCGAGCCCGTGCAGCGCGACGAAGGAGCCGTAGGTCTTGCGGAGCCCAGCGATGGCGAGCATCGCCGCATCTTGGCGTTCGGCGGCGGCTGGCTCCAGGGGCTGCCCGATTCGACGCGTGGGTATCGTCGGGACGGGCAATACGCTGGCTGCGCTGATCGACGTTGGTCGCCTCCAACCCCTCGCATCTCCCTTGAAGAACGCCCTCGTCCTCGCGCTGCTGCTGATCGCAGCTCTCGCCTACGTGCTGTCTGGCCGCGCCACACCCGAGGTCGCGGTCGACGACTACGTGCTCGATGTCGACACCCAGATCCGCGTGCGCCGCGGCTTCGATGTCGAAGTGCTCTACTCCGTGCCCACTTCGCAGGGCTCGTGGGTGGCGATGGCGTTCGACCCGAAGGGCCGGCTGATCGTCTCCGACCAGGACAGCCAGGGCGTCTTCCGCGTCACGCTCGCCAAGGAAGGCGCGCCGGCCGACTCGATCAAGGTCGAGAGCCTGCCGGGTTTTCCGTACGAGCCGGTGCCGTGGGGCAAGCGCACGGTCGGCGGCGCGCTCGGCTTCCTCTACGCCTTCGACAGTCTCTACATGTCGTCGATGAAGGGCTTCTACCGCTGCCGCGACACGGATGGCGACGACCAGTACGACGAGTTCACGCGCATCAAGGAACTGGCGATGGGCTACGAGCACTCGGCCCACTCGATCATCCTGACCGAAGACCAGAAGGGGCTGTACCTGGTCTCCGGTGACCATTCGCGCGTGCCGCCGGGAGTGCCGAGCCTGCAGCCGCCGGTGTGGAAACTCGATTCGCTGTTGCCGGCGATGCACGATCCGATGGGGCACGCGGTCGGCATCGAAGCGCCCTGCGGCTGGATCAGTCGGATCTCGCCCGACGGCAAGGACTGGACGGTGGTCGCCTCGGGGCTGCGCAACTCCGTCGATCTCGCGATCAACCGCGAAGGCGAGTTGTTCACCTACGACTCGGACCTCGAGTTCGACATCGGCAGCCCGTGGTATCGCCCCACCCGCGTCAACCACGTGACGTCGGCATCCGAGTTCGGCTCGCGGGCCGGATCGGGCAAGTGGGCGGAGTACTTCGCCGACAGCAATGGTGCCGTCGCCAATCTCGGGCCGGGTTCACCGACGGGCATCGCGTTCGGCTATCCGTCCAACTACCCGGGCAACTACCGGGACAAACTGTTCCTGTGTGATTGGACCTTCGGGACCATCTACACGCTCGACATGGAAGAGGACGGCTCGAGCTACACCGGGACCGCGACGGAGTTCCTGACGGGATCGCCGCTGAACATCTCGGCGATGCGGTTTGGGCCGGATGGGCACATGTACTTCCTGGTGGGTGGTCGCAACACCGATTCGAAGCTCTACCGCGTGCGTTACACGGGGCCGGCGAGCGATGCGCAGGAGAAGCGACTCGTCGCGAACCAGCCGATGCGCGACCTGCGGCGCTCGCTCGAAGCCTTCCATGGCAGCAACCGGTTCGGCGCGGCCGCGATCGAGCAGGCCTGGCCGCACTTGTCGCATGCCGATCGCAGCATCCGGTATGCGGCGCGACTGGCGATCGAGAACCAGGACGTGGCGCTGTGGCAGGAGAAGGTGTTGGCGACGACGGAGCCGCGCGCCATCATCTACGCGTCCATCGCCCTGTGCCGGCACGGTGCGAAGTCGCTGACGAGCCAGGTGCTGCAGAAACTCAACGCGGTGCCGTTCGATCGCCTGACGGTGGACGACAAGCTGGCGCTGCTGCGCGCGTATGCGCTGTGTTTCCTGCGGCTCGCGCCACCCACCCCGGAGGACGTGGCCGCCGTCACCGCGCGGTTGGATGCGTTCTATCCCGCCAACGACGAGCGCCTCGATGCCGAGCTTTGCCGCGTGCTCAGCCACCTGGACGCGCCGCGTGTCGTCGAGAAGACCGTCGCGCTGATGAAGAGCGCCACGACCAAGGCACTTGCCTACGACAAGGCGATGTTGGCGCGGCACGAGTACGGCGAAGTCATCCTGAAGACGATGGCCAACACGCCGAACACCCAGAACATCCACTACGCCTACTCGATCCGGCGGGTGCAGTCCGGGTGGACGCTCGAACACCGCAAGTACTACTTCGGGTGGCTTGCCGAGGCGTTGCAGCGCGACGGCGGCAAGAGCTTCGCCGGCTACATCCGGGCCATTCGCGACGACGCGATCACGCACCTGACCAAAGAGGATGCCGCCGCAGTCTCGTGGTTGCTCGGCGACATCGCGACCGTCGATCTCGGCTCGCTGCCGATGCCCAAAGGGCCGCCCGGTGGGTGGACCACGGAGACCGCGGGCGCACTGTTCGGCGGGGAGCTCGCCGGCCGCGACTTCGAGAACGGCAAACAGATGTACTCGGCGGGCCGGTGTGTCGCCTGCCATCGCTTCCAGGGCACGGGTGGGTACTCGGGCCCCGACCTTGGTTCGCTCGGCAAGCGGTACTCGATCCGTGACATCCTGGTCGCGATCTGCGAGCCGAGCCAGTCGATCTCGGAGCAGTACCAGGCCAGCAAGGTGGTGACGAAGGACGGCAAGGTGCTCTACGGCCGCCTCATCTACCGCAATGCCGACGAGACCGCGATCGCGGTCGATCCCTACAACCTGGCCGTGCTCACCAAACTGAAGACCGGCGCCATCGAGAGTCTCGAACCGTCGCAGGTGTCGATGATGCCGCCGGCGACAATTGGGCTGATGAACGAGGATGAAGTGCGCGACCTGATCGCCTACCTGGTGTCCGGGGGCAATCGCAAAGACAAGGTCTGGAAGAAGGGCTGAACTGCCGGCGCCGCGCAGAACCTGGGCTCCGGGCTTGTGCGCCGGGCCCGTCGGCGCCGTAATCCGCGCCCACCGCATGCGCTGCTTCCCGACGACGTTCCTGTTCTTCGCTTCGTTTGCCCCGCTCATTGCCCAGGACGGCGACGAGCCGCCGGCGCTGCCTGCAGGCCCGGCGATCGAGTACGTCGACGCGTTCCCGGCGCAGGCTGGGTTCGACCGGCCGCTGTTCGTCGCGTTCACGGCGACCGATCCGGGCAACTCCTACGTGGTGACGCAGCCGGGCCACGTGTTCGCGATCGCACGCGACGGCAAGAGCGCGGCGCGCCATGTGTTCCTCGACATGAGCCAGCGAGTGTTCCTCGACAATTGGGAGGAAGGGCTGCTCGGGTTTGCGTTCGATCCGGCCTACGCCGAGAACGGCCACGTGTGGACTTACTGGAGCGAGAAGATCGAGGTCCGCAAAGGCGTGATGGGCAACGGCAAGGAGGCGAAGAGCAACCGGCAGTCGGTCGTGTCGCGCTTCACGGCGAAGAAGGGCGAAGCGGGTGCGGTCGTCGATCTTGCGACGGAGCTGCGCGTGCTCGAGATCTTCCAACCGTTCGGCAACCACAACGGCGGCACCATCGAGTTCGGTCCGGACCAGATGCTCTACATCGCGCTCGGTGACGGCGGTGCGGCCAACGATCCGTACGGCAACAGCCAGTCGCTCACGACGCTGCTCGGCAAGGTGTTGCGCATCGACGTGCGCGCCGCGAGCAAGGACAAGCCGTTTGCGATCCCGGCCGACAATCCGTTCGTCGGCAAGCCGGAGGCCCTAGGTGAGATCTGGTGCTACGGCGTGCGCACTCCGTGGCGCATCACGTTCGACCGCGAAACCGGCGACCTGTGGTGTGGCGACGTCGGCCAGAACCGCCTCGAAGAAGTCGATCGCCTGGTGAAGGGCGGCAACTACGGCTGGAACACCATGGAGGCGGGCGAGCTGTTCAA
>SXPB01000191.1 GCA_005776475.1 Planctomycetia bacterium
AGCTCGGCATGAACCACCCGATGGGGCCGCTGACGCTCGCCGACTTCATCGGCCTCGACGTGTGCGTGTCGATCCTCGACGTCCTCAAGGACGGGCTCGGCGACGACAAGTACCGGGCCTGTCCATTGCTGCGCCGCCTGGTTGCCGCCGGCCACCTTGGCCGCAAGACCAAGAAGGGCTTCTACTCGTACTGAGCCGCACCCGAGTGCCGCCATCCACGAACCGGAATCACGACGATGACCTCCCAGCCCCAAGTCACCGACTTCCAGTTGTCGCCGACTCTGCAGGAGTTCCGCGACTTCGTTCGCGACTACGCGCAGAAGCTCGGCGGCGCCGCCCGCTACGACGCGGAAGTGAAGTTCCCCGGCGATGCGGTGCAGGCCGCGGCCAAGCTCGGATTGTTGCGCACGACGGTCGCCAAGGAATACGGCGGTTCGGCGATGGGCAACCTCGCCAGCTGCGTGATGCTCGAGGAGATCAACGCGGTGTGCGCGTCGACCGGCGTCACCATCAGCGTGCACAACTCGCTGGTGAACTCGCTGCTCGGCAAGTGGTGCACCGATGCGCAGAAGCGGCGTTGGTTCCCGAAGCTGGTGACCGGCGAATGGCTCGGCGCCTACTGCCTGTCGGAAGCGTTCTCCGGTTCCGACGCCGCGGCGCTGCGCTGCGAAGCGAAGAAGAACGGCGACCACTACGTGATGAACGGCGCCAAGCTGTGGATCACGACCGGCAGCGAAGCGAAGTTGTTCGTGATCTTCGCGCGCACCGGCCCTGACCGCGTGAAGGGCATCTCGGCGTTCGTCGTCGAGCGCGACTGGCCCGGCGTCAGCGTCGGCAAGAAGGAGCGCAAGCTCGGTCTGCGCGGTTCGCCGACCACCGAGATCGTGTGCGAGAACGTGAAGGTCCCCGCCGACTGCCTGATCGACAAGGAAGGCACTGGCTTCACCATCGCGCTCGACACGCTCGACGGCGGTCGCCTCGGCATCGCGTCGCAGTCGCTCGGCATCGCGCGCGCGGCGATCGAGTTGATCCGCACGCACCTCGCCGGCCAGCTCGATGCGAAGGGTCGCTCGACAGCGACGCAACCCGAACAGTGGACGCTGGCCGATCTCGCGGCTGAACTCGACGCCTACCGCTTCCTCACCTGGCGCGCGGCGTTGTTGCGCGACCAGGGCGTGCGCTGCAGCACCGAAGCGGCGATGGCCAAACTGTGCGCGTCGCGGCTCGCCAACCGCGCGGCGCGCGCGGCGGTGTCGGTGCTGGGTCAGGCCGGTGTCGACGGCAGCAATGCCGCCGAACGAATCCTGCGCGACGCCCGCATCACCGAGATCTACGAAGGCGCCACCGACATCCAGCGTCTCGTCATCGCCCGCGGGCTGATGGCTCCCGCATGAGCTCGATCCCACCCAACTTGCCGGGCAGCACGCCACCGCCCGGAGTGCCGCCGCAAGCGCCGCAATGGCCCGGTTGGCCAGCGCCCGCTCCGGCCCCGCGCGAGGCGCGCGGTGTCGCGTTCTTCGTCGCGATCTTTCTCGGCATCCTGCTGTTTGCTTCGGCGGGATTGAACGTGCTGCTGTTGCTGGTGAGCGTCGGCAGCCTCGCGGGCGCCGGCTTGTCGGCCGACGCCGATGGGGTGGCGTGGGACGAAGTGCACGTCGCCGGCCCGCGTGGCGGCAACGACAAGATCCTGCAGATCGGCATTCGCGGCGCGATCGCCGAAAGCAGCAATCCGGTGCTCGGCGCCAGCGGCGGCACCGTGTCGAACCTGCGCCGCGGCCTGCGGGCGGCGGCGACCGACGACGCGGTGCTCGGCGTGTTGCTCTACATCGATTCGCCTGGCGGCGGCGTCACCGACTCCGATGAGGCGTGGCAGCTGGTGCGCACGTTCCGCAAGGAGAACCCGGACAAGAAGGTGGTGGCGCTGTTCGGCGACATCGCCGCTTCGGGTGGCTACTACATCGCCGTCGGCGCCGAACACATCGTCGCCCGCCGTTCGACGATCACCGGCAGCATCGGCGTCATCATGAGCGCCTGGAACTTCGCCGAAGCCGCGAAGAAGCTCGGCGTCGACCAGGTCGCGATCAAGTCCGACCGCACGCCGTGGAAGGACATGCTGTCGCCGACGCGGGCGATGGAGCCCGAAGAGCGCCGCATGCTGACGTCGATCGTCGACGAGCTGCTCGACCAGTTCGTCGACGTCGTCGACGAAGGCCGCCCAGGGCTCGATCGCGACGGGGTCCTGCGCGCCGCCACCGGTGCTGTGTTCACCGCGAAGCAGGCGAAGGAACTCGGCCTCGTCGACGACATCGGCGATCACGAGACGGTGCGTTCGTGGTTCGCCGGCGCCCTCGGCAAGCCGGTGACGATCGTCGAGGCGCGCCGCCGGCCCGGCCTCGGCGACCTGCTGTTCGGCGCCTTCTCGCGCGAGCCCAACGTGCGCGGCATCGACGCGCTGCTGACCCAATCGACCGGACCTCGTTTCCTCTACTACTGGGAGGGAGGTCGTTGAACCTCGGAGATCGCATGCACAACCTGCAACTCAGTGAAGACCAGGAGATGATCGTCGACACCGTCCGCAAGTACGTCGCGGACGTCGTCGCCGGCAAGGCGCAGGAACACGACGAGCATCGCACCTACGCCGCCGACGAGTTCGCCGGCCTCGCCGAGCTCGGCGTGTTCGGACTCTGCGTCGGCGAAGAGGCAGGCGGCGCTGGCATGGGGCTCGTGCCGTTCGTCGCCGCGCTCGAAGCGGTTGGCATGCACAGCAGCTCGCTGGCAGCCCTGTGGATCGGCCAGGTGCAGAGCGCATTGGCGCTCGAAGCGGCCGCCGCGGCGCAGGTCGGCGACGTCGTCGGCGGTGCCGAGAAGGCAGCGTTCGTCGGCCCCGAACATGGCCTCGTGCTCGCCAGCGGTCGCATCAGCGGTCGCGCGCGCGTGGTCGTCGGCGGTGGCGAAGCGACGCAGTTCGTGGTCGCGGCGGTCGAGAACGGTGCCCCGGTGCTCGCCGTGGTCGCGGCGACTGCGATCGAGCGCACGCCCCTTCTCGCGCTCGGCCTCGCCAGCGCGGCGTGCACCGCGGTGACGTTCGCCAACAGCCAGGCGACCGTGGTCGCAACCGGCGCCGCGGCGATTGCCGCGATCCGGAAGGCGCAGGTCGCCGGTTGGATCGGCACCGCGGCGACCGCGGTCGGTGGTGCGCAGGGCTCGATCACCGTCGCCCGCAAGCACGCCGCCGAACGCATCGCCTTCGGCAAGCCGTTGCTGGTGCAGGAAGCCGTGCAGCGCAAGCTCGTCGAAGCGCGGCGGGCGGCGGATGCGGCGCGGCACCTGGCGTGGCACGCAGCGCGCGTGGCCGATCTCGGCCAGGACGCCACCGAAGCCGCGATCGGCGCGCGCCTGATGGCGGTCGATGCGATGGTGGCGGCGGCCGACGAGGGCATCCAGATCCTCGGCGGCTTTGGCTACGTGGTCGAGTACCACGTCGAGCGCCACTACCGCGACGGCAAGATGTTCGACGTGCTCGATGGCGGCGGCGAAGCGCTGCGCAATCGGCTCGCCGCGATGCAGTTCGCCTGAGCGGGCCGCGTCAGCGATGGGCCGAGGCCCACTCGCCGGCGCGGTGTTCGGCCGCGCGCAGCAAACGCCGCAGCGGCACTTCCTGCAGCAGCCGGTGGTGGGCGCGCAGGTAGGCGCGCAAGAACGTGCGCACGGTCGCACTGCCACCCGGTGACCCGGCGCCGCGGAACGCCGCGAGCAAGCGGCCGAGGTCGTTGCCACGTCCACGCGCCTCACCGGCCGAACGGCGGCGCACGCCGTCGAGATCGACCATGCAGATTTCGCCGGTGTGCGGATCGCGCACCAGGTTGTCGAACTTCAGGTCGCGGTTGCCGAGCCCGTGCGCATGCAACCGCCCAACGGCCTCGCCGAGCCGGCGGGCAATCGCGGCGACGCGGCCAGGCGGCAGCGGGCCCGCGGCCAGTTCGGCGGCCAGGGACGGCGCCTGGATCCGCGCGCAGAACACGAACCCGAGCCCGCCGTGCAGCCGCAACGCCACCGGCGCGGCGATCGGCACGCGCGCGAAGGTGAGCCAGTAGCTGGCGCGCCACAGGTGTTGGGCCTTCGCGGCCTCGCGCTGCTTCACCACCAACGTGTCGGTGAGCCACACTGCACCGCGGCGCCCAGTCTTGTCCGCGGCCGGCGGGGCGGCGGCGAAGCGTTCGCACGCCTCGCGTCGCTCGGCGCAGTCGCCGGGCAGGTGCCAGTGCCACCGCGGCACGCTGCGGCGGCGCGGGGGGACTTCGGTGTGCTTGCACGAACGGTGGGCGCGCCGGCCGAACGTCGGCAACGCCGCCGCGCGCCAACGGCGCGTCGCGAACGTCAGTTCCCGCTGGAACACGTCGGGCAGGGCACCTTCGGCGCCGTAGCCGGCGAGCAGGTCGCGGGCGCCCGGATCGAGCGCGCCGCCGTCGAGTTCCTGGCAGAAGAAGGCGAGGTCGCGCGCGCGTTGCACGAGGCTGGGTTCACCGCCATGGGCCATGGTGGTGAGGTCGAGCAGGTGCGGGGCCCCGTCGTCGGCAACGAGCAGGTTGCCCGGATGCAGGTCGCCGAGCCGCACGCCGAGGTCGTGCACGCGCCGCAGCAGCCGACCGACGGCGTGCTGCACCTTGGCGTCGAGATCGAACCGGAACGGTTGGCCGGCCACGCTCCGGGTCACGACGAAACTCAGCCGACGGTTGTCGTCGACCGCGAAACCGTGCGCCAACGGCTCCACCACGGGCAGTCCCAGCGCGCGCGCCTTGCCGAGGTTGTCCGCTTCCTTGCTGCCGCGCGCCGCGCGCAGCCAGTCGCGCACATGGTCCGCCAGCGTGTCGGCGCGAAACACCTTCACGTGCACCGGCACGTTGCCGAGCGAGCCACGGAACACGCTGCGCACGGTGCGCTGCTTGACCACCGAGAGTCCGCGCTGGCTCCACGCTGCCACGTCGTGCGCCAACAGGTCGGCGAGTGCTGTGGCGATGCACGGATCCGCTGCTGCCGTGGCTTTGCCGCACACGAGTGCTTCGGAATGAGCCAGCGAATCGTTGCCCTGCGTCGGGCGATGCGGAACCATGGGGCGGCGCGATGTGGAAGCTGCACCGATACTACCTGAAGGAACTGACGATCAACGTCGGGATCACCTTCCTGGTGTTGTTCGCGGTCGTGCTGACCTCGCTGGTCTACCGCGGCATCCAGAAGTCGCAGGGTGGCGATCCGTTCGACGCCGTGCTGATCGTGGTGCTGTTCGCGCTCGATTCGTTCCAGCACCTGCTGACCATCTCGTTCCTGATCGCGGTGGTGTTGACGTTCACGCGGGCAGCGATGGACCGGGAACTGACGGCGATCCGGGCGGCCGGCATCTCGCCGCGCGTGCCGATGCTCGCCGCGGTGTTGGTCGGCCTCGTGCTCTGTGCGCTCGGTTCGTTTGCGCTGCATTACGCGATTCCGACCGTGCACTTCGCCAAGTATCGAGTCATCCCGGAGGCGATGCGCAACGCGTTCCTGAGCATGAACCTCGGCGGCGACCGCATCCGGCTGCCGAACTCCGACTACTTGATGACGTTCTCCGACCGCGACGTGCAGCGGGGTGAGTTCTACGGGTGCACGATCTACTGCCCCGAACCGCCGGAAGAGAAGTTGTCCCCGATCCTGTTCGTCGATCGGGTGTCGATGCCCATCGAGAAGGACTCGCCGATGGTGACCATCCGGTTCGAGGGCATCCACGATCCGATCAGCGGTGATGCACCGTTCCAGTCGTGGCAGGCGACGATGTCCTTCGACGGCTTGTCGAGCCGCGATCGGCGCGATGAACGCGACGACGACCTGCGCAGCGACCAATTGCTCGCCGAAGTGATGAAGGGTGTGCACCGCCGGCCGCACGAAGCGGTGTACTCGCTGCTCCGGCGCATCGCGTTCTCGCTGATGCCGCTGATGCTGGCGCCGATCGGCTTCTGCATCGCCGAGCTGGCCCGCGACCGCGGGCGCGTCGTCGCCCTGGTGATGTCGCTCGTGCCGCTCGGCTTGTTCTACCTCGGCGAAGTGCTGGGCGCGCGGTTGCTGCTGACGACGCGGGAGCCGCTGGTGGGCCTGCTGCCGCTCGGGCTGTTGCTGCTGTTCGGCGTGCCGCTGTGCTGGAGGCAGTTGCGCCGATGAAGCGTCTCGATCGCTACGTGTTCCGCATCACGCTCGGCGCCTTCGCCGCGGCGCTCCTGTTCTTCCTGTTCGTGTCCGTGCTGAGCCACCTGCTGCGGTTCCTGCCCGAACTCGCCGAGCGCGCCGCCGAGAAGAACCTGAGCGGTACCGAGATGGCCTGGTTCCTGCTGGTCTACTACGCGAAGTTGTCGCCCGTGCTGTTCACCACGGTGACGCCGTTTGCGATCGCGATCGCCGGCATGTTCGCCGTGGCACGCCTGCAGCACGCCAATGAAGTCGTGCCGATGCTGTTCGTCGGGCGCAGCATCCACCGCGTGTTGCTGCCGATCCTGCTGCTCGGTGGGCTCGCCGCCGGCGGCATGGCATCGTGCTGGCAGTGGGTGATCCCGCACGTCGGCGCCGACATCGCCAACGCCGATGCGTTCCTGGCCAAGGGCGATCCCCTGGTGAAGGTGTTGGTCGACGAACGGCGCGGCGACGTCGATGAGTTCTTCTACGTGCGCGAGTTCCATCCGGTGCAGCAGCACCTGCGTACCGTGCACATGCTGGCGCAAGGCACCTTGGCGGCAGATGCGGTCATCGTCACGGCCACGGAGGCGCACTGGGACGAGCAGCGGAAGGACTGGCGACTGAAGGACGGTTTGGCAAGGCGTCGGGATGGTCGCGAGCCACAGGAGTGGTTGGGGCGTCCCGACCTGACGCCGCTCGTGTTGCTGCAGAAGGGGCGCGACACGATCGACCCCGAGACCCTGTCGTACTCGGACCTGCTGGAGATGGTGCACGCGCGTCCGAACCAACCCGACATCCGGCTGGCGCTGCACCGGCACATCAGTTGGCCGCTTGCGAACCTGTTGTTGCTGCTGCTCGTGCTACCGTTGGCCGTTCACTTCGAACGTGGCAGCCGGATCGAGCGCGTGTTGATGGCGATCGGGCTGTGTGGTGGCTACATGCTTGCGGACCTGACCTGCCAGAGCCTGGGCCAACAAGGCCAGTTGCATCCGATCGTCGCGGCGTGGACGCCGACGATCGTGTTCGGCGCGCTGGGGCTGGTCCTGTTCGGGAGCACGCGCTCGTGAGCGTTCCGCCGAATGCCCCGTCCGAACCCGCACGCCGGCAGCCGGGCTGGCTCGTGCTGTTGGCGCTGGTCATCGTGATCGGATCGCTCGGCGCCACGATCTGGTTCAGCCTGGGATGATGGTGTTCGCAGCAGTGCGCCAATATTCTGCCGCCGGGACGTAGGCCCGTCCCTGAGGTGTCATGAAGCATTCCCTGCTGGCGATCTGTCTGTTCTCCTCAATCGGCGCGGCGCAGGAGACCAGGCCCGCGCTCACGGGCAAATCGTTCCTGCCGGACGACCACCGCCTGGTCGTGCACGCCGACCTCCTGGCGATGCGCGAGCGCGGCATCTGGGACGAGCTCGAAGTGTCGGCGTTGAAGCTCGTCTTCAAGCAGATGGAGAAGGAAGTCGGCTTCCCGATCGCGTCGCTCGATCGCATCACGATGGTCGGCGTCCTGCTGGCCGACGAAGCCGGCCGCGTGCGACCTCGCGAAGTCGTCGTGTTCGAGGGCAACACGGCGTTGAAGCCGGCGGACAGGGTGCGCCAGAATTCGGAAGCGGACTCGATCGGTGGCTACGAGGTGCTGCGACGGCAGCATCGCCCGATCCTGATCGTGCAGCCGCGGCCGGAGCTCCTGGTGGAAGGGGAAGAGTCGCTCGTGCGGCCGGTGCTGGAAGGCAAGCCGCACACCGGCATGCCGTGCGCGGACGTGATGTCGCTGCTGTCCGGCCGCAAGGACCAGCTCGCCTGGTTCGTGTTCGACGTCACTGCGCCGGAGATCAAGAAGAACGCGCTCGGCAAGCTGTTCCCGGACGCGGTCTGGGCCGAAGGCGAAGAGCCGACGTTCCTGTGCCTGCGCCTGGTGGTGCTCGGTGACCCGGACGATCCGCACCTCGGCTTCGAAGGCGTGTTGCGCCACACCAAGGAAGGCGAAGGTGTTGCCGTTTCCGAGCGCGCCGCCGACGCGTGGCTCGAGCGTTTGCGCAAGGAGCCGACGTTGCGGGGCGCGCTGCCGATCCTGAAGCGGGTCGAGAAGAAGCGCGATCGCGGCGACCTTGTCTATTCGGTCGATCTCGGCCGGGCCCGCGATGCCGTCGGCCACGCCGCGACGTTGATTGGCCCGCTGTTCATGCCAAGGCTCGAAGCCGCGGAAGCCGCGGAAGCCGTGGAGACCGTGGAACTCGTCGAAGAAGCGCCGGCGCAGAAACCGAAGAAGTGAGCGCCGCCGCGCTCGCTCAGACGATGTCGGAGTCGCCGAGCGTGTGGTACCACTGCTCGCGGTAGAAGTAGGAGTCGTGCGTGTCGAACGGGATGACGACCTGAAAGTAGGCCGTGCCGTAGACCAGGAATCCGAGCCGTTGGAACTGCAGGAAGCGCGGATCGCGGTGCTGGAAGAGCGTCGCCAGCGCGGCGGCCCCGAGGGCGGACGCGCGCATTTCCGCGTGCGCAATCAGCGCCAAGGTGGTGTCGGCGTCCTCGGCGGGCACCAGCCAATCCACGATGTAGAACGTGTTTGGCACCACGAGCTCGGTGTGGCGCAGCACCGCGATGCCCCGCAGCTTGCCGGTGCGCACTTCGCGGCACTCGCACAGTTCGTAGCGCGCATCGTGCGCGTCGGCGTAGCGCCAGTTGAGGTAGCGCTGGTCGCGGATCGTCGCCAGTTGGGTCGTCGGCGCGAACGCCGCCCACAACGCATCGACGTCGGCGTCGAAGCGTGACACCGGGCGCACGACCAGTTGCTCGCTCGTCGGGCGCACCGGGAACCCACCGGGCGTCATCTCACGGAACAGGAAGTCCCAGTCGCGCACCATTTCGTAGCGCAGGTATTTCTGGCCGATGCGCCACGTCGCGATCGGCCAGCCGTGGTGGAACGAGTTCTGCAGTTCGCCCTTGCCGCCCCACGCTTCGTAGTGCGCCAAGGCCAGGTTCACGAACAGCCCCGGCCGCGGCCCGGCGCGCCGGTGTTCGGGCAACACCCACAGGTCGACGCACTGGCCGACGATGCGTCGCCGCCCTTCGATCGTGTAGTGCGTCGGCAGCGTCACGTAGGCCCCGACGAGCCCGGCCGTCGCGTGCTCGGCGACCATGATGTGCACCTGGCCCGTGGGGTTGTCGCGGAACTTCCAGTCCCAATGCGCACGCGACCGTGGCGGGAAGATCTGGTTGTGCCCGGCGAGCACACCGGCTTCGTCGCCGGGCCGGAACGGGCGGATCGTGATCTCGGACATCGTCGGGAACGCTATCGGCAGGCCGCGTGGTGCGCCCGTGGTCCCCGTGCGCGTTCACGATCCTGGCGTTGGCAGGGCGGCACTGTGCCTCACCTGTCAACGACCGGTGACCGCGGGCAGCGCCGTCTTCTTCAGGAACAGCAGGCCGAACGCAGTGTCGACCCAGCTGCCCCAGGTGCCGTCGGCGCGCTGCTCGGAGCAGAGGCGGAGCGCGCCTTCGAAGTACCAGTCGCGGTCGGCGAGCAGGGCGACCTGGTTCAGTTCGCAGGCGCGTTCGAGGCCGTACAGGTAGTACAGCTGCCAGTGTGACCGGCTGCCGTGCGGGCCGGGATTGTGGCGGACGCTGAAGTTCTGCTCCAGCCAGAGGAACGCGCCGCGCACCGCGGCATCGGCATCCGCGAGCAGCTTCGGGTTGCCCTTCTTCTGCAGTCGCAGTGCCGACGTGCACAAGGACAGGCCCGAGATGCCGGCGGTCGTCATCGACCCGGTCGGTTCGCCCTCCTGGTAGCTCCACCCGATCGAAGGCAGCTTGCTGATGCTGCCGCGGGTCCGGCTGCCCTTCGCCAGGTCGCGCTGGTAGGTGATGCGTGGCGCGCTTGCTTCGCCCCGCTTCGCACACTTCAGCC
>SXPB01000023.1 GCA_005776475.1 Planctomycetia bacterium
GAGTTCGAGCGCGTCGGCGGCAATCGCACGATGCGCGTCGACGTGCGCGTCGTCGCCGCGACCAACCGCGACCTCGAACAAGAAGTCGCCCGTGGCCGCTTCCGCGCCGATCTGCTGTGGCGGCTCAACGTGGTGCCGATCGCGTTGCCGTCGCTGCGCGAACGCCCGGACGACATCCTGCCGCTGGCCCGCCACTTCCTGCGCGCCGGGCTCGTGTTCGACGCTGCGGCGGAACTGACGCTGCGAGCGGCCAACTGGCCCGGCAACGTGCGCGAATTGCAGAACGTCGTGCAGCGGATCGGCCTGCTCTGCGACGGCGAAATCGTGACCGGCGACATGGTGCAACGGTGGATCGGTGCGGACGGCGCCGCTCCCGTGGAGCGCACGGTGGTGCTGTTGCCGGCGGCCGATCCGATTCGCGCTCTCGTCGGCAAGAAGCTCGCCGACGTCGAGTCCGACCTGGTCGCGGCAACGCTGGCGCACTGCGGCGGCAACCGCACGCGCACCGCCGACATGCTCGGCATCGGTGTGCGCACGTTGTTCAATCGGCTGCAGACGCCGCTCGCGGCCGACAGGAGCGATCGCGCGTGAGCGGCAACTCCTCCGGCGCGCGCCGCGCGCCGACCCCGCGTGGACCGTTGTCGGGCAAGCGCTCCTGGTGGCGCCGCATGCTGGCGATGGCCTTGGCGTCCGTGAATCGTGGCCTCGACCGGTTGCCGATCGGGCACTGGATCCATCGCCGCATCCACCGGCGTCTCGAACTGCCGGAGCTCACGCTGTGGCTGCGCAAGGGTGTGCGCGGCCTCGACGGCCTGCGCATCGCGTTCGTGTCCGATGTGCACGCGGGCAGCTTCCTCGGGGAAGACGACCTGGTGGCCGTGTTCGAACGCATCCAGGCGGCGTCGCCCGACCTCGTGTTGTTCGGTGGCGACCTGATCAACACGCGCGATCGCGAGATCCTGCTGTTCAGGAAGGCGCTGCGGGTGCTGCGGCCGCGCTACGGCATGTTCGCGGTGCCAGGCAACCACGACCACTTCTTCGGCCCGGACATCAGTCTGTGGCAGGCGTTCCTGCAGGAGAACGGCGTCGAGGTGCTGATGAATCGCGGCTGCCGGATCGAACACGGCGGCGGCTCGCTGTGGCTGTGCGGCGTCGACGACCTCACCGAAGGCGAACCCGACCTGGCGCAGGCGCTGCGCGGGCGGCGAGTCGGCGAAACGGCGTTGCTGCTGGCGCACCATCCGGACTTCTTCTTCGAAGCGGCGGCGGTCGACGTCGATCTGACCTTGTCGGGGCACACGCACGGCGGGCAGGTCCGCATCGGCGGCTGGGCCCCGATCCATCACAGCCGCTTCGGCTACGAGCGCGGCTGGTTCGTCGAGAACGACTGTCGGCTCTACGTCGGTCGCGGCGTCGGCATGACGGTGTTGCCGCTGCGCATCGATGCGCCGCCGGAGATCCCGATCGTCACGCTGCGCTGCCGCGCCCCCAATGTGGCGGCGCCGGTCGCGAGCGAGCAGCAGCGGGAACGCGAACCGGCCCCCGTTTGAACGGGAACGTCGCGCGGTCGTCGTTATGCTCCGCGCCGTCCAATGCAGACCCGCGTCCACACCCTGCGCGCCAGGCGCGACCTCGGCGGTGGTTCGTTCGCCATCGAGGTGAACGGCCCGATCCCCGCCACGCTGCCCGGCCAGTTCTACATGCTGCGCACCGAGCGTCGCTGGCCGGTGCAGTTGCCGCGCCCGTTCTCGCTCTACGACCGCGCTGCTGACGGTTCGTGGGGCAGCTTCCTGATCAAACCGGTGGGTGAGGGAACGCGCGCGCTGTGCGACCTGAGCCCGGGCGAAGGCGTCGTGCTGAACGGACCGTTCGGCCAGCCGTTCCCGCGCGACATCAAGGATCCGGTGTGCATCGCCGGCGGCGTCGGCCTTGCTCCGTTCTTGCTGCTGGCCCGCGAAGCGAAGGCGCAAGGTCGCGATCTGCGCCTCCTGTTCGGTGGGCGCACGCGTGCGATGCTGTCGGGCATCGACGACTTGCAGAACCTCGTGCGGCTGTTCGCTTCGACCGACGATGGCAGCCACGGCTTCCATGGCCTCGTCACGACACTGCTCGATGATCTGCTGGCGCGCGGCGTGGTGAAGACCGGCGAAGTGGTCTTCTGCTGCGGGCCCGATCGCATGATGGAAGCGGTCGCTGCCCTGTGCGAACGGCGTGGCCTGCGCTGCTTCCTCAGCCTGGAGACCTACATGGCCTGCGGCTACGGCGTCTGCAACGGCTGCACGGTGAAGGTGCAGGGGCCGCGCTTCAAAGGGTGGCCGTACTCGAAGACCTGCGTCGAAGGCCCGGTCTACGAAGCGTGCGAGCTGGTGCACGAGCACCACTGATTTGCGCGGTCACTGTTCGATGCGAAGGTCGACCTTGAGGCGGGCGCCGTTGTGGATGTTCTGCGGCGTGGGAAGGGGTTGCTTGCGCGGATCGAGGGTGCCGTCGTGGGGCAGGAAGGCCCAGTCGCCCTCGGCGAGTTGCGTGATTCGGTAGCGGCCTCGCCGGTCCGTCAGAGTCGGCTTGTTGTTGAAGCTGGCGACCCGAAGGCCCAGCCCACGCACTCGCTTCTGCTGGCGGTCGGTCTGCACGAGCACCTGGATACCCGGTGCCGGTTGCCCGTTGGCGTCGGTGACGACGCCGAAGACTTCGCCCGCGGCGGCGAACGTGAGTGGATCGACGCGTGCCACCTTGCCGGCGACGATCTGCACCTCGATTCGCCCAGCCCACGTCGAGTTGCTCACGAGCAACACGTGTCTGCCTTCAGGCAGGCCGGCGATAGCGAGCCGGCCACCGGCATCGGTCGCGGTCTCTACGGCACCGATCTGCACGCGCGCCGCGGCGAACGGCGTGCCGTTCGGCAAATGCAGCGTGTCGCGAATCTCACCGGCCGGCGCCGCCGCAAGCTGCAGGGTCTCTTCGGGCGTGACGCGCATGCGTTGCCAAGGAACCCCATCCGCCGTGACCTCCATGTCGCGACCCGCCAGCACTCGCTGCGGCGAACGCACGGCGACGTGGCACAGCACGCCGGGGCGCGCCGGCACTTCGAGGACAAACGTGCCATCGGCGCCGCTCGTCGTCGGCGCGCCGATCCGGTCGCTTTCCTTTGCGACGACTTCGACGCCCGCCAGCGGTGCGCCAAGTTCGTCGAGCAGCACACCGCGAATGCGAGTGACTGGCGCGATCGCCTCCGGTGCGAGAAGCGTCAGCGCGAACGTCTGGTCGCTGGCGTCACCGGCTTTGCACGGAATCGCCAACGGCATGCAGGCGAAGTCAACGACGCGCAGGCGAACTTCGTGCGACACCGGCAACGGCCACAACGTCGCGAGCCCCGACGCATCGCACGCCACTCGAACGGCGGGAGTAGGCCAGCGGTGCGGCTGTTGGCCGTACACCGGGCCGATGACGCTCTCCACCGTCACCTTCGCCGTGCCCGTGGGATCCTGCACGCGCACCTGGCGAGGTTTGATCACCGCCGAAGCGAACGTCATGTCCACGGAGCCGGCGCGGTTCCGCTCGATGCGTTGCTCGATCAGTGCCCGTTCCGGCACGAAGGCGCGCACGAGCAACGGCCGCAACGGCGCACCCGGCAGCGTCCAGGCTCCCTTCGCGTCGGTTGTCGTTTCTGCGAACCAGTCGAACGGTGGTTCGAGCCGTTCGGCGGCGCAGACCAGTACGGCGGCGTGCGCGGCCGGCGTGCCATCGGCCATCAGCAGCGTCCCGTGCAGCGGGTCGGCGTCTTCGAGCATCAGCGTTGCGGCGCGCACGAGTCCCTGCGCCTCGATCGGCAACCAGCCCGTGGCCATGCGTTCCGCGCTGGCGTGCACCGTTGCCGCAGTTGGTGGCAGTTGGGGCACCTGGAAGTAGCCGTCGCCGTCGGCGATCGTGCGGCCGAGCTTCGTGCCGGCGCGATCGGTGACCCAGACTTCGGCCGCCGGCACGCTTTCCTGCAGCACCGTGACGATGCGGCCGACCAGGCGCACGTTGCCCTTGGGTGGCAGCTTCGCTTGCGCCGCGAGGGGGACCGCGAACAGCGACGCAACAACGGCGAACGACGAACGGAGGCAGGCGGGCAGTGGCATGCAGTTCTCCATGGGCGGCGGACGGACTAGCGGGAGCCGAACCTCCGCGATTCTGTCACTTCCGCGGCCGGGCGAACAGGCAGCCGGCGAGCGTGCCGCCGACGATCGTCAGTGGCACCCAGAAGCCGAATTGCGCAATGCACGCGCTGAGCAGCGTCGTTCCGGGATCGCGCTCCATGCCCATCGGCCCGAACTTCGTGTAGTGCGTGTCCCAGCCCTGGCTCTTCGCGAGCCACGTGATCGCGACCACGGTGGCGCGCGCCAGCACCGCGTAGAGCAGCAGCGTGAAGGCGAGCCGCGGCCACACGAAGAACATCGCGACGGCGCCCATCGCACTGACGGCGGCTAGCGACAGCACCGCGGTGCGCAGCGCCGCGAACGTCGCCTCGCTGGGTTCGGCCCCGACCAGCGGTCGCACCATCACGATGCCGGTGCCGACGATCGCCAGCATCGCGACCAACGGCCACACCCAGGCACGTTGCCTGACCGGCAGCGAGCCGCTGCGTGCGAGACGGCGGCCGAACCAGGCGCCGAACACGAGCATCAGCCACGAAATGCCGAGCGGCAGGCCGCGCCCGCCGGATGCCGTCGTGACCCATTCCTGCACTTCGCTGGTCAGCCGGACGAGGCTGATGGCGAGCGTGATCACCGAAGGCCAGAGCAACAGTCGGAACATTCCTGGATCCATGGTAGGGGCGGGGCGCATGCTGGCGGCCGCGGAGTGCGGACACCACTATGCCAATGCGCGCGTGCATCCGATTGTTTCCGTGGCTTCTCCTCAGCTTGTCGGCGTGTTCGTCGATCGAGTGGAGACCGCGGCCGACCGACGAGCTCTGGCAGGGTCGTTCGCTGTGGTGCGCCGAGCAGGTCACTGTCGCCGCCGTCGAGGAAGGCTCAGCCGAAGAAGCCGTTGCCGTCTGGGAGCGGGTGCGCACGGCGTTCGCGATAGTCGGCGAAGCGCCGCCGCCAGCGCCGCTGATCGTGTGTGTCGGCGTCCCCGAGCCTCCACTGCTCGGCGACGGAGAGAAGACCCTGGAGTGCCTCGCCAAGGCGCATCGCAAGATCCTCGCCGCGGAAGGGAGCGGAGGCGGTTCCGGCTTTCGCATGCAAGGCGACGCTTCGCCGGAGCTGGTCGCGGCGATGGCCAAGGCGGTTGCCTCCGCAATGCCTCTCGACACGCCGGAACTCGCACTGCCCGGATCGTGGCAACAGACGAGTGCGTGGGGGATGGTGATGCCGGACGAAGCGGCCATCGCCACCGTAACCGACTTGATGATCGACGAGGGCATGCGCAAGGCGGACATCGGCTTCGCGAAACGACTGCTGATGGCGCCGTTCATGCCGTGGGTGCGCAGCATGATGCGCGACAAGCTGCAGGAGATGGTCTTGCGCCAGTTCGTCGACGCGAGTTGCTCGCCGCGCGTGCTGGGGCGAACGTGCGCGCCGACGGTCAAGATCGCCGTGCTCGAGGCCCTTGGCTTGCCGCCGACGATGCAGCCGCCGGAGCCGCCGCCGGATTTGCCGGTCGAAACGAAGCCCCGCTAGCCGGGGATCGCGTAACGCTGCAGCATCGCGAGCGGCACGAACTCGAGCGTGCGCGCATGCGTCGACTCGAGCACGACGCGGGGAGCGTGGCCCGCTTCCATCGCTTCCTTCCAGCGCGGCGCGCACAGGCACCAGCGATCGCCTTCCCGCAGGCCGGGAAAGCCGAATTCGAGATGCGGCGTCGACAGGTCGTTGCTGGCTTCCTTGCTGAAGTGCAGAAACTCGGCGGTCATCTCGGCGCAGACGGTGTGGGCGCCGACATCGGCGCGCGAGGTGTTGCAGCAGCCGTCGCGGAAGAACCCGGTCATCGGTTCGGTGCTGCAGGGCACGAGTGGAGTGCCGAGCACGTTGTTCTGCGGCGGCGGGGCGGTCGGCTTTCGCGTCGTCATGGACGGCGGATGCTACCGCGTCGGATGCACTGTCGTTGTTTCGCCGGCGTGGGCGGCGAAGCGTTCGTGGCGGAGCTGGCCGTCGGCGTGGCGGAACGTGAACACGTAGTTGCCGGCCGGCATCTGCAGCGGGCGCGGGAACGGGGCCTGCACGGTCTCCAAACGAAGGTCGAGGTCGGGGCGCAGCACGTTGATCTCGAACGCGCGTTGGTCTTCGGGCGGCAGCGCAACGTCGGCGAGATCGATCTGCACGAGAGCGTGGCGCGGCAGTTCGATGCGGCCGAGGTCGCACGGCAGCTTGCCGTCGACCCAGACGGAATCGCGCGTCACCGTGCCGGAGAACGCGGTGCGCAGTTGCAGCTCGTAGTGGCCGGGCGGGATCTTCGGGCAGTTCCAGACCGCCGACTTCTCCTTGCTGTTGCGCAGCACGCTGCCAAGGCCGCTCTCGACATCCCACAGGCGCGCTTCGCCGACGGGCGACGAGTGCGTGGCATCGACGATGGGCTCGAACGTGAGCGTGCTGCGATCGGCCGTGCACGTCACCAGCACGTCCTGCGTATCGGGCAACACCGACGGCACGCTGCCGATCGGCAGCCGATGGTCGTTGTCCGGAGCGAACGCGATCAGCATGCCGGGGCCCGGCGGCAGGTTCGCGAAGGTGAACGCCCCGTCGTCGCCGCTGCGTTCGAGGTCGACCCAGGTGCCGTCGAGCGAACGCCACTGCACGTTGACCTTCGGCCGCGGTTTGCCGTCGGCGGTGACCACCCTGCCGCGCACGCATTGGCCCGTCTGCAGGTGCAGCGTGGTCTGGGTCGTGCCGCTGGTGACGACGGCCGGCATGGTCGCGAGACCGGCCGCGTTGCCGCCGGCGCGCACGGTGAACTTGCCGGCGACGACGTTGTCGAAGCGGAAGCGGCCCTGCTCATCGGTCTGCACGCGCATCAGCGGTTGCGGGTCGCTGCCGAGCAGGACGACGTTCGCTTCCTTGACCGTTTTGCCGTCGACCCCGAAGACCGTGCCGGTGATCGCATGCTGCGGCGTGGCCTCGGCGAGAATCTCCACGGCGACTTCTCTCTCGCCCAAGAAGGCCCGCTCGGAGTTCTCGCCGAGCAGGCGAATGCTCCCCTTGCTGATCGTGATCTCGCTGAAGTGCGCATCGCTGGAGCTCTCATCCGCTTGCACGGTGTTGTGCCCGAACAGCGCGAACGGGTGCAGGCCGGGCCGCATGGCTGGGCTACCCGATTTGCGGAAGAAGTTGCCCACCAGCGGAACCTCGGTCAGCAGGTAGGACCCGCCTCCGCTGGTGGAGATGGTCAGCGTGGCGTCGCCGCGGACGTAGCGGATGCCGCCGGTGTTGCTGTGGCCCAGCACCGTGATCCGCGTCGGTTGCCCGTGCTGCAGTTGCACGCGGCGCAGTTGCCCGAACGGTTCCTGCAGTTCGACGATTGCCGAGCGCTGCCGCGCCGGCCAGGTCATGACCGCATGGCCATCGGGGCCGGTGGCGACGAGCGCGCGATTCAGCGTGCAGCCGGTCGGTGCGAGTTCGAGCGTCTGGTTGGCGATCGGCAGACCATGGGCGTCGACGACGAACACGTCGATGCCGAGCGTGAACGGATGGTCGAGCCATGGATCGATCGACGGTGCGGCGGCGGCTTCGACGCGCGATCGATTGCCTGCGTCGTCCAACGCTGCGTCCGCCACCGACGCCGCGTTGTCGACGTCCACACCGACAGGTGTGGTGGTTGGCATCGTCGGGGCGGGATCACCGCCGAGGCCACGCACGTACAGGCTGACGGCGACCACGGCCGCCGCGGCGATAAGGGCTTTCGAAGAGGTGCTCACGAGGATGGTGACGACGGGTAGCGGAACGAGGGGGGCTGCCAG
The DNA here is from genome assembly GCA_005776475.1 of Planctomycetia bacterium. Lineage (GTDB taxonomy): Bacteria > Planctomycetota > UBA1135 > UBA1135 > UBA2386 > UBA2386. Next base: position 7,943 of record SXPB01000023.1, read on the forward strand.
CGGCAGGCCGAAGTGGAGGGCGAGCGCGAGGCGCCAGCGGGCGCGGCCGCGGCACGAGGTGTCCAGGCGAGCCCGCAGCATCGCGAGGCCGCGCGCCAGGCGACTCTTCACGGTGACGATGTTGGCGCCGGTGCGTCGCGCGATCGCCCGCGGCGGCAGGTCTTCGAAGTAGCGGAGGAAGACCGCGGTCTGGTACGGCTCGTCGAGCGCCAGCACCGCCTGCGTGACTCCCTGCAGCAGTTCGCGGCGCGCGAGCACTTCGTCGGTCGCGGGCACTTCGGGCCGCGCCGGCAACGACGCGATGCGGGCTTCGTGTCGTCGCTCGCGGCGCAACCACTGGCGTGCGAAGTTCGTCAGCGTGCGGTGCAGCCAGCCGCCGATCGGCCCATCGCGCAGTCCTTCGCGATGCACGAACGCCTGCTGCAACGTCGCCTGCGTCACGTCGTCGGCGGCGTGCGGATCGCGCAGCAGGTCGCGCGCGAGCCCGCGCAAGGCGGTGGCGTGGCGCTGCAGCTCGTGCGTGAGGTCGTGGTCCATCGCGGCGTTCGACTGTATCCATGCCGCCGAACGCGGATCGGTGGCAGGAACGTCGCGATTCCTCTACTTGCCGGTCGTGCCGTCGATCGCTGCCAGCGGGAACGTCGGCGACGCCGAGTGTTCGCGGTCGAGGATCGCCTGCAGGGAGCGGACCCGGTCGGGGGCCTTGGCGGCGAGGTCGGTGGCCTCGGCAACGTCGGCGGCGAGGTCGTAGAGCTCGGTGGTTGCCTGCTTTGGCTTCTGCAGCTGGCGTCGCACCAGCTTGTGGTCGCCGACCCATACCGCCTGCCAGCCACCGTAGCCGGCGAACTCGCGGTAGAGGAACGGGCGCGGTTCCTGCTCTTCGCCGCGCAGCGTCGGCAGCAGGCTGATGCCGTCGATGCCGGCCGGCGCCTTGGCGTCGCAGGCGGCAGCGAACGTCGGCAGCCAGTCCTCGAAGCCGCTGACGCGCGCACTTTCACTGCCGGGCTTCACCACGCCGCGCCAGCGCACGATGGTCGGCACGCGGATGCCGCCTTCGTACAACGAGCCCTTGCGGCCGCGCAGTTCGCCGCAGGACGCGAAGAAGTCGACGTCGGTGCCGCCGACCGGGCTGTGCGTGGCGCCGTTGTCGGACGAGAACACGAACAGCGTGTTGCCGGTGAGCCCCTTCGCGTCGAGTTCGGCGACGAGCTGGCCCACTTCGCGATCGAGCCGAGTGATCATCGCCGCATACGCCGCGCGCGGAGTCGGGTGCGGAGTGTAGCCGTTGCCGCCGGTGTACGGCTTCTCTTCGAACTTGCCGCGATACGGCGTGAGGTCCTCGGCGGGCACGTGCAAGGCGAGGTGCGGCAGGACCGACGGGTAGTAGAGGAAGAACGGCCGGGCCGCGTTCGCGCGCACGAACTCGACGGCGGCGGTGGCGATGCGATCGGGTGCGTAGTCGCTGCCGACGAACCGGGCGTAGCTGTTCGGATCGGCGGGATCTTCGCCCTCGCGCAGCTTGCCGCTGCCGGGCACCGGCGGTTCGTTGCGCAGAGGGATGCGCTTCTTGCCGTCGTAGAGGAAGGCCGGCCAGTAGGTGTGCGCGTGGCGTTGGCAGTTGTAGCCAAAGAACGTGTCGAAGCCGCGCGCGAGCGGATCGCCGCTGCTGTCGAACATGCCGAGGCCCCACTTGCCGAAGGCGCCGGTGGCGAAGCCCGCGTCGTGCAGCACCGCGGCGAGCACCGGTTCCTCGGCCGGCAACGGCCACTGGCCTTCGGGCTTGGCTTCCTGGTTGTCGCGCACGGCGGCATGGCCCGGATGCTTGCCGGTCATCAGCACGCAGCGCGATGGCGCGCACACCGGCGAACCGGAGTAGTGGCGCGTGAGGCGCATGCCATCGGCGGCGAGGCGATCGAGGTTCGGCGTCGCGATCTTCTGCTGGCCAAAGCAGCCGAGTTCGCGATAGCCGAGGTCGTCGGCGAGCACGAACACGACGTTGGGTCGTCGGCTGCTCGCGGCGGTCGCTTCGCGACCTTCGCTTGCACCCGCATCCCGACGCGCGTCCACAGCCTTGGTCTCGGTGCTTCGCACCTCGCCCTGCGGTTGTGGACTCTCCGCATTGGGTCGTCGGCTGCTCGCGGCGGTCGCTTCGCGCCCAGGCTGCGCGTCCTGGGCGATGGCGGCGGCGGCGAACAGGACGAGGGGCAGGCAGTCCGTGGTACGGAGCATTGGCGGCAGCCTAGCTTTGCGTCTCGCTGTGCGACACTGCGGATGCAGGTCGCAGGCCCACGGGTCGATGTTCGGCCCGTGCGCTGGTTCGTCCGTGCCTCCCTCGGAGGCGTTGCGCTCGCGGCGTACGGCCATCCGACTCCTGCCGCCAACGAGACCGACCCGATCGGCAACACCTGGGTCGTCGTTTGATAGCACCTGCTGCAGCCGCGTGCCGGCTGCAACGGAAGTGGCAGCGAGCCGGTTTGCCGGCGAACATGCCCGGATGACGACGTTCGACTGGAGCGAGGCGAAGCCGCTGTTGGCGGCGACGCCTGGCGTTCTCACGGCGTGGTTGCGCGACCTGCCGTCGCCGTGGCTCGACGCCGACGAAGGCGCGGGCACCTGGAACGTGCGCACCGTGCTCGGTCACCTGATCGAAGGGGAACTGCACGATTGGCTGCCGCGCGTGCGCCACGTGCTGCAGCACGGCGAGGCGCTGCCGTTCCCGCCGTTCGACCGGTTCTCGCAGTTGCGCCGCGAGCCGCGCTCGCTGGCCCAGATGCTGGCGGAGTTCGCAACATTTCGGCTGCAGAGCCTTGCCGGGTTCGAAGCGCTGCGTCTTGGTCCGGCGGACTTCGCGCGCACCTCCCGGCATCCGGAGTTCGGTGTCGTCACGCTCGGCCAACACCTCGCAACGTGGGTCGTGCACGACCAGTCGCATCTGACGCAGGTCGCACGCGTCATGGCGAAGCGCTATGCGGCGGCGGTCGGCCCGTGGCAGGCCTACCTGCGCGTGCTGCGCCCGCTGTGAACTCGCCGGCGGGATGCCGCCGGCGCGGCGCTCACGCTAACAGCTGGCGCACGACCTTGCCGTGCACGTCGGTGAGCCGGTAATCGCGCCCCTGGAAGCGCCACACGAGCTTCTCGTGGTCGAAGCCGAGCAGGTGCAGCATCGTCGCGTGCAGATCGTGCACATGCACCGCGCCGTCGATGATGTTGTAGCCAAAATCGTCGGTCGCCCCGTGCACGTGCCCCGCGCGCACGCCGCCGCCGGCGAGCCACATCGAGAAGCAGCGCGGATGGTGGTCGCGGCCGTAGTTCGTCGCTTCGAGTTTGCCTTGGCAATACGCCGTGCGCCCGAACTCGCCGCCCCACACCACCAACGTGTCGTCGAGCAGCCCGCGCCGCGCGAGGTCAGTGACGAGCGCCGCCGTCGCCTGGTCGGTCTGCTGGCACTGCCGCGTCAGGTCATTCGGCAAGTTCCCGTGTTGGTCCCAGCCCTGATGGAACAACTGCACGAAGCGAACGCCGCGTTCGAGCAGCCGACGCGCGAGCAAACAGTTCGCGGCGTAGGTGCCGGGATCGCGCGCATGTTCGCCGTACAGACGGAACACTTCGTCGGGCTCACTGCGCAAGTCCGCGACTTCGGGAACGCTCGCCTGCATCCGGAACGCGAGTTCGGCTTGCGCCTGCCGCGCCGCGATCGCGGCATCGCCTTCGTGCTGTTGCTGGTCCTGGTGCAGCGCCGCGAGCGCTTCGACCTGCGCCTGCCGTTGCGCGCGCGACACGCCCTCGGGGTTGTCGAGGAACAGCACCGGCGACGCGCCGGGCCGGAACTGCACGCCCTGGTGCTCGCCCGGCAAAAAGCCCGTGCCCCACAACCGCGCGTAGAGCGGCTGGTCGCGCGACGCGTCCTTGCTGACCAGCACGACGAACGTCGGCAGGTCGCGATTCTCGGCGCCAAGGCCATACGCAGCCCACGCACCCATCGCCGGCCGACCGCTGGTCTGGCTGCCGGTGCAGAAGAACGTGATCGCCGGGTCGTGGTTGATCGCTTCGGTGTGCAGCGAGCGGACCACGCACAACCGGTCGACGACGGCGGCGGTGTGCGGCAACAGCGCACTCACTTCGATCTGGCTCTGCCCGTGCGGCTGGAACGTCGTGAACGAACCTGCCAGCGGCAGGATCGCCTGGTTGCCGCTCATGCCGGTCAGGCGCTGGCCTTTGCGTACCGAGTCCGGCAGCGGTTGGCCGTGGCGTTCGCGCAGCAGCGGTTTGGGATCGAACGTTTCGAACGGCGACGGGCCGCCGGCCTGGAACAAGTAGACGACGCGTTTGGCGCGCGGAGCGAAGTGGGGGCCCTTGGCGCCGTCGCCGGCGGTCGGCGCATGCGTAGAGCCGAGCAGCGAACGCAGCGCGAGCGCGCCAAGTCCCATCGAGGCGTTGCCGAGGAACGCACGCCGCGCGCGGCCGGCCGGATCGAGGGCGTGGAAGGCGTTGCGCATGGGGCTCCGTGGCATCGGGTCGTGACGGAATGTGCGACCGGTGCAACCGGACGGGATCGCCACGATATCGTGTCGCACCGAACACCACGATTCCCATGCGCAACTGCCTGCTCATCGCCCTCTTCGTTCCCTGCCTGCCCGTCGTTGCGCTGGCTCAATCGCCGCTGATCGTTCCCGACCACTTCTCGGACATCAACAGCGCGATCCAGGCCGCGACTCCCGGCGCCGTCATCCTCGTGCGGCAGCGGCCGCTGCCCTACTCGTCGTTCACGATCGATCGTTCGGTGGCGATCGTCGGCTCGGCGGTTGATGGCCAGGCGCCGATCGTGGCGGTGAGCGCGGGGGTTGCGATCACGGTGAACCTGCCGGCGGGGCAGCGCGCGAGCGTGACGCGCATCGATGTGATACCGGCCAGCGGCGCCACGCTGACCAAGGCACTGGTTGCGAACGGTGGCCACGTCACAGTCGAAGACTGCCGCTTCCTGTCGGGCAACGATCCTTCCGGCACCGCCGGGCTTGCGGGAGTCGATGTCACCAACACCGACCTCACGCTCATATTCACGCGCATTGAAGGCGGCACGTCGACCGCGGCGCTGCGGGCCACGGCGTCGCGCGTGTCGCTCGTGGATTCGCGGTGCTTTGGTGCCAACCCGAACGGGGCCGGCATTGTCGTGCAGGACAGCACGCTGAACGGCAGCGAGGCATGGGTGCTCGGTGGCGAGAACTTCCTTGGGGGAGCTGGTGGCCCGGCCCTGCAGGTTGGCGGCGCGAGCCAGGTCTGGCTCAGCGATTCCCAGTTGCGCAGCGGCATGGGCAGTCCGGCTGGCAGTGCGATCGTCAACACCACGTCGGTTGCGGTCGAGCTGCGAGCGACGGTGCCGACGAATGGGCTGACCTTCGGTGGTGGGTCGCCGCCGCCGACCACCGTCGGCCCAGTGATCGCGAATGCGAATCTGCTGGGGCTCGGTTGGAGCGAGCCGCTCTACCGCCGCGGGACCCTGCGTCCCGGCCAGTTCTGGGCCGTGTACCTGAATGGGCCGGCATCGTCGCCGCACCTGCTCGCATTCAGTTTCAGCCCGGTGGCGACTGCGACGTTGGCGACGCGGCAACCGGCGATGTTGCCGGCCGACATCGCGGCGTCCTTCGTGCTGCTGACCAACGCGACGGGCTATGCGAGCTTCTCCGGCACCCTGCCGAACACGACGGCGCTGTTCGGTCTCGGTTTGTGGGCGCAGGCGTTCGGCGGCAGCAGCTTCCCGTTCGAAGCTTCGCCGCACGCGGGTGCCGTGGTGCGTTGGTCCTGATTCGCGTTCGCGTCAGCGAACGGTGACGGCCGCATCGCTCGCCAGCACTGCCGACGCGACCAGTGTCAACGCCAGCACCGGATCGGCTTCGGTCGCATGCAGCGTGCGCAGCGCTGCCAGCTCGGGCGCGCGCGGGGCGCGGCCGCAGAAACTGGTGAACAGGAACGCGAGCTTGTCGTCGAGATTGGTCGCGAGCGCGTTCGCTTTCGTCGCCAACGCCTGCGCGCACTCGACGAACACCGGATCGCCGAGCAGCACCAGCGCCTGCAGTGGCGTGCACGTCTCCTGTCGACGCACCGTGCACACTTCGCGGCTGGTGCCGTCGAACGTCATCACGTTGGGCGGCGGCGCCGTGCGCTTGCGGAACGTGTAGAGGCTGCGGCGATGCGCGTTCGGGCCTTCGTCCGGTTTGTAGTCGGCGCCGCCCCAGCCAACGCCGGCGTCGCGCCACAGTCCCGGCGGTTGGAATGGCCGCACGCTGGGGCCGCCGAACTGCCGGTGCAGCAGTCCCGCCGCGGCGAGCGCCTGGTCGCGCAGCACCTCGGCCGGCAACCGGAACGACGGGCCACGCGCCAGCCGTTCGTTGAGGGGATCCGCTTCGCGGGAGCTGGCGTTGGCGACGGAGCTCTGCCGGAACGTCGCCGAGCGCACGATGCGACGCAGCACGCCCTTCATGCTGCGGTCGCGCGCGAAATCGACGGCGAGCAGGTCGAGCAGTTCGGGCTGCGTCGGCGGCGAGCCGTTCTTGCCGAGGTTCTCCGGCGTCGCGACGAGGCCGTGCCCGAAGCACTGCGCCCACAGGCGATCGACCGCCGTCCGCGCGGTGAGCGGTTGTTCGGGGGCGAGCAGCCACTCGGCGAGATGCAGGCGGCTCGTGCGCACGTAGTGCGCGAACTTCGGCAGCTGCGGCAGGAACGCGGGCACGGCGGCCGGGGTCGCTTGCGTCCGGTCGGGCAGGTCGTAGGCGCCGCGCTTCAGCAAGAAACGCTTCGGGGCGTCGGGGAACGGCGCCATCACCATCAGCTCGGGTTGCGGCTCTTCGTGGGCGTGCAAGGCCTTGCGGGCCGCGGTGAGTTCGGCCTGCCGGGCGATGACATCTGCGTCGCGCGCCGCAGAGTGGTCGACGTGGAGTGCGGCGTCGACTTCCTTGCCGGCGAGCACGGCAACTTCCGCCGGCGTCAGCGCGCGATCGAACAGCGCGAACGCGTGGATGGTGCCGCCCGCGAAGCCACGGTCGCGGTCGCGGCCGCCGAGCTCGAGCTGGCGCACGGTCGCCGGGCCGGCGAGGTGGTTGCGCACGATGTCGACTTCGACCTTCGCGCCGTCGAGATACACCGCGAGGCCGTGCGCGTTCGAGCTGCCGTCGTAGGTCGCCACGATCTCGACCGGGCGCCCGAGCGGCAGTTCGCTCGCGGTGCGCACTGCGGCGGCCGAACCCGGCCAGTGGTGCACGACCTCCCAGCACACACGGCCGTCCTTGAGCAGCACCTGGTAGCCCTGCGTGTCGGCATCCTGCGTGTAGTGGCTCGTGTGCAGCAGCACCGCGCGGTCCTTCTTGTCGGGGCACGAAACCACGAGGCGAACGCTGAAGGCATCGTCGCGCGTGAATGCAGGCAGCTTCGGGATCGGCAGCCGCGCATCCCCGTCGCACAGGTGTCCTGGAGCGGCGAAGGTGCGTTCACCGACCGGCGTGGGTGCGGCGACGGTGGTCGGCGAGCGCAGGTCGCCCGCGTCGTCGCGCGCCCGCTCGACCTTCTCGCGTGCCTTGCGGATGGCAGACTGCAGCGGCCAGGACGCCTTCTCCTGCGCCGCCGTCGCGAGCCGCATCGCCGGCTGCGGCACACCACCCGTCGAGTACGGATACAGCCCCGCTTCGTCGACGACGAAGAAGCTGCCCAGCGCGTAGTAGTCGCGCTGGCTGATCGGGTCCGACTTGTGGTCGTGGCACCGCGCGCAGCCCACCGTCATGCCGAGGAACGTGGCGCCGAACGTCTCGACGCGGTCGGCGACGTATTCCTCGCGCCATTCCTCGTCGATCGATCCACCTTCGTTGGTTTGCCGATGCAGCCGCCAGAACGCCGTCGCGGTGCGCGACGTGTCGTTGGCGTCGAGCAGGCAGTCGCCGGCGACGAGCTCCATGACGAACCGATCCCACGGCTTGTCGTCGCGCAGCGACTCGAGCAGCCAGTCGCGCCACGGCCAGGTGCGGCATTCGAAGTCGGCCTGGTAGCCGTAGGTGTCGGCGAAGCGGGCGAGGTCGAGCCACGGGGTCGCCATGTGTTCGGCGCTCGCCGGATCGGCCAACAGGGCGTCGACGACCCGGTCGTAGGCGGCGTCGCTCGGATCGGCGGTGAACGCAGTGATCTGGTCGGGGGTCGGTGGCAACCCGGTCAGCACCAGATGCACACGGCGCAACAGCGCCACCGGTTCGGCGGGCGCACTCGGCGTCAGCTTCGCGCGTTCGAGGCCGGCGAGCACGCAGCGATCGATGTCGTCGCGGCACCACGCATTGTCGCGCACCGCGGGCACGTTCCGCACCGGAGGCGAAAACGCCCAATGCGGGCTCTGCGCCAAAAGCCCCGCTGCTGCTGTGATGGCAACCAGCGCGAGGTGCGTCGCCGAAGAACGAAGCACAGTGGCAGCGAACATGGCGAACGTTGTAGCCGACGCCGCAGCAACGCACAGTCGGTGGACGACCCGTTCGTCGTTGCGTCGATGGCCAACCCCGGGCAACGTCGCGGCATGACCGCCGCTCCGCCGCCGTTCGAACCGGTGATTCGCACGATCGCGATGCCCGCCGACACCAATCCCGCTGGCGACATCTTCGGTGGTTGGTTGCTCGCACAGATGGACCTCGCCGCCGGCAGTGCCGCGACGCGACGGGCGCGCGGTCGCTGCGCCACGGTCGCGCTCGACGCGATGGCGTTCTTGAAGCCGGTGTTCGTCGGCGACGAAGTGAGTCTCTACGCCAAGGTGACGAAGGTCGGCCGCACGTCGATGCAGGTGCACGTCGAAGCGTGGCGTCGCAGCCGCGCCGAAGAAGGCAGTGAACGTGTCACCGAGGCGCTGTTCACGTTCGTGGCTCTCGATGAGGAACGCCGACCGCGCCCACTGCCGGTTGGCCCGGCTTCGTCGGCGTGATCGCCGTAGCGTTCGTCAGGGCTTGCAGGCGGCGGTGATCGCCTGCGCTGCGTCCGTGCAGCGTTTGGCGAGTTCGCGGTACTTCGCGGCGATGGCGACGTCACTGCTCTTGTCGGCCGTCGCGGTGGCGTGCGCGGCGACTTCGGTGCACAGCGTCCGCACTCGCGCGAAGCTCGTGCGCGCAACGATCCAGCGCCTGGCGCCGAGCACGAATCTGGCCTCCGAGAGGGCCCGGGCGATCGCTTCGGGTTCTTGCAGTGGCGAAGGCGCGACACGTGCTGCCTTGCCGGGCGGCAGGGGTGCGGGTGCTTCAGCTGGTTCGACCTTGCGCGCTTCGATCGGCGTCATCACGGACCGCCAGAATGCGGACTCGGCGGCGACGATGCGTTGCACTTCGAGCAGGCGCGGGTCCTGCACAGAACCTCGTCCCGGCGCCAGTCCTTCGAGCTGGGGCAACAACGCGCGCAGGGCGATGGTCTCGGCGTCGAGTTCGGCCATGCGAAGCCAGCCCTCGTGCCGCTTCGCCGCGACATCGCCGACGAATTCCGCTTCGCTGCGGCGCAGGTCTTCGAGATTCTGCGCATCGTCACCGAGGTGCAGCACTTCGAGGTCGATGCCGCGGGCACGCATCGCGGCGGAGGTCTTGGTCCAATCGAAATCGGGTGCAGTCGTCACGTGCACCGGCACCTGGCCCGGGATCGCCGCGGGATGCTCCGTGAGCAAAGTGACCTTGAGCACGCCCGGCTGTTCGGTGACGGCCGCACGGGCCGGTTCTGGCGACAGCGATCAGGACATCACCGCGCGCACGAAGGCGAGCCAGTGCCGTTCGTCGGCTCGCGCCGCGTCTTGGGCCACCAGAGGCAAGAGCAGGAACGCAGGCGCGAGCAGGGACAGGTGCATGCAGTCAGTATCGCCGGTTCGGAGTTTGGTTGTGTAAGTCGACGGTCAGTCGCTGGCGCGGGCGACGGGGACCTCAAGCCCCTGGCAAGCCGAGGATGAGGTTGCCATGGACGCGTGGATTGTTAGGGTTGGAGGCCGTCCCCAGGCCTTTGCCATGTCGAACCTACTGCGTCCATTCTGCGTCGTGTGGTTCAGTTCCATTTTGGTTGCGCAGACGCCGCAGTGGCGCCTCCATCCCGTCGCGACTCCGACCTTCGTCACCGGTGCGCAGCTCAGCTACGACCACCTGCGCGATCGAGTGGTGCGCTTCGGCGGGTCCCAGGGCTATCAGTTGTCGAGCGGGCTGTTCGAACTCGACGGCGATGACTGGGCAGCGGTAGTCGCAGTGGGACCGAGCGGTCGTGTATCGCACGTGATGGCGTTCGACGATGTGCGCGCGGAGACCGTCGTCTACGGCGGGGCCTTCCTCGGTCCGACCTTCTGGACCGACACCTGGCGCTGGAACGGCACGTCGTGGTCGCAGGCGGTTTCGGCGAACGTGCCGTCGGCGATGTACGAGCCGGCGATGTGCTACGACGAAGCGCGCCGCTGCATGGTATTGAACGGCGCTGGGCAGACCTGGGAGTGGAACGGTACGAATTGGCAGCAGCGCCTGGCCGCACACACGCCCGGGGCGCGCAGTCACCACACGATGGCCTACGACGCGTCGCGACAGCGAACGGTGTTGTTCGGCGGCCGCATCGGTGCCACGGACCAGTTCGATACCTGGGAGTGGGATGGCGTGAACTGGGTGCAGAGGCTCGCTAGCGGACCCAACGCTGCGTACCCGAGCATGGCCTTCGATCGCGAACGACGGCGTTGTGTCATGCTCGGCCATGCGCCAGGGCAAGTAGTCGGAGCCGAGTACGACGGAGTGGCGTGGACCGTCGCGCCGGTGCCGTTGCCCATGCCCGGCGAACCGAACCTGGTCTACGATCGTCAACGCGGCCGCGTGGTCTGCTGGTCGGCTCGCGACGTGAACGGAGGCCCCGCTGGTTGGACGTGGTCGTACGAAAGCGTCGGATTGGCCGTGGCCCAACCGTACGGAGTCGGCTGCGGCACTCCGACTCTGGTCGCGGTGGCGGATCCCACAGCGCGACCACTGCTCGGCGGCACGTTCGGGATCGACATCGTCAACATGCCGACGCCGTTCGCGTTCGTTTGCATCGGCTGGACCAACCGACAGTTCGGCGGCGCGCCGCTGCCGACAACGCTGGCAAGCGTCGGCATGCCGCAGTGCCTGTTGCTGCAGAGCCTCGACGTGCTGTCGTTGCCGGCGGCTGCGAACGGACCCGGCTCGGCGCGCTTCACAACGGTGGTACCGCAGGATGCGCAACTGCTCGGCGTGCGGTTCTTCGCGCAACCGTGGGCTATCGCGCCGGGTGCCAACGTCTTCGGCGGCATCATGGCCAACGGCATCGCAGTGACCGTTGGCTCCTGGTGACGCCACGCACTATGCAGCACCGAGGAGAACCATGCAGAACCCATCGATGGCTTGGCTCGTAGTCGCGGCGCTGGCAGTCGGTCCGGCCCTTTCGCAGCGACATCCCCATTTCGACGACGCCGGCGCGCTTCTATGGCAAACCAAGTTCGCGGCGGCGAAGGCGGCGGCGAAGGAAGCTGACAAGTTGATCTTCGTGGAGTACGGACGCGCCGCTTGAGGCAACTGCCGCGCGCTCGTGCAGCGCGTGCTCACCGCGGACTCGATCAAGCAGCGCCTCGGCGAGTTGGCAATCGGGTTCGCGGCCGATTGCGACGAGCCCGACGGCAACATCGACATCCTGATCCACGACAATCTTCCGAATGCGAGCACGCTGCCGTTCGTGGCGTTCCTGACGCCGGACGGGCAGTGGGTGTGTGGTGCCAGCGGCTACCAGGAGATCGACGCGATGCGCGCGTTGCTCGACCAGGCCGCGGCATCGACGCTGATGGATGCCAAGCCCGAAGTGCGGAAGGCGCTCGAGAAGCACGCGGCGGCGGCTGCGGCGGCGCTGGCCAAGAGCGACTGGAAGCTGGTACTCGCGGCGGCGCGCGAAGCCAAGAAGTCGACGGGCCGTTGCCCCGAACGCAAAACGATCGTCGAAGCGGAACGCAAGGCGCGCGCCTGGGCCGTTGCCGAGTTCGAGTCGATCGTGCAAGCCGCCAATGCGGGTGGCGAACTGGTCTCGTTGCGCAAGCGCCTCACTGCGATGAAGGCGCCGTTCGCCGGTGAGCCCGAAGCGCTGGATTGCGATGCGGGCTTGAAGGCGTTGCAGCGGCTGCAGGTCGTGCGCGAGGTCGAGGCCGGGGGCAATCCGGCGAAGAACCTGCGGCCGCGTTCGGCTGAGCCGTTCAAGGGCACGCGCTGGACGGCGCTGTTCGAACCGCCGGTCGCGCCGTCGACCGGCAAGTAGGCCTCAGTCGCAGCCCGGCTCTTCGCTGATCAGGGCGAGGTCGTTGCAGGCGTTCCACAGCATCACCATCGCCTGCTTGCAGTTCGCGGTCGCGACCGGCGGCAAGTCGTGGCGCGCGCTCAGCGCCTTCAGCCGCGCATAGAGGTCCAGCAGTTCGAGATCGTCCTTCGACAGCGGGCGTCCGAGCAGATCGGTCTTCGTGGTCATGGTCGTCTCCTCGACTCAGTACTGCGGCCGCAGGTCCTGCAGACGCTTCGCCTTCAATTCGAAGCGCGGCAGCTCGCCGGTCTTCGCCTGTTCGACGTTGAAGCGCAGTCCCTCGTGCGCATCGGCCAGGTCCTTGCCGAGCTTCGCCTGCAGCCGCGGCCAGCAGTCGCCGGCGTCGGGCTTCAACTCGACCTTCACGGTGATCTCGTCCTGCACCGAGTCGACGCGCGTGATCACGATCTGGAACTCTTCGACCTCCGCGTGCTCGCGCACGACCGCTTCGACGGCGCGTGGATACACGTTGGTGCCGCGGATCAGCTTCATGTCGTCGACGCGACCGAGAATGCCGCCTTCGTAGATGTCGCCGGTGCGGCCGCAGGTGCAGCGCGTGTGCGGCACCTTGCAGACGAGGTCCTTGGTGCGGTAGCGGATCAGCGGGATGAAGCCGCGCCCGAACGACGTCACCACGCGTTCACCGCGTTGGCCGTAGGCCACCGGGTTGCCTGAGTCGGGGTCGAGCACTTCCTCGATGAAGTGGTCCTCGATGATGTGCGGGCCGCCAGGTTGGTGGTCGCACTCGAAGATCATGATGGTGCCGATCTCGGTCATGCCGGCGGTGTCGCCGCACTTCCCGCCCCACATGTCCTCGATCATCTTCTTCACCGCGGGGATCGAACCGGCCGGCTCGCCACTGACGATCACGCGCCGCACCTTGCCGTCCTTCTTCAGGTCGATGCCCATCTTCTCGGCGGTCTGGCCCATGCGCAGCGCGTAGGTCGGCGTCGCGCACACGACGGTGACGCCCATCTCGACGATCTGCTTCACGCGCTGCTCGGTCGTCATGTTGCCGGACGCCAGCGTCAGGCAACCCATCTTCTCGCAGCAGTAGTGCGCACCCCAGAAGCCGATGAACGAGCCGTACGAGAACGCGAAGAACACCGTGTCCGTCGGCCGGATGCCGAAGCCCCAGAAGCCGTAACACCACATGTCGGCGATCCACGACCAGTCCTTGCGGCTGTCGAGAACGCGCAGCGGTTGCCGGCCCGACGTGCCCGACGTGAGGTGGTAGCGGATCGCATCGCTTTGCGGGCGGGTGACGAGATCGCCGAACAGCGGCTTCTCGGCCTGGTTCGCCATCCAATCCTCGCGCGTCATGAACGGCAGGCGACGGATGTCGTCGAGCGTCTTGATGTGTTCGGGTCGCACTCCCGCCTTGTCGTAGAGCCGGCGATGGAACGGCGAAGTGTGGTAGGCGCGTTCGACCAGCTTCTGCAGCTTGATCGCCTGCAGGGCGCGCAGATGCTCCTTCGGCAGCGTCTCAGTCTTGGGATTCCAGAACGTCGACTCGGTGGCTGGCAAGGTCGTGCTCCGTCGAGGGGGGCGCGGAGCCTAGACGACGGCAACGCCGGCTGCGAGGCCGAGCCTGTGCGGTCAGCGCCGGGGTTCGGCGGGTGGGACGGCGCCGGCGGTGCGTTCGAGCATGGCCTTCAAGTGCAGGGCGACGAACGGCAGTCGAGCGCGCTGAACCGGAGACAGGTGGCGGTAGCCGCGGATCACGCCGCGGCAGGCGGCGGCCCCACAGGCGCACACGAACGGCGAGGCCATGTCCCACTCGGTGGTGTCGTAGTCGAAGGTCACCGGCTCCCCGGCGGCGATCGGGGCCACCGCGATCAGGGAACGCCCCACCAGCCGTGTCACCGGGGCGCAGGAGTGGTCGGCAAACCGCCAGGCCAGGACTCCGCGATAGCCGCCGTGCACGGCCTCGGCGTCGAGGTGTTCGTCGATGCCAACCTGCAGGGTGTAGCGGGTCGGGACGCCGCGCACCGAACCGCCGAGCGCGAGGACTTCGTCGCCCACGGCGAAGTCGACGGTGGCGACGGCCCGTTCCTGGTCGGTATGGGCGAGCACGGTGACGCCGGGCAGGGAATGGACGACCAGATTGGGCATACGCGGTCAGGCAACGCAGAAGAGCATCGCCAACCCACCGTTGCTTGACGTCAGTAGCGGACGCAGGTCTGCTGCGTCGGTGCCGCCGGTTGCCACCTTCGCGATTCCGTGCCGCAATGCCGGGGCGCATCTGCGGCCCCTGCTGCGGTCGCTGCTGGCGCAGACGTGCCAGGACTTCGCGTTGCTATTGGTCGATGACGCGTCGAGCGACGGGTCGCCCGAGCTGGCGAAGGACATCGCCGGCGATCGCATCGCGGTGCATCGCAACGATCCGGCCCTTGGCATCGGCGGCAACTGGAACCGCTGCCTCGAACTCGCGGCGACGCCGTTCGTTTGCCTGGCGCACCACGACGACGTCTACGAACCCCGCTACCTGGAAGTGATGCTGGCGGCGCTCACGGCGCGACCGGATGCCGGCTTTGCGCACTGCCGCGCGTCGGGCATCGGTGCTGGCGGCGAGGCGCAGTGGTCGCCGGCGGAGAGCTACAAGGAGCACTTCTGGAAGACGTCACCGGGTCTCGACCGGGCGGCGCACTACGAACGGTTGTGGCGCGGCAACTTCATCGTCTGCCCGTCGATCCTCTACCGCCGGGAGGCGGTGCGCGCGGTCGGCGGCTTCCGCCAGGACCTCGGTTTTGCGCTCGACTGGGAGTTTTCGTTCCGGCTGCTGCGCGCGGGCCACGGCATCGTCGATGTGCCCGACGTGTTGATGCACTACCGGCGCCATGGCCATGCGGCGACGGCGGCGGCGAATGCGAACAGCTCGCGCTTCACCGAGGAGATCGCGGTGCTGCGCGAAGTGCGGGCGCAGGGGCTCGCGGCCGGACTGCTGCACGGGCGTCACGAAGTCAGCCCGGCGGTGCGCAACAACGTGCTGCACGAGGCGCTCGCCGATCTGCACGCGAAGCGGTTCGCGTCGGTCACGCACAAGCTGGAGTTCTTGCGGCAGCACGCGCCGGAGTTGTGGCGCGATCCGTACGTGCGCGCGTTCCGTTCGCTCTGGCGGCTCGGCTTGCCGGGGCGTTGGGCGCTGACGGCGGGGCGGCTGCTGGCCGTGCGTTTTGGTCTCGGCGCCGGGGGCGGCTAGGCTCTGCCGCGAATGCCGACCCGTGCCGAGTCCGTGGCCGCGATCCGCCAGCGTTTGCCCGGCGCCCGGAAACGGCTGCCGGCACAGTGCGCAGCCTCGCGTGAGGCCGGCTCGTGACGGGAAGCGCGGCAGGCCCGCGGGTCGCCGTCGTCGTGCTCAACTGGGACGGGCTCGGGCTGACGCGCGCGTGCGTGCAGTCGCTGTTGGCGCAGAGCCATGCGAATCTCGAGATCCACGTCGTCGACAACGGTTCGCAGAACGCCGAAGCCGCCGCGCTGCAGGCGGAATTCGGTGAACGCATTCGCCTGCATGCGCTACCGGTCAACACGGGCTTCACCGGCGGCTGCAACCACGCCATGGCGATCGTGCTCGCCGAGGCGCGCTGTGAGTTCTTGGCGCTGCTCAACAACGACGCCGAAGCGGATCCGCGCTGGGTCGAAGAGATGGTCGCCGCCGCGGCCGAGCCGCGTATCGGCGCGGTCGCCAGCCGCATGCGGTTGTTCGATTCGCCCGAGCTGCTCGACGGTGCCGGCGTCTGGTTGCTGAGCAATGGCGACTCGGCGCCGCGCGGTCGCCTGCAGCCGGCGACCGCGTGGAACGATCCTGACGACGTGCTGGGGGCCTGCGGTGGTGCGGTGCTGTTGCGCGCCTCGATGCTGCGCACGATCGGCACCTTCCGGGCGGACTTCTTCGCCAACTTCGAAGACGTCGACCTGATGCTGCGCGCGCACATGGCCGGCTGGCGCATCCGGTATTCGCCACGGGCGGAAGTGCGCCACCACCTCAACGCGACGATCCGGCGCGTGCGCGACCTCGCGTTCAACGTGCGCTCGGTGCGCAACGCGACCTGGGCCTTCGCCGTGAACCTGCCGCTGCCGGTCCTGTTGCTCAACCTGCCCGGGTTCCTGGCCAGCAACCTCGCGATCCTCGTGCTGATGCCCCTGGTCGGTCGCGGTGCGGTCGCGGTGGCGTTCTGGCGCGGCCGCTGGCAGGCGTTGCGCGAACTGCCGGCGATCCTGGCCGAACGACGACGCCTCAGGCCGTTGCGGCAGGCCTCGTGGTGGCGGGTGTGGTGGGGGCAACGTTGCTTCCTCGTCGAATACCTGCGCCTGCTGCTGTTGCGCCTGAAACGCCATCGCATCGGGCTGATGGACGGTCGTCGCGATCGGGCACGCTGAGCCGGCGCTGCTGGGTTTCGCGACAGCCCGGGACTCATGGCGGGAAACGCGGCAAGGCGCTCAAGCGCGCCGCCGGATCGCCCATCATCCGAGTGGCGCAGTCGAGTTCGGCGCCTGGAACAGCACCGCGGCAATGGACCTCTTCAGCATTCTCGGCCTCGTCGTCGCCTTCGTCGGGATCATCGGCGGCATGATCCTCGAAGGTGGTCACCCCAGCGACTTGCTGCAGGTCACCGCGTTCATGATCGTGATCATCGGCTCGCTCGGCGCCACCATGGTGGCGACGCTGCCGTCCGACATGGGGTTCGCGATGAAGGCCCTGAAGAAGTGGGCCATGCCGGGCAAGTACGACTTCCACGGGCTGATGGAGAAGATCCTCGAACTCGCCAACCTGGCGCGTCGTGAAGGCCTGCTCGCGCTCGAGACGTACGCCAACAGCGGTCAGGGCGACCCGTTCCTGGTGAAGTGCCTCACGCTGGCGATCGACGGCAGCTCGGCCGAAGCGATCCGCGAGACGGTCGAAGTCGACATGCACATCGCCGAGGAAGACGACAAGGCGGGCATGAAGTTCTGGGAGACCTGGGGTGCTTTGGCGCCGACGGTCGGCGTGCTCGGCGCCGTGCTGGGTCTGATGCACGTGATGAGTGTGCTCGACCAGCCGGCGCTGATCGGCCCCGGCATCGCCGTCGCGTTCGTCGCGACGGTCTACGGCGTCGGTTACGCGAACGTCGTGTGCCTGCCGATGTCGTTCAAGCTCAAGCGCCACATCGAACACGACCAGTTGCTGAAGAACATGGTGCTCGAGGGCGTCGTCGGCATCCAGTCCGGTGTCGCGCCGGGCGCCCTGCGCAGCAAGTTGAAGGTCTACCTCGGTGCCCACGGCGCCGCGCACGACAAGAAGCACTGAGTTCTCGCCACTGACCAGGAAGAAGTGCGATGGGCAAAAAGCACAAACACGAAGAGCACGTCAACCACGAACGCTGGGTCATCAGCTTCGCGGACATGATGACGCTCCTGTTCGCCCTGTTCGTCGTGCTCTACGCGATGGGTGTGCAGGACCTCGAGAAGCTGAAGAAGCTGAAGAAGTCGATCCAGTTCGCATTCAACATCGCGGGCGAAGGCAAGACCAAGGACACCGGCATCTTCAACCAGCAGGCCGGCGGTGGCGACGTCGCGGTGCCTGCCCCGCTGATCACGGCGCAAGACGGCGAAATGCGCGAGTTCTTGAAGGACGTCCTGCCGGACTACGAAGAGATCGCCGGCAAGTCGCTCGAGATCATCCAGACCGACGATTCGGTGTCGATGACGGCGCCGATGTCGGATTTCTTCGAGCCGGGGCAGCCGTTCCCGATCAAGAGCTCGGTGCAGGGCTGGCTCGACAAGACGATCGACACTTCGCTGACGTTCACTTCGGACATCCGGGTGCTGGTCCGCGCGCCGGAGGTGCCGATCGGCAAGAACCCGCGCGGGGGTGTCATCACGTCGATCGACCTGTGCTTCGAGCGGTTGAAGGCGATCGAGCGCGTGGTGCGCAAGAACCCGCAAGTCCGCGACGGCATGGTCGAAGTCGGGCAACGGCGGCAGAAGCCGGTTGCCGGCCGCACCGTCGGCAATTGGGAAGATGAAGCGGTGGTGACGATCGTGTTCTCGAACACGCGTCCGGAGAATCGCTGAGTCGCGCACGCGTTCGCGAGCCGGCCTTCGACGCGTTGCTTGCGTGCCTCGTCGCGGGCCAGTAAGAGGCCGGCGTGGGTGTCGCATTGAGATGGCCGGCGGTCTCCCGCGTGCTCCTGGTGCTGGCCGGGATCCACGTCGTGTGGGGGCTCGTGCGCCTGCCGCGCATGGTCGTCGATCGCCAGGATGAGATCGCTGGCTACCGGGCTGCGGGAGCCGGTGTCTGGCAGCTCGCGACCGCGAAGCTCCAGGGCGGTAAAGCACTCGTGTGGCTGCGCGACAACACGGCACCCGATGCCGTGGTTCTCCATGAAGGTGGTGTGCGCGGCCCGATCGAGTTCGCGGCGTGTGCGCTGGCACCTCGACTGCTGGTGGCGACGACGGCGTGTGCCGTCACCGAGGCGTCGTATGCCGGGCGGACGGTGGCAAAGGGCAGCTACGGTGGGCGGTCGGGCACCGTGGTGCTCGTCGCCAGCGAGACAGACCTTCGCATCGAGGTGCGGTGACCTCCGCCCTCGAGAACTGGCTCGGCCGAGCGGCGGAAGTCGCGCTCACGACGTTCGTGCTCGTCGGGTTTGCGGCGCTCGTCGTGTTCCTCGGGCATGGAGAGGTCTCCACCTTCGTGCTGCCAGCGGCCATCGCGCTTGCCATCGGTCTGCAGTGGTGGCGGCGAGCCAAGGCGCCAGCCCCAACGCCAACGCCAACGCCGATGGCCGGCGATTCCCTGTGGCTCCTGGCAGCAGCGACGCTGCTCGTCGGCGTCGCGGTGCTGCTCACCTGGGGCGCGCTGGCGACCGCGTCGCGCACGTGGGACGGGGCGGCGATGTGGGATCCGAAGTCGGCGCTGTTGGCGGCGCGCATGACGCTCGAACAGACTGCGTTCCGCGACGCCGGCGTCTATCTGCACAGCCGGGACTACCCGCTGCTGCAACCGGTGCTGGTGGCGGCGATCGAACGGCTGGCCGGCTGCGGCCGCGTGCTGTTCCCGCTCGTGTTCGTCGTGCACTGCACGCTGCTGTTCACGGTCCTGCGTCGCGTCGGCGCCGGCGTTCGCGCGGCGGCGATCGCGGCGGTCGGCTTTGCGCTCACGCCGATGGTGCTGAGCCCGGGTGGAGGCGGCGTGGACTCGGGATATGCCGAAGCGCTGTTGTCGTTGGCGGTCACCGCCAGCGTCAGCGGCCTCGTCCTGAAGGATCGCCTGCTCGTCGTCGTCGGGATCGCGCTGCTCACCTGGACGAAGCCGGAAGGCGGCCTGTACGCGTCCGTGGTGGTGATGCTCGCGTGGCTTGGCCGCGAGCGCCGCGTGGTGCTGTCGGCGACGGCGGGATGGGCGATCGCGATGACGCTGTGGCTCGTGCTGCAGCGCGACCTGCAGAGTCTCGGCCGCGGTTCGTTCGCGTGGTCGATCCCGCTCGTGGTCGCGATGGTCGGTGTTGCCGTCGTCGTGTCGCATCGCCTGCTGGCGAGCCGGCGCGCCAAGGGCATCACGCTGGTCGCGGTGGTGGTCGTCGCCGCCGTCGGCGTGCCCTTCCTGCTGCAGCACTTCGAAGTCGGCGGCGGCGTGTTCGCCGGCTATCTGCAGAGTCCCGCGCGACTGCTCGAACGGCTGACGCTGGCGCCGCAGATTCTCGGCGGCGTCGCGAATTGGGCGTGGCTGCGCGGCAGGTTCGGGATCGCCTTCGTGTTGGTGGTGGTCGTCGCCGTGTGCGCGCGCAACGGTCTCACGCGCGAGCCTCTGCGCTGGCTAGCCTGCATGGTGGTCGTCGTCGCCCTGCCGTTCCTGTTGGCGCCCTTCGACGACCTCGCGAGCCACATGCGCGCGACCATGCCGCGCCTGCTGTGCCATCACCTCGGCGTCGCGTGGCTCGTCGTCGGCCTCGCGTGGGTCGGGGTTCCTGCCGCGCGCGCGCCGCGGGCGGCACCGGCAGTCGCAGCACCGTCGCCGTAGCACAGCTCAGTCGCTGGTGAGCATGCGCGCCAGGATCGTCTTCTGGATCATCGACGTGCCTTCGTAGATGCGCAGCGCCTGGATGTCGCGCCACAGCCGCTCCACCGGGAACGCCGACGAGTAGCCGCGCGCCCCGTGCAGCATGACGGCCGTTTCGGTGGCCTGTGCCGCCGCTTCGGTCGCCTGCAGTTTCGCCATCGCCACGTCGGCATGCGTCTCGCTGCCGTCCGCGCGGCGGCGCGCGCAGCGTTGCACGAGGCAGCGGCTGGCATGCAGCGACGTGAGCACGTCGGCGAGCCGTTCCTGCACCATCTGGAACTGCGCCAGCGGTTGCCCGAACTGCTGCCGGCCGGTCGTGAACTGCACTGCTTCCGCCAACGCCGCGCGATGGATGCCGACCGCACCTGCGGCAACCGACAGTCGCCCCGCGGCGAGGCCGCCCATGGCGACGCCGAAGCCCTTGCCCGTTGCGCCGAGCATTTCGGCGGCGGCGGTCGCAAAGCCGTCGAACGTCAGCACCGCGTGGTCGCTGCCGCGATGGCCGAGTTCGATGCCAGGCATCGGTTCGCGGCGCAGACCGGGCCGTTGCGTGTCGACGAGGAACGCGGTGATGCCGGCGCGGCCGAGCGTGAGGTCGGTGCTGGCGAACACGATCATCACGTCGGCGACGCCACCGTTGGTGATCCAGTGCTTCTGGCCGCGCACGCGGAAGGTGCCGTCGGGTTTCTGTTCGGCGACGGTGCGCAGCGCGGCGACGTCGCTGCCGGCATCGGGCTCGGTCAACGCGAAGCAGCCGATCGCTTCGCCGCGCACCAGCGGTCCGACCCAGCGCTGTTGTTGTGCCTCGGTGCCGTACTTCGCGATGCACTGCGCGACGAGGCCGGTCTGCACGGCGCAAAAGCCGCGCGCGTTGCCGCACACGGCGCCGAGTTCTTCGTGCGCGATGGCGAGTTGCAGCGGCGACCAGCCGGAGCCCCCGAGTTGCTTCGGCAATGGCCCGCCGAGAATGCCCGCCGTCGCGAGGTCCCGCACCATCTCGCGCCGGAACGTGCGCTGCTCGTCGATCGCGCGCGCGTGCGGCGCCAGCTTCTCTTGGGCGAAGGCGCGGATGCGCTGCGCGAATTCGCGGTGCGCCGGATCGAGGTCGCTGTCAGGCAGCCAGAGCTCAGGGTTCATGCGATCGCAGGTGGTCGGTGGAGTGGTTCAGGAAGCGGGCTCGCGATGGCTTCAGCGGCCGAGAAAGCGGGGTTCGCGCTTTTCCATCCAGGCTTTGTAGAACTCGCGATGGTCGTGCGCGCGCAGCAACAGCGCCTGCGCCTGGGCTTCCTGCTCGATCGCGGCATCGAGGTCCATCGGCCACTCGTGCCACACCATCTTCTTCGTCATCGCGAGCGCGAGGCCCGGGCCGGCGGCGAGGCGGCGCGCCAGCGCCAGCGCTTCCGTCAGCACCTGGTCGGCGGGCACGACGCGGTTGGCGAGGCCGATGCGGAACGCTTCGTCGGCGGTGACCTTGTCGCCGAGCATCAGCAGTTCCATCGCGCGACCGGTGCCGACGATCTTCGGCAACAGCCACGCGGCGCCCATGTCGGCGCCGGTGAGCCCGACCTTGGTGAACAGGAAGGCGAACTTCGCCTGCTCGCTCATCACCCGCAGATCGCTGGCGAGTGCGAGCACCGAGCCCGCGCCGGCGGCGATGCGGTTGACCGCGGCGATGATCGGCTTTTGCAGGCGCAGCATGTTGCGCACCACGGCGCCGGTCATGCGCGTGAACGCCAGCGTGCCGTCGAGTTCGCTCTCGAGCAGCGGCCCGATGATGTCCTCGACGCTGCCGCCGCTGCAGAAGCCACGGCCGTGGCCGGTGAGCACGACGACCTTCACCGAATCGTCGTCGTCGAGATCGTGGAACAGCCGCTCGAGCTGGCCGTAGATCGCGAACGTCAGCGAGTTGAGCGTTTCGGGGCGATCGAACGTCAGGACGGCGACACCGTCGCTGCCGCGTTCGAAACGGAAGTCGTATTGGCTCATGGCGGAATCCGGGGTCAGGCGGGTGTGTCGACGAAGGCCGCTGGCTCGCGGTCGAGCTCGTAGACGCAGCCGGTTGGCAGCGTGCGCAGCAGGAAGGCGGCGGCGGCAGCGACTTCGTCGGGCGTGTGCATGCGGCCGATGCGATTCTGCTTGCCCATGCGCGCGTGCGCCTCGGCGGCCGTGGTCTTGCCACGCGCGGCGATCGCGGCGGCGGCACCGCGCGTGATGTCGCTGTCGACGAAGCCGGGGCAGAGCGCATAGACGCGAACGCCGGCGGTGCTCAGTTCGGCGTGCAGCGCGCGCGACAGGCCGACCATGCCGTGCTTGGCGGCGGTGTAGGCCGACGTGAACGGATACCCGCGCAGGCCTGCCGTCGACGCCAGGTGCAGCAGCGCGCCGTGGCCGCGCTTCTTCATCGCGGGAGTGCAGAGGCGGGCGAACGCGAGCGGCGCGGCGACGTGCAGCGCGAACGTCTCCTGCACCATCGCAGTGGTGGTGTTCTCGACCTTGTCGGACGGCGCGGTGCCGGCGTTGTTGACCACCGCAGTGATCGGACCGAGTTGCCGTTCCGCGTGCGTAACGACCGCTTCGATGGCGGCGGGGTCGCGCAGGTCGGCCGCGAACGTCGCCACCGTGTGGCCGGCGCTGCGCAGCGGGGTCGCGGTGGCTGCCAGCGCCTCAGCGTCGCGTGCGACCAGCAGCAGGTGGTGGCCGGCGGCGGCGAGAGTGTTCGCGATCGCTTTGCCGATGCCACGGCTGGCTCCGGTCACGATCGTAACGGTTGGGCTGGTTGGCGGCGTGGTCATCGAGGCCGGGGCGTGGGCACAACTCGCAGAAGGTCCGCATGGTCGCCGCCCGGCTGGCCGGTGCAACGGTGGCGGCGAGGAACGGCACTTGCTGCAGGGCTCAGGTCGGCAGCTCGAACTGCCGATACCAGTGCAGGAACAGGGAAGCAGGGAGTCGAGTCCGCGGACGACCCCATGGAAGGGCCCGGTTGGGGAACCGGGCCCTTTCTCTTTTCTGGCGCGCCCGGCGCGGGCTGCGCCGCTGGCCGCGAGCCGCCGAAGTCGCGCCTCCGCACGCCGATCCCGAAGTCGCCCGGCGTTGCTTGGGTGGCGGGCCAAGGAATGCCGATGCCACCGGCAGTTCGGCAAAGGAACTTCATGCAGATGCGCATCCTTCGGGTCCTGTTTCCGTTCCTCCTCGTGGCGACGGCAGTGACCGCGCAGTCGTCGGCGGTGGTGCCGCCGATCAGCGCCACGCTGCCGGGCAATGCGGCGGTGGCGATGCCGCTGCGGTGGAGCCATGGCACGCTGCAGGTCTTCGTCGATGCGGTGCTGCTGCCCCCGAACTTCGTCGGCCAGACGATCACGGGGCTGTGGATGCGGCGCCCCACGTTGTTCGGCGACGTCGCCTATGCCCCGATCACGCGCACGCTGACGGTGCGGGCCGGGTTCCTGCCGTTTGCCGCCGCGCAGATGGTCGGCAGCATCACGCAGAATCGGCCCACGAACGTGGTCACGGTGTTCGGGCCAGCCCCGGTGACGACGGCGGCAGTGCCAGCTCCTGGGCCACTGACGGTGGTCGGGCCGGATCTGGTGCACGTGGTGTTCAGCACGCCGTTGCCGGTCGTGGCTGGCATGCTCTTCCTCGAGTTCGAGACCGGGAACGCCCCGCTGCAGATCAGCACGGAGCACTGGGTCGATGCCGTGTGGTTCCAGAGCGGGGCCGACACGGGTTTCGTCGCAGTGGTCGGCGATGGCAGCTGCACGACAAGGCCGGAGCCGGTGCGGCTGCGGTGGACGGGCACGAACGGGCCGACCGCGGGCACAACGGCGCCATTCGAAGTCACGGGCGCGCCGCCTTCGGCCGGGAACTACATGCTGGCCTGGGTCGGACTCGACCCGGAGACGCGGCCGCCGGGGCCTGGGTATCTCGGGTATGGCGGGTCGCTCGGCATCGTGGATCCGGGGATGGCGGGCTGCCACACGTGGGCGCCGCTCGACGTGTCGTGGTTTGGCACCACGGATGCGAATGGTCGCTGGGCGACGTCGTTCCTGTTGCCGGGTTCGGCCTCGCTGGGGTTGCGGCTGGGCGTGCAGGCGGCCTGGATCGACCTGAGCCGGCCGGTGCTGCCACTGTCCGTGAGCAACGGGCTGGTGCTGGTGGTCGGCACGGCGGGGGTCAGCAACCACTGCAATTCGATCTTCTTCCCGGCGGGCTCGACGACGTCGCCGTGGCCCGCGTTCGTCGGCCAGATGCCGGTGTTGCGGCTCGAATACTGAGCTTGCGAGCCCGGTCCGGGCGTTTCGGCGACGGCCGCGGCAAGGGAAGGGCGCAGGGGTGCGGTGCAGACTCTTGCACAGGCGGTGGCCTTCGCTACTCTCCCCCGCCCTAGAAACGCGGCCCCCGGCCGCCCGAAGCAGCCATGGCCAAGCAGAAGAAGAAGAAAGAGGTCGTCTTTCTGGTCTGTGAAGAGACCGGTGACCGCAACTACACCCTCATGAAGAAGCCCGGCACGAACAAGCTGGAGCTCATGAAGTACTCGCCGCGCGTGCGCAAGCACACGAAGCACGTCGAGAAGAAGAAGTAGTCGCGACTCAGCGCGGCGGACCCCCGGGTCTTCCGGAGGGCAGTCCGCCTGGCAGGCTGCGCGAAAGAATGCGCGCCAGCAGTTCCTTCGACTGCGACAGCATCGTCATGGACTGCAGTCGCTGGCCGAGCCGATCGACCGCGTTGGTGTGGCCACGCGCTTCGAGGTTCTGCAGCGCGAACACCATTTCGCCGACCCGGACCGGGTCGTTGGCGATCGCCGGATCGTCCAGGGCCCGTTGGATCGCCCGTTCGCCGACCTCCGCGTCGGTGCGCCCGGACAGGCTCATCACGGCGTGCACGCGGACTTCCACGGCTGGGTCGTTCTCCAGCGCGAACAGCGAGAGCTCGAGCGCGAGCGGCGTGTTCGGCATGCCGGCGCCGATGATCATGTCGCGGCGCAAGGTCGGGTGGGTGTTCGCCGCCAGCAGTTCGCGATAGCCGTCGGCGACGGTGTTGCCGTC
This sequence comes from Planctomycetia bacterium, assembly GCA_005776475.1. Classification (GTDB taxonomy): domain Bacteria; phylum Planctomycetota; class UBA1135; order UBA1135; family UBA2386; genus UBA2386. Next base: position 33,338 of record SXPB01000023.1, read on the forward strand.
GCGAAAGGCGAGCGTCAGGAAGGCAGTCGCCTGGTCGGACAGCACCGGGCTCAGTTCGCGCAGCAACGCGATGGCGTCCTTGGGCGGCAGTTCGTTGGCGGCGAGGTTGGCGAGTTCGTGCGCCACTCCCTGGTCGTTCTTCTCGCGGAGCCAGGCGAGCACGAGGTTCCGGTAGCGTTCATCCTTCAGCAGTTGGCGATAGGCCGCGGTTCGCTGGCTCGGATCGCCGTGTTCGAGATGCAGCAAGGCCAGGCGCGACAGCTCGTCGGACGTGCGTTCGCCGGCGAGTTGCATGTTGTCCCAGAGCGTCAGCAGCAGCCTGGTGGCGACCTCGCGGGAGAAGCGCTCCTCGGCGGCGAGCTGCACGAGGCCCAGCACGCCCGGTTCGTGGCAAGCCCGCAGGAAGGGTCGCTGCACCAACGCGAAGGCGCCGACGGCGGTCGCCGCTTCGTGCATCGGCAGCGAATCGAGGATCGACTGCACGAACGGGTCGAGACGAGCCCGGTTCTTCAGCGTGGCAGCTGCCGCGTTGCGGCGCTCGCACTCGGTGAACACGACCAGCTGCAACACGATCTTGCGGCCGTGGGTTTCGGGTTCCTTGGCATCGTGCAGGGTCGCCACCATGCCGAGCCCGCGTTCGCCGGCGTCCTGGAATCGCTCCATCAGTTCGGTGAACCGGGCACGGGCGATCCGGTCCGACTCGGTGGCTGCGTCAGGGTCGTCCTGCGCCGCGAAGGCGGCGGTTTGCTGGCCGAGCCGGACCAATTCGTCGATGCGTTCTTCGAACGTCGGCGCGGGAGCCGCCGCCGTTGCCGGGAGGGGAGCTGCGTTGCGCGGTGCTTCGGCGCTGGCCTCGGCCGCCGTTGCCCTGGATGCGGGGGCCGTGTCGCCGGGGGCGCTCGGCGCCTGGGTGGGGGTGTCGGGGCTGGCCATCTGCCAGCCGAAGCAGGCAAGGAAGATGAAGAGTGCCGCGGCCAACAGGGCTGACGGCAACGCGAGTGGGGAACGCCACCAGGTGTTCTTGTGCATGAGATCCTCTGGGTTGGAGGGGCCACGCCATCGCGACGCGGCCCCTCTTTCCTAGTGCGACACCGGGGGTATCAGCCGCCCACCAGGGCGTCGCAGGCCACCGTTTGCTTCAGGTCGCGGCCCGGGCGCAGCGTGGTGGACTTCCACTCGCAGGTCGAACTGATCGGGATGAAGATGAGGTAGCTCACATTGCATCGGAAGAAGTGCGTGGTGATGGACTGGTGCTGGTCCAGCACCGCTTCGGTGTCCGCGGTGGTGAGCTTGGTCAAGCTGTAGGTGTCGGGGTAGATCTCGACGAACAGCGGGCAGCCGGTGTTCAACTGCAGGGCAATCCCATCGATGACGAGGCTCAGCCCGCTGCAGCTGACCACGGCGCCGTAGCGCACAGGATTCGGTTCGCGCACCTGCACCGCTTCGGTGTGCGCGCAGTTCTGCGCGACGGCGGACACGGCGAGGAACAGCGGGGCGACGAAGGTGCTCAGGTTCCAGTTCATGACGACTCTCCTTCTGCGATGGGTGGCTTGCACCCGAGCGGGTCGACCAGAAGTGGCGGCGCACGACCCGCAATGCGTTCGCCACATCGCCATAGGGAACCGGGTTCGCCAGCGGTCGCAGTCGGGCGCGAAAACTTCTGCAGCGTCAGCGCGCCTGCAGCTCGCGCCACGCGGCGGCAATGCCGGCATCGACGCTGCCGGCGCGCCAACCCAGTTCGCGCGCGGCCTTGTCGCTCGAGAACCACTGGAAGCGTGCCGCGAGGCGCAGGATCTCGCTGGTCAGCGGCGGCCGGCTGCCGAACAAGCGCTCCTTCCATTGCAGCACGCGGGCCGCCGCCGCCAGCAGTCGCATGGGGGCAACGCGCGCCGGGGCCTTGCCGCCGACGATGCGCGCGATGCGCTGCATCAGCTCGGCGCCCGTGAGGTTCTCACCGCCGAGCACATAACGTTCGCCGCGGCGACCGCGGGCCAACGCCAACAGCATGCCGTCGCAGACGTCCTCGACGTTGGCGACGTTGAGGCCACCGGGCGGCGACCACTTCACTTTGCCAGCGAAAACGGCGCCGAGCAGCGAGCCATCGCCTTTGCGGCGGTCGCCGGCGCCGTACATCGACGGCGGGTTCACGATCACCGCGTCGAGCCCGCGCCGGCACTGTTCGAGCACCGCACGTTCGGCCGCGAACTTGCTGTCGCAATAGCCGACGCCCAGCGGGACGAAGTTGAAGGGAGCGCTTTCGTCGACGACCGTCGGCGTCGCGCGCCACGCGATCGCCGAAATGGTGGAGCAGTGCAGGAAGCGTTGCACGCCGGCCGCGGTGGCCGCGGCGGCGAGGTTGGCGGTGGCCGCCGCATTCACCGCGAACATTGCGGCGCGGTCCTCGGGCCGGAACGACACCAGGGCGCCGAGGTGGACGACGACGTCGGCGCCGCGGCAACCACGCGCAAGGGCGCCGAGATCGTCGAGCCGGCCGTCGACGCGTTCGTGCTCGATGGCGGCGAACTCCGGCGGCTGCTGGCCCGGGCGTAGCAACAGGCGCAGGCGATGGGCGCGGGCCAGGCGCGGAATGAGGTGTTGGCCGACGAAGCCGGAGGCTCCGGTCACGAAGCAGAGCGGGGGCACACGCGGACGGTAGCGCGCGGGATTTGGCGTTGCAGCGCCGGGTTGCGCGGATTCGAACCCGGCGCGCGCACCACGCGCCGGTCAGCCGCCGACAACCGCTTCGACGGCGCCCGTCGCCAGGATGCCGGCGGGATTGGCGCCTGCCAGCAGCGGGAACGCCTGCGTGAACAGCTGCGCACCGACGATCGCAGGCGTGTTCGGCAGCGTGATCGGCATCGCTGCGGTCAGCGCCACCTGCGTCAGCGCCGAGGTGAGCGCCAGGTCCGTCAGCAGCGTGCAGCCGGTCATGCCGAACGCGCTCAGGTCGAACGGCAACGGCAGGCCGTTCCACGTCGTGTTCTGGAAGCCGACGGCGCCGATCGTCAGCAGCACGCTCGCGGACAGGTCCTGAACGGTCAGCATCCACGTGGTGCCGATCGTCGGGCTCGTGGCACCGTTCGCGACCAGCGTCGGCGTGATGCCGCCGCCGCTGCAACCGGCGCCGTAGGCCGCGGTGAACGCGTAGCCGCGCACCTTCGCCAGTTCGCGCTTCAAGCGGGTCCACGCGGCGGTCGTGGTGGGTGTCGGCGCCAGCAGCAGGTCGGTGGTCTCGAACGGGTCGGCGGCGAGGTCGTAGAGCTCTTCGCGCACGGTCAGGTTCGGCCGCACGAACCGCAGCAGCGAGTATTGCGCATCGCGGATCATCTCCGAGTCGCCGCTGACAGCCATCGCGACGCTGCCGGTGAACTCCTGCGAGTACGAGTACTGGCGCACCGGCGGCTGGCCCGCGGCGGCGAGCAGCGAGGTCGCGTTGACCGCATCGACGGGCACGCCGGCGGGCACGGCAGCGAGCGAGTTCACGCCCTGCAGCGACGCCAGCGTCGCGAACAGGTCGACGACGTGCACGAGGCCCGCTTCGGTGCGCGGCGCGCCGCCGACCGCGGGGCCGGCGACGATCATCGGCACCTTGACGCCGCCCTGGTAGACGGTGCCCTTGCTGCGTTGTGGGTTGAACGGCGGCAGCACGACTCCCGACGACGTGCCGTTGTCGCCGAGAAACACGATGTTGGTGTTGGCGCGCACCGCCGGCGGAATCGTGGCGAGGAAGCGGCCGAGCTCGCTGTCCATCGCTTGGACCATTGCCTTGAAGAACGGCACCGGCGAGGTCGCCGGGCTCAGGCCCGCGAGGTTCTGGGTGTGCAAGCCGGCCGGCGGCGCGTGCAGCGGCGTGTGGCCGGAGTTGAAGCTCAGCATCACGAACCAGGGCTGGCTGGTCTGCGCGACGAACGTCAGCGCTTCGTCGACCACGTCGGTGGTGGCGTAGACCGTCGACGTCGACGTCGTGCCGTTCTCGACCTTGGGCCACGAGTAGTAGTTGCTGACCGCGCCCCCCAGCGAACCGGTGAACGTGCCAAAGCCATCGGCGGTCGGCGTCAGCGGGCCGAGATCGTTGCCGAGGTGCCATTTGCCGAACAGCGCGGTCTGGATGCCGAAGGGCGCCAGGGTTTCGGGCAGGGTCACTTCACTCGCGGCGAGGCCGTTGGCGGAGCCGCCGAGCGCGAAGCCCACCCCCGTGCGGAAGCCGTGGCGACCGGTCAGGAGCGACGCGCGCGTCGGCGAACACAGCGGGCAGGCCTGGGCATTGGTGAAGCGCACGCCGGCGGCGGCCAACGCATCGATGGTCGGCGTCGGGGCGGGATCACTGCCGAGCCCGTAGCAGGCCACCGAATCGACGCCGACGTCGTCGGCGACGACCAGCAGCACGTTCTGCGTTTGCGCAGCAACGGCGGTCGCGAACGCGAGGATCGGGAACGAACGCAGCAGGTGGGTGGCCATCGGTGTGCGGCCGGGTTTGGCCGGCCCGTGAGTAACGGGGACGTCGCAGCGTTCCCACCCGCAGAATCTCACCGCGGGGCGAGCAGCATGCGTTCGATGCGGCGGGCGGCGGCGCCGAGGCGGGTGCCGGCCGCGCTGAGTTCGGCTGCAGGGACGCCGTCCTGCGCCAGCATCACGACGTGCACGATGGGGCCTTCCGGCGTCTCGCACCAGCCGGCGGCCACGCGCGTCACCGGTTCGCTGTCGAGGGCGCCACCCTTCGCGAAGCGGGCGCGGCCGGCGGCATCGGCGGGTTGCTGCATCACGTCGCGGCAGGCCTGCAGTTCGGCTTTGGCGAGGCCGGGCACGTGGCCTGCGGCCAGGCCGCCATGCACCGTGGCCAGCGCGCGCGCGGTGGCGTCGTTGTCGCCGTTCTCGGTGCGGCTGCGGATCATGTATCGGCGAACGTGCATGCCGGCCGCTTCGGGCGTGCGCGCATGCAGCAGGGTCTGCAGGCCGGCGGGTCCACCGAAGAACGCGGTGACGAGGTTGGCGGCGATGTTGTAGGTCGGATTGTCGACGCCCTTGCCCGAGATCATGGCTTCGGCGATGCGGCGTGTCGTCGCACCGCCAAGGGCTGCGCGCGCCGTCGCGCGTTGGGCGGGTGTGAAGTGCGCGATGGCGAAGTGGGTGTCGTCGGCGAGCACGGCATCGGCGCCCGGCAGCGGCGCATCGAGGGCGCCGGCGCGCGCGGCGAACAGCTCGACGAGGTAGGCCGCCTTGATCGCGGAAGCGCACGGCATCGTCGCGTCGACGTTCCAGGCGAACGTCGGCGGCTGCCCGGGCCGGCCGAGCCACACCGCGGCGCGCGCACCGGGGCCGAGTTCGGCGACCGCGGCGCGCACGTCGGCGAGCAGGCGGCGGTCGTCGGCATGGTCGGGAATCGGCGCCAGCGAAGTCGTGCAGGCGGCCAGCAGGAACGTGAACAGCGTCGCAGTGGAATGGCGCATGGGTCGGCAGGGGCAGGGCGAGCAGTCGTGCCCGGATCCCGGGCGGATCATCCTTCGCACCGTCACTGCATGGATAGTCGGATCTGGCGACAGCGTGCGGATGCGGTGTAGCGCGGATCCGCATGCGGGATTGGTACGTGCGTACGACGGCTCCCCTCATTGCGCAGTTGGTAGGACGCGCGACGATCCTGCCGCCATGTCCAAAGCACTACTCGCTGCTCTCGTCCTCTCTTCCTCGGGATTCGTCGCTGCCCAACAGGCCGCTGTCCTCGTCGACACCACGCTCGACCAGTTGTTCAGCGTCGATCTCGCGACGGGTGCGGTGACGCTGATCGGCAGTGTGCTGCCTGGCCCGGCCACGTGCGCCGACCTCGCCTGGCGCGAAGACACGAAGCAGTTGTGGACGCTCGATCTCGGCGCCGGCGGTCTGGGCACGCTCGACCTGACCACGGGCGCCTGGACCGTCGCCTGGCCGAGCCCGATCACCGGTTGGCAGGGCCTGGCGTGGGACCCGACCACGCAGAACTTCTTCGCCGCGAACCAGAACGACACGCTGTATCGCATCGACCCGACGACCGGCGTCTTCACGTTGGTCGGCACGACGACGACGACGTACCTGATCACTGCCCTGAGCGTGGATGCGCGCGGCCGGTTGATCGGCATCGACTTCACCACCGGCACGGTGGTCCAGATCGACAAGAACACCGCCGCGACCACGGTGCTGTTCTCGGGCATCAACAACATCCAGGGCCTCGACATCGCGTCGGATGGCACGTGGTACGGCGTCAACACCTCCACCGACTCGCTCTACGTGTTCAATCCGGTGACCGGTGGCGCGACCCTCGTCGGCCCTTGCATCGGCACGCAGTTCGCGAAGGGTTTCCAGGTCATCGACACCGGCGTCGTGCGCGGCGGCGCGGCGTGTGCCGACGGCAATGGCAGCACACGGCGCATGACCTGGTCCGGTTCGTCGGCGGTTGGCAACACGCTGGTCCTCGACGTCGAAGCGGGCACCTCGCCGATGCTGGCGGTCGTGTTCCTCGGGCTGTCGGCCGAGACCTACGGCCCGCTGCCGCTGCCTTTCGACCTGGCGCCGATCGGCGCGCCTGGTTGCCTGCTGCACACGTCGAGTGAGGTCGGCCTCGGCCCGGTCGTGGCCGGCTTGGGCGGCATCGCGATCCCGATCCCGCCGACGACGTTGCCGGGCTTCCAGATGTTCTCGCAGGCAGTGATCCTCGACAGCGGTGCGGTGCCCAACCCGCTCGGCCTCGCCTTCACCGACTTCGTTCGCATCGTCATCACGAACTGACGCGACTGACGCGACGCGAACGGGGCCGCGTGGCATGCTGCGGGGCGTCGCTGCCGGAGTCGGCGCGACGCGCTTCCATGCGCATCCTCCACACCGCGGACTGGCATCTCGGACACACGCTGCGCGACCATTCGCGGCAGGCGGAGCACGAGTTGTTCCTGCGGTGGCTCGTGCAGACCGTGGTCGAACGGCACGTCGATGCGCTGCTGCTCGCGGGCGACGTGTTCGATTCGGCCAATCCGCCGCCGTCGGCGCTGCGCACGTGGTTTCGCTTCCTCGGTGAACTGAAGCAGGCGCGACCGTCGGTGCAGGTCGTCGTCATCGCCGGCAACCACGACAGCGCCGCCCGCCTGGTGGCGCCGCGCGAGTTGCTGGCGGCGTTCGACGTGCGCGTGGTCGGGGCATTGGAACGTGGTCCCGACGGTCGCCTGCAGTGCGACGATCTGCTGGTGCCGCTGCGCGATGCCGCGGGCATGGTGCGCGCCGTGTGCGTTGCGATCCCGTTCCTGCGCGCGAGCGACGTGCTGGCGCTGGTGCCGCAGTCGCCGACGAACGCGGCGGGCACGGATGCGCCGGTGGTCGCGAACGGTGACTACGTGCTGCCGCGCCCAGGGCCCGCGGTGGCGGCCGACGGGGCAGCCGTCGGCGACCCGCTGATCGACGGCATGCGTGCGCTGCACTCCGAGCTGTTCGCCGCCGCGCGCGCGCTGCAGCAGCCCGGCCAGGCGCTGGTGGCGATGGCGCACGGCTACCTCGTCGGTGGCGCGCTGAGTGAGCTGAGCGAGCGCAAGGTGCTCGGCGGCAACCAGCACGCGTTGCCGATCGACCTGTTTCCCGACGACTGCGCCTACGTGGCGCTTGGCCACCTGCACCGGCCGCAGCCGCTGGCCGGTCGTGAGCACGTGCGCTACTCGGGGTCGCCGATTCCGCTGTCGTTGCCCGAGCGACTGCATCCGCACCACGTCGTGTTCGCCGACTTCGTCGAAGGCGCCCGCGAGAAGGTGTGGCAACTGCGCGTGCCGCGGTTCGTGCCGATGCTGCGCGTGCCCGAACACGGCGCGTCGTCGCCCGAGGAGGCGCTCGCCGCCGCCGCTGCGCTGCCGGCCCGTGATGCCACCATGCCGGAGGACCTGCGGCCCCTGGTCGAGTTCGCCGTGAGCATGCCGCTGCCGTCGCCGCAGTTGGCCGAACGCATCGCGCGCGTGCTCGCCGATCGCAACGTGCGGCTCGTGCGCATCGAGATCGCGAGCGACGTGTCGCCGCGCGGCGACGACGCCGCCTTCGCGGGCGAGCGACCGGCCGAGTTGCTGTCGCTGCAGCCGGAGGAAGTGTTCGCGCGCTGCTACGCGAAGGCGCATGCGGGCCCGGTGCCGGAGCCGATGCTGGCGGCGTTCCGCGAGCTGCTCGACGAAGTGCAGCACGGAGGGCCCGCGTGAAGATCCTCGCGATCCGTGGCGAGAACCTCGCCAGCCTGGCGCGCCCGTTCGCGATCGATCTGGAGCATGGGCCGCTCGCGAACGTCGGCCTGTTCGCGATCACCGGACCGGTCGGTGCTGGCAAGAGCACGCTGCTCGACGCGCTGTGCCTGCCGTTGTTCGATCGCACGCCGCGCCTGACCGGCAAGAGCACGGTCAAGGTCGGCGATGCCACCACCGAACCGTCGCATTGGCTCGGCGAACGCGATCCGCGTACGCTGTTGCGGCGCGAGGCGCAGGATGGGCGCGCCGAGGTCGACTTCCGCGGCCGCGATGGGGTTCGCTATCGGGCGGCGTGGTCGGTGCGGCGCGCGCGGCGAGGCTCGGGCCGATTGCAGCAGCAGGAGATGAGCCTGCGCGACCTCGATCGCGATGTGGTGATCGCGGGCGGCAGTCGCACCGAAGTGCTGGCGGCGATCCAGGTGCGGCTCGGCCTCGACTTCGCGCAGTTCTGCCGTTCGGTGTTGTTGGCGCAGGGTGAGTTCGCGGCGTTCCTGCGGGCGCGGCCCGACGAACGGGCGCGGTTGCTGGAAACGCTGACGGGCGCCGACGTCTATCGCCGGTTGTCGAAGGCGGCGCACGAGCGGGCGCGGGCCAGCGCGCACGCAGTCGAGCTGCTGCGCAGCCAGATGGATGCGCACGCGTCGTTGCCGATCGAGCAACGCGAAGGGTTGGAGGCGACGCTGCAGGCGACGAACGGCGAGCTCGAGGTCTGCAAGGTCGCGACCACGTTGGCGACCGCCTACGTCAACTGGCACCACGCGGCCGAACAGCATCGGCGGCGCGAGAGCGAGGCGACGGTGGCCCTGCAGCAGGCCGTGCGGGCGAGCGATGCCGCTGAACCGCGGCGGGAACGTTCGCAGCGGCTGCAGCGAGCAATGCAGGCAGTGCCGCGTTGGGAAGTCGCAGCGCAGGCACAGGACGTGGCCGAACGCGCACGCCAGGAACTCGCGGCTGCGATGCGCGCCGCGCAGACGGCGACGGCTGGGCACGATGCGGCGGCGGCGACGTTCGCGGCGGCGTTCGCGAAGTTCGGTTCGCCAACCAGCGTGCCGGGCCTCGTGCGTGACCTGCCGCAGTGGGAGCCGTTGCTGCGGCAGTGGCAAGCGGCAGTCGCTGCGCTGGCGGCGGCGGCGGCGCGCATTCCCGAGTTGGAGCGCGAAGTGACGGCGGCGGCGGCCGAAGTGCAGGTGTTGGCCAAGGCCCTGCCGCCCACGGCGGCGCGTGCCGCGAAGGCGGCGGCGAGCGTCGAAGCGGCGCAGGCGGCCGTGCGGGCCTTCGATGGCGAGGCGTTGGCGCGGCGCCGACGGGCATTGGCCGGCGAACGCCGCACCGCCGAACGCGTGCAGGCGCTGGTTCAAGCCTGGCAGGCCGCAGCCGACACGCTGGCGGCGGCGCAGGCTGCCGCGGCAGTGGCGACGACGCAGCAGTCGGTGCTGGCGAAGGCGCGCGGCGATGCGGCCACGGCGACAGCGCAGGCGGTGTTGCGCGCCGAAGCGCTGCAAACCAAGGCCGGACTCGCGCCGCTGCGCGCGCGCCTGGTCGATGGGGAGCCATGCCCGCTGTGCGGTTCGGAAGCGCATCCGGCGGCTGGCCATGCCGACGATGGTGAGTTGCCGGTGGCGGTGGCGACGTTGGCGCAGTGTCGCGCCCGGGAGGCCGCCGCGATCGGCGCGGCGGCCAGGGCCGATGCCAACTTCGGGGCTGCACTCGAAGCTCGCCGCGTCGGGGCCGAGCGATCGACGGCAGCCCACGCGGCGTTGCTGGCGTTCGGTGGATTCGCCGAAGCAGCCGAGCCCGCGGCGATCGTCGCGCAGAGCGCCGAGCGACTCGCCGCCTGCGAGGCAGCGGAGACCGTGCTCGCCAGTGACGAGCAGGCGGCGCATGCCCATGTCGAAGCGTTGCAGGTTGCGTTGGCAGAAGCGCGCGACGCGTTGAAGGCGACGGAAGCAGCGGTCGCGCGGCACCGTGCGGCGGAGCAGGGATGCGCAGAGGCGCGCAGTCGGCTGGAAGTCGCGCAGCGCGACGCGGCGACCGCGCAGCAGCGGCAGCGCGATGGCGAAGCGGGGCTCGCCGGCGCCTGCGAAGGGCTCGCCGACGGCGTCGCCGGGCTGCGCTTGCTCGGCGCGGAAACGGGGGCGGCGACGATGTTGCGCTCGTTGCACGGCAAGCACCAGGCGCTGGCGGCGGCCGCGCAAGCGTTGGCGGTCGCAGGTGCCGCGAGCCTGGCGGCGACGGCGACGGCGGACCGGACGCAACGGGAAGCCGCGCACTCCGCGCAGGCACTGGCCAAAGCACTCGCGGTGGCGAACGTCACGATCGAGGACGTGGTGGCTGCCGCCCAGCTCGGCCTCGACGCGCTCGGCGACGAGGCGCAGGCGTTGCAGCAGCTCGCCGCCGAAGTCGTGCGTTGCCGGACGATCGTGCAGGAGCGCGCAGAGCAACGGAAGGCGCATGAAGACCGCGACCGACCGTCGCTCGATGCCGCCGATGCGGAGCAGGCCCTGCGCGACGCGCGCGCGCACCACGATCTCGTCGAAGCGCGCGGCCAGGACGTGCGTTCGCGCCTGTTCGCCGACGACCAGATCCGCAAGCACCGCGCCGAGCTGCAGCCGCTCCTGCACGCGGCCGAACGGGCGACCTCGACCTGGCTCGCACTCGACGAGTTGATCGGCAGCAGCGGCGGCGACAAGTTCGCGCGGTTTGCGCAGGAGATGACGCTCGACCTGCTGTTGCTCGAAGCGAACCGCCGCCTCGCCGAGCTCGCGCGCCGCTACCGGTTGCGCCGCAATCTCGACGGCGAACTCGACTTCGTCGTCGTCGATCTCGACCTCGGCGAAAGCCAGCGCAGCGTGTGGACGCTGTCGGGCGGCGAGACGTTCCTGGTGTCGTTGGCGCTGGCGTTGGCGCTGGCGACGTTGGCGGCGCCGAAGTCGCGGGTCGAGACCCTGTTCCTCGACGAGGGGTTCGGCACGCTCGACGCGCAGGCGCTGGAGACGGCCCTTGGCGCGCTCGATTCGCTGCAGGCACTCGGCTGCCAGGTCGGCGTGATTTCGCACGTCGACGGCATCGCCGAACGCATCGGTGCGCAGGTGGTCGTGCAGCCGGAAGGCGGCGGCAAGAGCCGTGTGTTCGCCCAGGCGCGCTGACGCGGCGTCGCCAATCCCGCCGCCTCGCGCTTGCTCTTTGCCGCCGGATCCGTAACCACCGACGCATGGAAACCGCAGCACCGTCGAAGGCTGGAATGTCGCTGCCGACGAAGATCATGCTCGGGCTGTTGCTCGGCGCCGGCATCGGCATCGCCTGCAACTTCGCTTGGTCGCCCGCCATCGGCACCACCAGCGTCGCTTACGAAGAATTGCTGTGGTGGGCGGACAAGGTCGCGCACCCGATCGGTCAGTTGTTCTTGCGCCTCCTGTTCATGGTGGTGGTGCCGATCGTGTTCTGCTCGCTGTTCCTCGGCGTCGCGGGGCTCGGCAGTGTGCAGGCTTTGGGGCGACTCGGCGGCAAGGCGCTGGTTTGGTTCCTCGGCACCACGGCGTTCGCAGCAGTGCTCGGCATCGTGCTCGTCAGCACGGTGCAACCTGGGCGGCAGGTGTCGCCGGAAGTGGCGGCGCGCGTGCAGGCCGAATACGCCAAGGTCGCCGCCGACAAGATCAGCGAAGGCCAGAAGGGCTCCGGCTTCTCGCTGCAGACCTTCGTCGAGATCGTGCCCGACAACGTGGTCGGCGCCGCCGCCGACAACAAGAAGGTGCTCGGCGTGATCTTCTTCGCGCTGCTGCTCGGTGCCGCCGCCACGCGCCTCGCCGGTGAACGCACGCGGGTGCTGCGCGAGTTCCTGGAAGCGGTCTACGAGCTGTGCCTCAAGGTGCTGGGTTGGGCGATGGAGCTGGCGCCGATCGGCGTCGCGTGCCTGATGTTCACCGCCACCGCCAAGCTCGGCATCGACGTGATGAAGCTCGTCGGCTGGTACTTCGTCACCGCCATGGGCGGCCTGTTGTTCTACCAGTTCGTGGTGCTGACGGCGTTCGCCCGCGTGTTCGCCGGCGTCCCGCCGCTGCGCTTCCTGCGCGGCTGCAAGACGCTGCTCGCCACCGCATTCTCGACCTCGTCGTCGAACGCGACGATGCCGACCACCATGCGCACCGCCACCGACGAGTTCGGCGTGCCGAAGGAGATCGCCGGGTTCGTGATGCCGCTCGGCGCCACCATGAACATGAACGGCACCGCGCTGTTCGAGGGCGTGGTGGTGTTGTTCCTGGCGCAGGTGTCGGGTCTGCAGCTCGGTTTTGGCGAGCAGTTGCTGCTGGTCGGCCTCGCGGTGCTCACGGCGATCGGCGCCGCCGGCGTGCCTGGCGGTTCGTTGCCGTTGTTGGCCGTGGTGCTGACGCAGGTCGGCATCCGCCCGGAGATGCTGGCGTTGATCCTCGGCGTCGATCGCCTGGTCGACATGACGCGCACGTTGCCGAACGTCACCAGCGACCTCGTCTGCAGCATGTGGCTGGCGCGCCGCGAAGGCCACGTGCTCAAGTCGTGACCTTCAGCATGGGGTCTCCGGTCGATCGAGCACGAAGCCCATCGTGGTGATGCGCCACGGCACCACCGGCACGAACAGGTAGCCGGTGCAGCGCCACGCGACGAGCAGGCGCGGGCGGCTGGTGACATCGCCAGGACGGAAGCCCATGTGCGGGGCAGGAGCGCGGTGCGCCGGCGTGTAGAGGTGCCACTGCGGCCAGCCCGGATCGGCGGCGCAACCGAGCGCGAGCGGGCTCGCTTGCCAGCTCGCGGCGACGGGCACGGAACCCTGGTTCGGGCACTGTGCGGCCAGCGAAGCCTGCAGCGTGAGCATCGACAGCAACACGATGCCGGGGCTCGTGGTAACGGCGACCATGCGGCGCCAGAACGGAACGATGTGGGTGTGGTCCATGCCGGTAGTGGCGTCGCGGAACCTCATCCCGGCGCGATTTCCTGCGTGAGTCGCCGCGCCGGCCGCCAATGCCCAGTGGCGCCGACGTCGAACCGGTGATTCACTGCGCGCATGAAGATGACTTCTGCCGAACGCATGAACCTGATGCGGTTCGTGTGTTCGTTCGTGTGGACCGACCTCAAGGTCGCCCAGCAGGAACGCGACCTGGTGATGCGCATCGCCGGCCGCCTCGGACTCACCGAGCCCGAGAGCAAGCAGGTCGCCCAGTGGCTGCAGATTCCGCCGAACGTCGAAGAGGTCGATCCGACCGGCGTGCCGGCAGCGCATCGCAAGCTGTTCCTGCAGGCGGCCGAGCTGGCGATCAAGGCCGATGGGCGCGTGGTGCCGGCCGAACGCGATTCGCTGGCGCTGTTCCGCAGTCTGCTTGGCGGCGACGCGACCAGCTGATCCGGGCGCCGTCGGTCAGAGCTTCGCGCGGTGCTCGTCCCACATGCGCTCGGCAAACGGGCTCCACGCCCGCGTCCACTCGCCGCGTGGTTCGATCTGCATGTAGCGATCGACGTAGTCGAACAGCGGATCGTGGGCCCAGGCCTGCTTCAGGCCCATCGCATGCGTCGCCAGCACGAAGCCGATCCAGGCGTTGGCGGTGCAGCAGCGCCGGTAGGGGTCCCCGGTCCACGTCTTGTTGTCGTGCGCGGGGTCGTCGTGGTGGCGATTGCCCCATTCGGGCAGTCCGACATCTTCGGGGCCGTAGTTGCCGTGGCCACCGTTCCAGGTGCCGGCCTTCGTCTCGGCGACGACGAACGTCTGCGCATCTTCGCCGAACGCGAAGCGCTGCTCACGCGCGCAACGCAGCAGCGCCTCGTCACCGAGCAAGGCACCCGCCAGCAGCACCGGGAACTTGCGGCCGCTGCCGGAGCCACCGTCGGCGAGGAAGCGTCCACCCGCCTGCACGATGCCGTAGTTGTCGATGCCGAGCTGCACCATGTGGATGGCCAGCGGCAGCTTCTGTTCCTGCGGCAGATCGAGTTGCAGCACCAGCGCCGCCTGGCCGACCAGGTCGGCGAGGTCGCGGCCGTAGTCGGGCATGTGCAGTCGCGGATGCAGGTAGCGGCCGGTCCAGCCCTGCACGTGGTCGAGCCAGGTGCGTTCGAAGCGGCCGACGAGTTCTGCGATCACCGGCGTGCCTGGTACCGGCGCCAGCCGCGCGAGCTTGCCGAGGTCGAGCGCGTTCACGTTCCAGCGGCAGGTCTTGTCGGTGCCCGAGTACGGCGGTCGGAACGAGCCCACGGGCGGCGCTTCGGCAAGGCACGTCAGCACCGCGCACGAATCGAGCTGCGGCAGGTTGCCGGCCTGCGGATGGCTGGTGGCGGTCACCAGCGACGAACCGGGGCGCAGCACCAACGGTTGCTGGCGCGAGACGCCGAGCCCCTTGTTGAGGGCCGGGTCGTAGCGACCGCGCGCACCGTCGCCGAACATCGCGTTGTCGTAGCCTTGTTGCAGTGACTTCGGGTCGGGATCGAGCATCGAACCGTGCCGCACACGCGGTCCGTCGTTCGTCGACAGCGGCGAGATCGCGACGATGTTGACCGGGCCGACCACCCACCAGTCGCCGTTGGCGAAGCGACCGCTCTGCACCGGTTGGTCGAACGTCCACGACGTGCCCAGGTGTTCGATCGCCGCGAGGTGCCCGACCGGAACGGCGATGGTCTCGCGGCTGCCATCGCGACCGACCGTGGTTGCGATGCGATCGCCGACGACGACGCCGTCACTGGTGGCAATGGCGCTGCGGTTGCCGCGCAAGTCGCGCGCGCGCACGCTGACGTGCAACGACACCCCCAGAGGCAGGTCGAGGCCGCTGGCCGAGGCGCGCGTGGCGCCGCCGAGTTCGGCCCACGGCAGCACGTCGGCATCGCCGGCGCGGGTGCCGACGCACCACTCGTAGACGACCGGTTCGCCTTCGGGGTCGACGAAGTCGTCCCAGTTCGCGAACAGCGAGGAGCGAACGTCCTGGCCGTCGACATCGGCGGCCAGACCGTCGCGAACCTGGGCAGTCGCCGGTGGCCCGTTCTGGGACGGCGGGGTCGGCGGTGGTGTGCTGCAGGCAGCCGCCAGCAGGATTGCCAGCGTGGCAGTGCGACCGGTGTGCGGTCGAATGCCCCTGGCGGCGTCGTTTGGTCCGAAGTCTGCCCAGCTTCCAGCCTTCATTGCTTGGCAGCCTATCGGCAACGAAGGCCATACGCCCGGACTGTTCCCGTGCGGTTGGCACTTCGACGCAGGCGGATGCGGTCCGAATGCCGAAAGGACAGCCGATGGCTGCAGTCGTGCGGTTGCGGTCCGGCTTCGGCTAGGATCGCCGCCTCGCGTCGAGCAGGCACCCTCGGGACGCGATGAGCACGTAGCAGCATGACGAAGAATCTTGCAGACGAACTGCAGCGCACGGCGCGGGCAGCGCTGACTGGCTTGCAGCCGACAGCACAAGGGGAAGAGGCGGGTGGCTTGTCGTTCCGACGGCTGCTCGCGGCTGCGTTCCGGGCCAGGTACCTGGTGTTCGGGACGACCCTGTTCGGGTTGCTGGTCGGCACGTTCCTCGCGATCACCACGGCCAACAACTACGTCAGCACCGGCACGTTCCGCCTTGCGGGGATCGGCGCCGAGAAGTTCAGTGCCGACTCGACGCGCACGGCGGAGACGAGCCTCGAGTCGATTGCGACCGGCGCCACCTACATCCTCAACACCGACGAGCTGATGACGCGCGTCGTCAAGCGGGTCGGCGCGGCGCGCATCCTGGCGCCGTACCAGCCGGGTGGCGCAGACGAAAGCGGCCCGCGCGCCTGGTTCTTCAAGATCCAGCGCGACTGGAACGCCACGCGCGAAGCGGATCGCACGCCCGAGGAGGCGCTGAAGCGGTTGAAGAAGACCGTGTTCGTCGAGCGGCCGCGCTACACCGACGTGCTGATCACGACCTGCTCCGCGAACAACCCGGAGCTGGCGCAGGAGATCCTGTCGGCCTACATGGCCGAGGCGATCACGCTGCACATCGAGAAGTACGACGATACGCGCGCCTACGACGCGGCGAAGCTCGCGTTCGAAGGGAGCGAGGCGAAACGCAAGGCGGCGACCAACAAGCTGCGCGAGTTCCTCGACCGCAAGGCGTTCGTCGAAGACTTCGACATGGAGCTGACGCGCCTGAAGAAGTCGGTGGCGGACAGCGGCACCGAAGTCGCCAAGCTCGAGACGCTGATCACCGTCAAGACCGCGGCGATCGAGAGCCTGCGGCTCAAGCTGGAAGGGCCGGATGCGATTCCGAAGATGGTCGAGGAAGACCAGGTGGGCATCGCCTCCGACCAGTTGGCGAAGTATCGGGAAGAGCAAGCCAAGCTCGTGCTGCAGCTCGGCGTCCTGAAGAAGGACCGCAAGAACCCGAAGGACTTCGATGTCGTCACGCTGGAGAACCGCATTGCCGGCTACGACGAACTCATCAGGAAGGCCGGCGAGTCCACCGAAGGCAGGACGCCGCAGAAGGTCTCCGTCATCAACAAGGCCTACACCATCCGCCAGGAAGAGAAACTGAAGACGGAAACCGAGGTCGAGACCGCGACGACGACGCTGGGGCTCACCAAGCAGATGCACGAGAAGAACCTCGCCAGCCTGCGGCAGCTGCAGACCCTGGAGTCGGAGTTCGTGTCGCTGCGAGCCGAGAAGGTGACGGCCGAAGGCAACGAGGAGGCGAGCCGCATCAACTGGGAGGCGTGGCAGCAGAAGCGCGCCCTCAGCCAGGGCAACTTCAGCGCGCTGAAGGACGTCGCGCCGGCGACTCTCCCGCTCGAGAAGGAAGGCCCCAACCGCGGCAAGTCGCTGCTCGGCGGCTTGTTCGTCGGCTTGTTCCTCGGTCTCGGCATCGTCGTGCTGCGCTCCCTGCCGGACACGGTGGTGCGCACGCGCGAAGACCTCGAGAGCATCGACGGGCTCGCGGTCATCGGGGCGATGCCGCGGCTCGATGCGACCAACCTGCGGCGCCACGTGGCGCTGCGCGAACAAGGCTGGTGACGGAGACAACCATGGCGAACGTCATCCAGAAGCACGATCCGAAGAGCCGCCGCAGCGAGGTCATCTCGACCGAACTCGGCCATCTGTGGTCGGGGCTGTTGCAGCGCGGCGTCGGCGAGTCCCATCGCACGATCGGCTTCTGCGCGATCGCCGACGACGAAGGCTCGAATACGCTGGCGGCCAACCTCGCGCTTTTCCTTGGCAGCAAGGGCAAGCGGGTGGCGTTGGTCGAGGCGACCTTGCGGCAGCAGGCGCTGGGCGCGGTGTTCCAGGCGACGCCTTCGCCGGGCCTCGCCGAGTTGCTCGTCGGTCAGGCGATGCTGCGCGACGCGATGCGCTTGCAGGTGGCGGCGGGCGTCGATCTGTTGCCGGCCGGCAGCAGTGGCGATCCGTTCTGGGCGTTCACCGGCGACAAACTGCGCGGCATCCTGGCCAGCGTGCTCGCCGATCGCGACATCTGCTTCGTCGACGTGCCCGGCCTCAACCATTCGCCCGAAGCGAGCTTCGTCGTGCGCTCGCTCGACGCTGTGGTGCTCGTGGTCGAAGCGAACCGGCACCGATCGACGGTCGTGCGCCGCAGCCTGACCTACCTGCGCTCGCTGGGCACGCCGGTGCTCGGTGCGGTCGTCAACGAGCTGGTGCACGAAGTGCCCGTGCTCGTGCAGAAGATCATGTAGTCGGCGCCGCGCGGGCCGCTACAACGCCCGCGTGATCGGTGCTCCCGGCAAAGCCCTCGCGATCGATGCGTCGGCGTGGTTCCACGACCCGGCGCTGCGTGGCCACCTGTCGCCGCGGCACTGGCGCCGTCTGCAGCCGCGTCTGGCCGAAGCGGCACGCGCGACGTGGTCGGCCTGTCGTCCGCACGTCGTCTCGGCGACCTGGTTCGTGCCGAGCGAACTCGTCGCGTTGGCGCCCGATTGGCTGCGCGAGCTGGTCGCGGCGGGGCACGAAGTGGCGTTGGCGGTGAGTGCATCAGCGCCGCTGGCGGCGCTGCCTGCTGGCGAACGCGAGCGCACGCTGGCGGCGTGGTCGCGCGCGCTGCGGGCCGTCGAAGCCGCCACGGGCATCGCCGTGCAGGGTTGCCGTTCGGCCTTTGCCCAGGACGCCGACGATCCTGCGTGGCAACGCTGGCGGCGCGCCGAGTCGCTCGTCTACGACGGCACGCGGCTGCCGCCCGACGCGGCCGTGTTCGCGGCGTGGCGATGCGATGGTGGGGCCCAGCGCCTGGTCGGGTTGCCACCCGCCGTGTTCGCGGCCCACTACGACCGCATTGCCGACGGCGCGGTCGCGTTGCAGCAGCTTGCGGCCATGCATCGGGTGTCGCTGGCGACGACGTTGGCGATCGCGTCGATGCCCGCGTTGCGCCGGGCTCCGGTTGCCGACGAACCGCAGGCCGCGCCGCACCCGCAGGCGCCGCGGTTCGCGATCGTCGTGCCTCTGAAGGACGAAGAATCCGGCATCGAATCGCTGGCGCTCGAGCTGGCCGCTCTGGCCCGCGACCTCGCCGATGCTGCCGCGTGCGAGTTCGTGTTCGTCGACGACGGCAGTCGTGATCGCACCTGGGCGTTGCTGCAGCAGCACTTCGCCGGCCGCCCCGGCTGCACGTTGGTGCAGCACCCACACAACCTCGGCGTCGCGGCCGCGATCCGCACCGGGCTGCGCGCCACCGACGCCCCGCTGTGCGCGTCGATCGACGGCGACCTCAGCTACGACCCGACCGAGTTGCGAGCGATGCTGCACCTGGCGCACGCGGAGCGGGCCGACGTCGTCACGGCCTCGCCGTACCACCCACGCGGCGGCGTGAAGAACGTGCCGAACTGGCGCCTGTTCCTGTCGCGCACGCTGTCGGCCGTCTACCGCGTGTTGCTGCGTTCGCCGCTGCGCACCTGGACGGCGTGCTTTCGCGTCTACCGTCGGGAGGCGGTCGCCGAGCTGCCGCAGTCGCATCCGGGCTTCCTCGGCACCGCCGAGTTGCTGGTGCGCGTGCTGCGCCGCGGCGGTCGCGTCGTCGAGCATCCGTGCGTGCTCGAGGCGCGCCTGTTCGGGTTCTCGAAGATGAAGGTGCTGCGCACGATCCGACAGCACCTGGGCCTGTTGTGGCAGGTGCTGTGGCGGCGGATCACTTGATCGGTGGCAACGGTGGCACTTCGCGCGGGCGACGACACAGTTCGCCGACGTAGCCGGGGCGCAGCAGTTGCCGCAGCGCCGACCAGTACAACGCCGCGCGGCCGCGTTTGCCCAGCAGGGCAAGGCACAGCCAGGCGACCAGCCGCAGCGCGATGCCGAGCGTGAGGCAGGCCCGCACGTACCCGGTCCACAGGCGCCCGTGCCATTGCGCGTGGTAGAGCAGGCAGCTCTCGCGGAAGGCAAGGAACGTGCGCTGCGCCGATTGCGCCGCCGACAGTCCGCCGACGTGCAGGAACGACGCATCCGGCAACCAGCGCACGCGGTGGCCGGCGGCGCGCACGCGACCGCAGAAGTCGGCCTCTTCGAAGTACATGAAGAAGCGTTCGTCGAAGCCGCCGACCTGCGGCAGCACGTCGGCGCGGATCAGGAACACGCAGCCGCTGACGCAGTCGACGTCGCTCGCTTGTTGCGGCATCGGCGTTTCGGTGAAGCGGCCGAGGAACAGCGCCTGCGGCAGGTAGTGGCGCGGCAGGTGCCGTTGCCAGGTGCTGCGTTGGGTGACGCCGTGTTCATCGACGATGCGCGGGCCGAACACCGCGACGCCAGGTTCGCGTTCGGCGGCGGCGACGAAGCGGGCGAGCTGCTCCCAACCCGCTTCCGCATCCGTGTTGAGCAACAGGATCCAGCGGCCGCGCGCGCGTTCGAGGCCGCGGTTGACGCCGTAGGCAAAGCCGCCATTCTTCGGCTGCGGCAGCACGAGGGCCTGCGAGAACTGCGCGCGCGCGCTCGCCACGCTGTCGTCGGCGCTCTGGTTGTCGACGACGAGCACTTCGAACGGCAGCGCCGGCTGCGTGAACAGGCGGCCGAGCAGGGTGAGCAGCAGGTCGCGCGTGTTCCAGTTGACGACGACGATCGATAGCACGGGGGTTGGGCTCATCGGGTTCGTCGCAGTGCGCATGATGCATCGGCGGACCGGCGAAGTCGCCAGCGTCGTCGCCGGTCCGCGCGATGGCATGGCGGTCTCGGCGCGAACTCCGGCCGCGGTCGCGAGCCTGGGCTACCCTTCGGACGGGGAACATGCGCCTGCTCGTCGCCCTTTCTGGTGTGCTGCTGCTGGCCGCTTCGGTGCGGTCGCAGGTCCTGCCGTCGGCAACGGCCGCTGGCAGCACCGTGCGCGCCGGGCTGGTCACGGCGACCCCGCTGCCGATCGGCGGTGACGTGTGGCCCGGGTTCCAGCGTCAGGCGGCGGGAACGGTCGGCAACGCGCACAGCCTCGTCGCGCATGCAACGACGCCGACGGCGATCACCGCGACGTGGCAGCTCGGCTGCCAGGCCGTCGCGACCGGTTCGAGCGAGAGCGTCGCTTCGGTGCGCTACACGTTCACCGCGCTGCAGTCGTTCACCGGTCGGTTCGACATTGGCTGGTCGCCGACGACGACCGGCTCCGGAACCGCCACGCTGGCGATCGACCTCGGTGACGACGGCATCGTCGATGGGTCGGGCGCCGGGGCGATCCCGATCACGTTCGGTCCGGGCCCACTGGTCGTGCGCGTGACCATGCAATGCAACGCCACCGCCGGTTCGGTGCAGGGACCGTTCGGTTCTTCCTGGCAGTGGTCGGGCAGCGCGTCGGTGGCAGGTTCGCTGCAACTCGTCGCCGGACACGCGACGACGACCGTCGAAGGCAACGCGTGCGGCACGCCGATGCCGAGCCTGCAGGCGACGCCAGACCTTGCCGGTGGCCTCGAACTGCGTGGTGGCTGCCCGGCGGGCATCGACTTCGGCCTGCTGGCGGTCGGCTTCCTGCCGGTCGTGGCGCCGCTGCCGCTGCCGCCGACGTGCATGCTGTTGGTCGCGCCCGAACTGGTCGACGCGCAGTTGCCCGATGCGCAGCGCGCCGTGGTCTGGACGTTTGCGGTGCCGCTCGCCGCGCGGCCGCTCACGTTGCGCAGTCAGCTGTTCGGTTTCTACGCGGCTACGTCGCAACTCACCGCGAGCGCGTGCGCCCGCACCGACGTGCAGTGAACGACCAGCGCGGCCTCAGCCGCGCCCGCCGCTGCCTTCGCGTTCGATGACCAGGTGCGGATCGCGTCGGTCCGGCTTCTTCGCGCTGCGCAGGAACGAATCGACGGCGTCGCTCGAAACCTCGAACACCGTGAAGGCGAACTGCACGTTGATCGCGCCAACCATGTGGCTTTCGAGGTGGCCGCGGCGGCACACGTGCGCCATCACGCGGCGCGGATCGGCGCCGTCGCGTTTGCCCCAGTTGATGCGGAAGCGTGTGAACGAAGGGCCCGCACCCGCGGCTGGTGCTCGGTCGGCGCGCTTCTGCCACGACGGGGCGGCGCCGGCGCGGCCACGCTGGTCGGCGGCGAGGCGCCGGATGGGGGCGGGTGGCGGCGTCGCGATGGGTGCCGCCACGACGGGAGCCGCCGCACTGAGGGCGGGGCTGCTGGCGCTGCCTGCCGCGGCAGGTGCGGTGTGCTTCTTCGCATGCTCCGCGGGTGCGGCGCTCGGCGCCAACGCACGCGGCGCCGGCATCGGCCGCGCCCCGTGCACCTCGAACGGCGGCCGCACGCCCATGGCGGTCTTCTGCAGCAGCGCCGCCACCACGGCCGCGGCATCGCGGCCCTGCAGCAGGTGCTGCGCCGTCGCCAGCATCGCCGGGGGCACCGTGCCACCGTGCGAGAGCATCGCTTCGACGCGGTCCTGGGCCATTTCGAGCTGGTGCGCGAGCACTTCTTCGGCACCGGGGCTGCCGATCCACTTCGGCGTCACCTTGGCGAACTGGTACAGCCGACGCATGCGCATCTCGCGCGACTTCATCACCAGCATGTAGCTGGTGCCCTTCTGGCCGGCGCGCCCGGTGCGGCCGCTGCGGTGCACGTAGGTCTCGGCGTCGATCGGCGGATCGACGTTGACCACCGCGGTGACGTCGGCGATGTCGAGCCCGCGCGCCGCCACGTCGGTCGCGATCAGCGTGTGGATCGTGCCGCGCTTGAACGCCTGCAGCGTGCGCGTGCGCTGCGCCTGCGCCAGTTCGCCGTGGATCGGCATCGCCAGGAAGCCGTCGCCGGCCAGCTTGTCGGCGAGCGCCTGCGTGTCCTCGCGCGTGCGCACGAACACCAGCGTGCGGTCTTCGCCGGCGAGCAGCAGCAGGTTGACGAGCACCGCGTAGTGGTCGCGTGCGCCGACCTTGAGCGCCACGTGTTCGATGTCGCCGTGTGCAGCGCCGGCGGGCGTGCCGGCGACCAACAGCGCATCGCGCTGGAAGCGGTCCGCGAGCGCTTTCACCGCCGCCGGGAACGTCGCCGACACGAGGTGCGTGCGTCGCGCGGCCGGCAGTTCCTGCAGGATTGCATCGCGCTCGTCCTTGCAGCCGCGGTCGAGCATCTGGTCGGCTTCGTCGCGCACCAACTGGCGCACGCTCTTGCGGACGAGCGCGCCGTTGCGGATGTGGTCGAGCAGGCGACCGGGCGTGCCGACGATCACGGTCGGCTTCTTGTGCAGTTGCTGGCGTTCGCGCGTGATGCTGGTGCCGCCGGTGACGACTTCGCAGCGCACGCCGCGAACGTCGGCGAACAACCAGCTCAGTTCTTCGTTCACCTGCGCCGCGAGTTCGCGCGTCGGTGCGATCACGAGAGTGGTCGGGCCGTCGCGGTCGGGGTCGGCGAGGTCGCGATGGCAGACGAAGCCGAGGGCCACGGTCTTGCCGGAGCCCGTTTGCGAGGTGATGCGCAGATCGCGGCGGCCGTCGTCGGCGGCGAGGATCGCGCTCTGCACGGCGGTCAATCCGGTGAAGCCGCGGCGCTCCAACGCGGGGCGCAGCATGGTCGGAACGGCGGCGAACGCGGCGGCGTCGGGGGGCAAAGGCGACGAATCGTCGTCGGACGCGGAGGCCTCGGGCGCGATGTACATACTGCAGGGTCGCGCATCGGCGAGGTCCGGTCAACCGCCAGCCCGGATCCTGCGCCGATCGGGCTCGAAAGTGGCACGAGCCCCGCCCGTGGCCAGACATGGCTACGGGCCGTGGCACCGGCGACTTCCACCGGATCGGTGGTGCGGTGATCATGCGGCGATGCTGCGCTGGCTTGCGTCGTTCTTGTTCTTCGTGCTGGTCGGAACCACGGTGGCGCAGGCCCCGGCCGCCGAACGGCTCGACGAGGAGTGCACGATCGGCGTCGCCGTGGGCCGCGCCACCGCCGACGGCCGCCCGCTGCTGTGGAAGAACCGCGACGCGCACGAGCGCGACAACGTGGTGATGCCGCTCGCCGACGGCAAGATCCCGTACTTCGCCTTGGCCAGCGCCGGCGATGCGAAGGTCGTGTGGGGCGGCGCCAACGTCGCCGGCTTCTGCATCGTCAATTCCGTGTCGCGCGATCTGCCGCAAGGCAACGACAAGGGCCCGGGCAACGGCGCCTTCATGAAGCTGGCGTTGCAGACGTGTGCGACCGTCGCCGAGTTCGAGAAGCTGCTGCAATCGACCAACGACAACGGCCGCCGCACGCGCGCCAATTTCGCCGTCATCGATCCGCAAGGCGGCGCGGCGATCTTCGAAACGGGGCACGTCTCGTTCACCCGTTTCGACGCTGCCGCAAGCGCTTCCGGCGTACTCGTGCGCACCAACTTCGCGACGACAACGGATGGCGGTCGCGGCAAGGAACGCCACGCGCGCGCCGAGGAAATCCTGAAGACGCCGGCGGCGCGCGAGCTGACCGTGCGCTTCCTGCTGCAGCAACTGCTGCGCGATCTCAAGGCGCCGCCGTCGGCGCAGAAGGGCGAGCGCGGCCGCCTCGACACGCGCGAAACGATCCACCGCCAGAACACCGTCGCCGCCCTCGTGCTGCAGGGCGTGAAGCCGGGCGAAGACGCGCGCTGGACGACGATGTGGACGGTGCTCGGCCAGCCCGTGTTCGGCATCGCGCTGCCGCTGTTTCCCGCGGCAGGTGCATTGCCGATGGCGGTCGCGGGCGATCCGAAGAGCGCCCTGTGCGAAGCGAGCGGCAAGCTGGCGGCAGCGTTCTACGTCGTCGATGGCCCGGCGGCGCCGGCCCCTGCCGTCGAGGGCGAAGAGGCGGCCGAAGCGGAGGTCGCCGGCTCGCTGCGTTGGTTGCGCACCGACGCGATGGCCGTCGTGCGCCGCACGGTGCTGTTCGCCGAGGCCGACGTGATGGCGCGCCACGCCGAAGCGATGGAGAACTGGCAGAAGGCGGGGCCGCAGCCCGTGCCGAGCGCGTTGCGGGCGTTCCAGGAAGCGATGGCGAAGGTGGCGCTGCGGCAGCTGCAAGAGCTCGTCGAGGCGCACACGGCAGTCGAAAGCGGCAAGTGACCGCGAACGCCGGGCCGCGTCGTACGGGACCGCCGAAAAATGTCGCGGCCCGCGACGGTTTCCGGCAATCTCGGCCCAACGCGCGATGACCGACGTCCTGCACAGCCAGATCAAGCCTTCCTCTCCCGAGTTCCAGCAGAACCGTGAGCACCACCAGGCGGCGATCGCCGAGATCGCGGCGCATGTCGCAGCGGCGAAGCTCGGCGGCGGCGCCGAGGCATGTGCGCGCCACCACAAACGGGGCAAGCTGCTGCCGCGCGAACGCATCGCCGCGGTGCTCGATCCCGGCTCGCCGTTCCTAGAACTGTCGACGCTGGCCGCGCACGGCCTCTACGGCGGCGATGCGCCGAGTGCGGGCATCGTCACCGGCATCGGGCTCGTGCACGGGCGGGAAGTGATGCTGGTCGCC
>SXPB01000192.1 GCA_005776475.1 Planctomycetia bacterium
GGTATGCGCGGCATCGCCCATCAACACCACGTTGCCGTGCCGCCACGACTCGCAGCGGATGGTCGGGAACGTGCGCCAGACCGAGCGGTTGGTCAGCAGCTTCTCGCCGGCCAGATGCTCCGCGAACAGCTTCTCGCAGAACGCCGCCGAACCCGCTTCGTCCATCTGGTCGAGTCCGGCGCGCTTCCAGGTCTCCTCGCGGCATTCGACGATCCACGTGCCTCGACCCGCCTCGAACGGGTAGGCGTGCACCTGGAAGAGACCCCATTGCGTCGGCTGGAACACGAACGTGAACGCGGTCATGCGCTTCGTCGTGCCAAACCATGCGAACTTGCACTTGCGCCAGTCGAGCTGGGGCCGGAACGAGGCCGCGAAGCGTTCCCGCACGCGGCTGTTGACGCCGTCGGCGGCGATCACGAGGTCGTTGCCGGCGGCGATCGCATCGATGTCGGTCACCGTCGCCTGGAACCGCAGTCGCACGCCGACTTCGTGGCAGCGGTCGTGCAGGATCTGCAGCAGGCGCACGCGCGCGAGGCCACAGAAGCCGTGGCCGGTGCTGGTGACCTTCTTGCCGCGATGGAACGTGTCGATGTCGGTCCAGTAGGCGAAGTTGGCCCGGATGCGGGTGTAGCTCTCTGGGTCGGCGGTCTCGAAGTTGCCGAGCGTCTCGTCGGAGAAAACCACGCCCCAGCCGAAGGTGTCGTCGGGCTTGTTCTGTTCGAACACTTCGATGTCGGCCGACGGCACCCGCTTCTTCAGCAGGATGGCGGAGTACAGCGAGGCCGGGCCACCACCGATGCAGGCAATCTTCATGCGGCCGAGATGCTAGCGGCGGCTCCGCGCATCGGAACCGCACGTTGGCCACTGCGGCCGTTCAGCGCACCAACGCCAAAGCGACCGGGCGCCGCGCCAGCCGTTCGAGCAGCCGCACGTAGCCGGCGAATTCGGCTTCCCAGGCGTGCTCCCGCGTGAAGCGTTCGGCCCGCTGCGCCATCGCCTTGCCGGCGGCCGGCTCCTGGTGCAGACGCACCAGGGCCGCGGCGAAGGCGGCGTAGTCGCCATCGGCGAACATCGCCACTTCATCCTCGCGGAACAACGAGGTCATGATCGACGTGCGCACCGCAACGACGGGCACGCCCATGGCGACGAATTCCGGCACCTTGAGCGACAGCGCCATGTCGATGTGCACGTCCATGTGCGGCGTGAACACGCCGACCGAAGCGCGACTCATCGCCGCCGGCACGTCCTGCAGCAGCAGCGGCGGCCCGATCTCGACGCGGTCGGCGACGCCGAGCTCGCGCGCGAGGTCCTTCAGTTCTTGCAGCGGCTTGCCTTCGCCTTCGGACAGCTTGCAGTGGATCACGAGCTTGAGGCCGGGGATCTGCTTGCTCGCCAGTGGCAGCACGCGCACACACTGGTCGACGCCGTGCCGATGCGACACCGTGCCGAGGTAGAGCATTACGAAATCGCCGGGTCGCTCAGGGCCACGCCAGGGATGCGCTCGCCCGTCGAACAGCGTCGTGTCGGCGGCGTTCATCACGGCGATCGAGCGGTTGGCGCGCACGGTGCCGCGCGCGATCGCCCCTTGGCGAAACCGCTCGGTCGCGAACACGCAGGCACTGGCGAACCGATGCGACAGCCACTCCTGCACGCGGATCGGCCAGATACCCGGATGGCGCACGCTGGTCTTGAACTTGCTGCAGTAGACCTCCGGCATCAGGTCGTGCACGTCGAGCAGCACGACGCGTCCGAACACGCGCGGCCAGAACGCCGCGTAGACCAGGAAGTCCGGCATGTTGTGCACGTGCACGACGTCGTAGCGACGCGCGCGCCACGTCAGCACGAGCCCACACAGGAACGTGAACCAGACGTACTCGAACAGGTAGCGCAGCGTGCCGCCGCGCTTGCGACCCAGCGGCAGGCGCTCGACGTGCACACCGCGCAGGTCCTCGGTCTTCGGCTTGCCAGGCGCGCGCAGCGCCAGCACGTCGACGCGATGACCACCGGCCGCCAACGACTCGGCGTAGCGGCGCACGCGGGCATCGCCTTCGTAGTAGGCGTGCACCACCATGCACACCCGCAACGGAGTCGGACTCGTCGTCACGGATCGTCGACTACTCGACCCGACCGAGTGACGGGCCACCCAACGAGAACGGCAGCAGGCGGCGAATGTAGAGATCGACCAGGTTGCCGAGATCGGCGATGGTCGAGGTCTGCGCGTAGACGACGTCCCCCGGCAGGAGCAGGAAGTCCGGCGACTGGTCGAGCAGCACCTTCTCCAGGTTGACGCGGAAGGTGCGCTGGCTGCCGTCGGCGTTGATGCGCAGGATGCGGATGTCCGAGTGCTTGACGGTGTAGTTGAAGCTGCCGGCCGCGGCGATCGCCTGCGTCATCGTCAGCCCGGGCGTGAACGGCACCGGACCGGCGCGGAACACTTCGCCGCAGACGTAGATCGACTGCGTGGCGGCTTCCGTCAGGGTCACGCTGACGATGGGATCCTCGAAGACGCCGTTCTTGTAGGCCTCGTAGATGAGCGTGCGCGCAGCGCCGACCGACTTGCCAGCCACCTGCAGCGGGCCGGGCAGTCGACGCAGATCGACGGTGCCGGTCGGCGACACGATCACTTCCTGCACGTTGTCGGCGACGGTGCCCTCCCCCGACGACAAGTTGTCGACGCGGACCGCCAGGCGATCGCCGGCGCGCAGCACGTAGTCGCGCTGCATGTAGGCGGCCCACTCCGTGGCAACCGCCTTGGCGTCGAAGGGTGGCGCCGACGAGCACGCGCACGCGAACAGGGAAACGAACAGGGCGACGAACGAGCGGGTGGGCATCGAGGTCACAAGGGGCAGGGTAGGTAGACCCGGGTGGAGAAGCCAGGGCGACGATTCGCTCCGGCCCTGGATTCCCCGACTCCGGTTCTGCATCTTCGTCATTCTGGGCCGCGGCGCTGAACTTCCGGTGGCGGCGAACATTCCCGATCAAGCGGAGACGGCGGAAAAGCCGAGCTACGATCGTGCTGGCATTGTTGTTCCAGGACCCCGATCACGCCGCGCAAGCCGGCTCCGACTTCGGCGGCTCGACGCAGGTCCACCCGGTCGGCGCGGCCGCGCTCGCCGCGCTCGCCGTGCTCGCACTGCTGGCGCCGCGCCGATGGTCGGCCCTGCCGGTGATCCTGCTGCTGTGCTTCATCCCGGCCGGCCAGCGCATCGTCGTCGCCACCGTCGACTTCACCTTCATCCGCCTGCTGATGTTGGTCGTCTGGTTGCGCGTGTTCGTGCGCGGCGAACTGCGCAACTTCACGTGGAACCACCTCGACCGGGCGATGGTGCTGTGGGCCATCACGTCGGTGGTGACCGGCACGGCGCTGGCGCTGACGTTGACCGTGTTCATCAACCGCCTGGGCACGGCGATCGACGCGATGATGGTGTTCTTCTTCTTCCGGATGCTGATCCGGAGCCATCAGGATCTGGTCATCATCGCGACGCAGTTCCTGTTCAGCAGCTTCGCCGTGCTGATGTTCTTCGGGTACGAGAACCGGACCCAGCGGAACATGTTCGCGATGTTCGGCGGCGTGCCGGCCATCACCGACATCCGCGACGGCCGCTTGCGCTGCCAGGGCGCCTTCGCGCACTCGATCCTGGCCGGCTGCTTCTGGGTCTGCCTCGTGCCCTTCTATTGCATCCGCGGCTGGCTCACCGGCCGCTGGATCATCCCGGTCGCCGGCATTGTCGCCGCGCTCGGCATCGTGATCCTTTGCTCATCCTCCACCCCGATCATGGCGGTGGCGTTCGGGCTGATGGCCACTGCGGCCTGGTTCGTGCGCGGCGCCATGCGGTGGTATCGCTGGCTGATCTTCCTGTGGCTGTGCGTGCTGCACTTCGTGCTGATGAAGATGCCGGTGTGGCACCTGCTGGCCCGCGTCGACATCGTCAGCGGCTCGACCGGGTACCACCGCTACCACCTGGTCGACAAGTTCTTCGTCTGGTTCCACGAGTGGTGGATGGTCGGGACGATGAGCACCGGCCACTGGGGCCACGGCCTGCACGACGTCACCAACCAGTTCGTCGCCGAGGGGGTGTCCGGCGGCATCCTGCGGCTCGCCCTCTTCCTGTGGATCGTGTGGCTCTGTTTTGCCGGAGTGTCAAGGAGCCTCCGGCTGACCAGCGCCCCCCGCACCTACCACCTGGCGAGCTGGGCGATCGGCACGGCCATGTTCATGCACTGCATGAACTTCGTCGCGGTGAGTTACTTCGAGCAGATCGTCGTCGAGTGGCAACTGACCTTGGCAACGGTGAGTTCGTTGACGCTCGTGCCGGGAGCCCGACCTGAACAACAACTCACAGAGATGGCCGACACGTGATCGCCCGACGCGGCGGCGCCATCGGCGCATCCGGGCAAAAATTTGCGGGGAACGCGCCACAAGAAATCGCTTCTTCCGATGTAGGGAGCGAACCACCGTCCGACCGATAGCAAGAGTCGTGACGGTTGCCAATTCTGACGTAAGTACTAGTAGGCGCGTCGTTCACCTCGCTCGCACATGACTCGTTCGCTCCACCGCTTCATCACGAAGGTCATCGACTTCGTCGCGCTCGCCGCCGGCCTCGGTTGGTCGGGGCTGTGGGCTGGGTTGGATGGTGGCGTCGGCACCGTGAACGTGGCCGTGGCGCTGGTCATCTTCGCCGCTACCTGGACCCTGATCGCGTCGCGCATGGGCGTGCACCGCGTGCCGCCCAGCCGCAACCTGGCCGAGGCGCTGCGGCGCTCCCTGGAAGCCTGGCTTGCGACCTGGGGCGTGGCCGGCGTCCTGACGATCTCGCTGGTCGCCCCGACGCTCCAGATCTGGCCGCTGCTGCTGGTCACGGCCGGCCTGCTGGGGGCTGCTCGCCTGGTCCTGTCGGTCACGCCGTGGGGCCAGACCGCCGGCCGCGCCCGGGCCGTGCTCATCGGCAGCTGCGCCAGCGCCAACGCGCTC
This sequence comes from Planctomycetia bacterium, assembly GCA_005776475.1. Classification (GTDB taxonomy): domain Bacteria; phylum Planctomycetota; class UBA1135; order UBA1135; family UBA2386; genus UBA2386. The sequence goes on from SXPB01000192.1 coordinate 4,973, forward strand.
GCGCAGAGCCAGCCGTCGTCGGACATGGAGCTCGTCGGCAGCGTCCCGTTCAGCGGGGAAGACGCCGCCGCCGTGCCGCACCTGCAACCGCTCGGATCGATTGCCGATCTGCCGGCGATCCTGTCGGCCAATCAAGTCGACCTGGCCCTGATGAGCCCGTCCGACTCGGCGACGACCGGCGAAGTGCGCAGCGCGTTCCGCGCCTGCGCCGATCTCAACCTGCCGGTGCAGTACTTCCCGGCGTTCCTCGACGTCGATCGGCTCCACGTCAACCTGACCTGGAACCTCGACCGCCCTGGGCTCAACGTGCAGACGGTGTCGGCACCGACGTTGGCGCACGTCGCCAAACGCGCGATCGACGTGGTGGGCGCTGGCATCGGGCTCGTCGGACTGCTGCCGGTGTTCGCCGCGTGCGCACTCGCCGTCAAGCTCACCAGTTCGGGGCCGATCTTCTTCGGCCAGACTCGCGTTGGCCAAGGCGAGCGCCACTTCCGGTGCCTGAAGTTCCGCACGATGCGGGTCGGTGCCCAGGCGCAACAAGAACTGCTGCGCAGCGCGTCCACGCAGGACGGGCCGGCGTTCAAGATGCCGGCGGACCCACGCATCACGCCGGTCGGTCGGATCCTGCGCAAGTTCAGCCTCGACGAGCTGCCGCAGCTATTCAAC
>SXPB01000193.1 GCA_005776475.1 Planctomycetia bacterium
GGCGGGAATCGAACCCGCGTCCCGAGATGCTCCGTCCTGGGCCTCTACGCGCGTAGTCCGTCGTTTGATGTCGCCAGCGCTGCTCCGACGAACAGGATCGTCGCTGGCCAGCTCGACATTGTCTCGCCGTGGATGGGCCGAGCAGCCACCACACGACCAGCCTGCTGTGTAGCGCCTCGGCCCCCCGCAGGCGTGGGGACCTCAGCGTCGTTGCCTAGTTCTTAGGCAGCGAGGGAGTAGTGCGTGTTGGCACTTGGTTGTTTCCAGTCGGATTTACGAGGTGCCTGGCCCTCGGCGCGCCACCCAGGTCGAGTCGGCATCCGGTCTAAGCCGATCGCCCCCGTGTCGTGCAGGCCTTATCGGCGACGGCCGACGCCACCGCAAGGCCCGCGCCGAATCGTGCGCACGCGGTCCGGAGTTGGCGGCCGGGCTCGGCGCGCCAACGCCAACGCCAACGCCGCCAGCGCCAGCGGCGAAGAAAACCCGGGTATGTTCCTTACACCCCCGGTTCGCCAGCTGTCCTGAGGTCCGATGCTGCCACGCGCCGTTCTGCTCGGATTGTTGCCCATCGTCGCCGCACCTGCCGTTGCCCAGGCCGCCCTCGCCGCAGGCAGTCCTGAGCAAGCGGCCGCGGTGGCGCAGGCCATCACGTTGTGGATCGAAGATTTCGAACGCGGCGACCTCGCGGTCAAGAATTCGCTGCGCGCCGGCGAGGACCTGCAGCCGCGCTACGTCGCGTTGGCGCGGCGGGCGCAACTGCTGCGGGCCGAGGACGAGGAGCGCATCACGCACCTCGACGCCCTGGGCAAGATGTTGTTCTTCGCCGAACGCAACCCGAGCGTGGCGCTCGCCGATGCCGTGCTCGGCGTCGCTTCGATCGGCTTCGAGAGGTCGTTCCTGGACCTGACGGCGCTGGAACTGCGCGAGACGGCGCATTGGACGCTGATGCGCATGGACAACTCCGGCGCGTGGTTCCTGCTGCTGCGGGCAGCGGCCGGCGAACAGATGCCGATCCTGCAGGACCTGCGCGCCGCCGCGACTCCCGACGTCGAACTGGCGGTCGGCCCGGCCCGGCGCGTGGCGGCGTTGCAGGCCCTGGGTCGCAAGAACCGGCCGGTGTTTCGCGCCACGTTGGAAGCGTCGCTGAGCGATCCGGACCCCCGCATCCGCCTCGCCGCCGCCGAGTCGATGCAGCCACCATGGCGCCTCGACGGCATGCGCCGGGCGTCGCGCGCGCTCGCCAGCGAACGCCATCCGGTCGTGTCGCAGGCGCTGGTGCGGCTCGTGCACGCGATGCTGCGCACGGCGCCGGCCGGTCTCGAACCGGAGGAACGCGCGATCGTGTGCGACGGCATGCTGGCGCAGTTCGGTCGCTGCGGTTGGCGCACCGACATGGAACTGCTCGACGTCGTCGAAGCGTTCCCGAGCAAGGACGCGGTGCCGATGTTGATCGAAGCGCTCGACCTCGAACTGCGGTCGCCGGATGCGTTGGTCACTGCGATCAACGAACGTGCCTCGCCGCTGCTGCGCGAACGCGCCGCCGGCCTGCTGCGCGCGATGACCGGCGCGATCCTGCTCGGCAGCGATCCGGCCGAGTGGCGCGAGTTCTGGGCGCGCGAGAAGGACAAGATCCAGGTGCCCGTGGTGTTGCCGCGCAGTCGCGGCGAGAAGACGACGGCGCAGTTCTTCGGCGTGCCGGTGACCGGCGGTTCGATCGCCTTCCTGATCGACACCAGCGGCAGCATGCGCGACCAGCCGGCGGGGTCACCGGTGACCGGGCGCCGCGGGCGGCCGCCGGGATCGCGCCTCAGTGCGGCGAAGGAACAACTGCTGCTGGCGGTGTCGGCGATGCCGCCGGGCACGCAGTTCTACGTGTTCACGTTCGCCGACGTCGGCCGTGCCTGGACCAAGACCCCGATCAAGGTCGGGCCGCAGAGCGTGCGTTCGCTGACCGAACTGCTGAGCCGGTTCGGCGCCAAGGGCGGCACCAACCTCGGCGACGGTCTGGTGACGGCGCTGCAACTCGAGGACGTGCGCTACGGGGACGCGGTCGCCGTGAAGATCGACGAACTGTTCGTGCTCAGCGACGGCGAACCGACTGCGGGCGTCGTGCGCCAGCCCGACGAAATCCTGCAGATGGTGCACGAAGCGAACAAGTACGCGAAGGTCCGCATCCACTCGGTGTTCACCGGCACCGGCGGTGGCGCCGATCTGTTGAAGCGGCTCGCCGATGAGAACGGCGGCGTGTTCGTGCAGCGGTAGTATCGCGGCAACGCGTCCGGCACGATGCGCCGGTGACGTCGCCAGGTTCCGCTCCGAGTGCGCAACGCAGCCTGCTGGGTCATGCGACGTTCTACGTGACGTCGTTCGCGACGCTCGGCATCTACATGCAGTTCTTCCCCGGCTGGCTGCGGGCCGCGGGAGCGTTCACCGAAGGACAGGTGTCCTTGGTGTTGTCGGCGCAGACGATCGCGCGCACCGCGATGGGGCCGTTCTGGTCGCACCTCGTCGATCGTCTGGGTGGGGCTCGCACGATCGTCATCGGGTTGTCGTGCGCCAGCATCGGTGCGGTGTTGCTGTTCGGACTTGGCGGTCCGTGGCAGCTGGCGTGGCTGGCGGCGTTGCTGTTCGGCGCCGTCTACTCGCCGATGTTCCCGATCGTCGACGGGGCGGCGATGCATGGCGCCAACGTGCACGGCTACGCGTTCGGCCGCGTGCGCATGGCCGGCTCGATCTCGTACCTGGTGGTGATCCTGTTGATGGGTGGTTGCCTCGACCTGTTCGGCGGCGGCATCGTGTTTCCAGTGTTGGTCGCGGCGATGGTGGCGATGGCGGCCAGTTCGTTCGCGTTGGCGCGGGACGTGCAGCCGGCGCCGGCGGAGGCCGCGGCGCCGGCGGCGCCGCCGACGCCGTGGTGGCATCTGCTGCGCTCGCGTCCGTTCGTGTTGCTGCTCGTCGCCACTGCGGCGATCCAGGGCAGCCATGCCACGTTCTACAACCTGTCGACGATGCACTGGCGGGACCACGGCATCGACAACACGATGGCCGGCGTGTTGTGGGCGGAAGGTGTGCTCGCCGAGATCGTGTTGTTTCTGGTCGCGCGCGAAACCGTGGAGCGGCTGCGCCCGACCACGTTGATCCTGCTCGGCGGTGGCGCGGCGGTGTTGCGCTGGTGCGTCGTCGGCGCCACCACGTCGGTGCCCTGGTTGTTGGCGACCGGTTGGCTGCACGCGCTGAGTTTCGGCTGCACCTACCTTGGTTCGCTGCGCGCGCTCGAACGGCGGGTGCCGGCGGCACAACGGGCGACGGCGCAAGGACTGCTCGGGGCCGCGAACTCCGGCCTCGGCATGGTCGTCTGCGGCGTGTCGGGTGGCCTTGTCTACGAACGCTGGGAAGGCTTCGCCTTCTTCTTGATGGCGGCCTTCGCGGGAGTCGGCGTCGGCCTCAGCCTCTGCCTGCGTCGCATGGCCGACAGCAAGAGCATCGCGCCGATCAAGGCGGCGACCGAAAATCCCGAGTAGTGCCACGTCGGCCGATCGCCGTCGAAGCCGGCGGGGCGCCGCGGGCCGAACTCGCCGGCCGGCATCGCCGGCGGCACCGAGTTGGTGGGCGGCACCTGCAGTGCGGGCAGCGTCAACGCCATCAGCACGAACGCGGCGAGCGCGTTCTTGAAGGTCAGGATGCCGAGCTTGCGCCAGGTCGGCAGCACCAGCGCAAGACCCAGGAACGTCGCCACCAGCGGCCATTCTCCCGCGGGATGGTGGGCGCCGAGGACCGAGAGCAGCGGCGCGGCGAGCACGGCGACTGCGAGCAACCACGGCAAGGCGGTGCGCCGGCGCAGCGGCAGGTCGAGGAAGTCGTCGAGGCCGGCGGCGCCGAGCACGGCAGTCGCGAGCAGCACGAGCCACCAGGCGGCGGTCAGCACGAACGGTGCGGTGAGGAAGTCCGGCAGCGCGGCGGCGAGGCTAGGCACCAGCGTCACCACGGTCGGCAATGCACCCGCGGCGACGATCGACCACCACACCGAAGCGTCGACATGGCGCTGCCGGCGCAAGGCACCGAGCAAGGCCAGCATCACCAGCACCGGGCCAGGCACGCGCAGCATGGCGGCGAGGTCGAGGCCGGGTTCGCTGCTGCGATGCGCAGCGAGTGCGATGGCGGGCGCGACACTGTGGTCTGCGTGCAGCCACGGCGACAACAGGTCGAGCCAGACGAAGTTGGCGGCGGCAGCGGTTCCCGCGACAACGATCAACAGCAGGCCGCGCACAGGTGGCCGTTCGTCGTCGCGATCGCCACAGGTGATGGTGCGCAGCAGGCCGGTGACGACGAGCAGCGAGCAACACAGGCCGACCATGGTGAAGCCGGCGACGAACGGGGCGGCGAAGCAGATCCACGCCCACGGCAACCAGCGCTCACGCCAGCTCGGCCGATCGCAGCGGCACACCGCTTCGAGTGCGAGTGGCGCCAGTGCTGCCGCGATCTGTTCGCGTGGCATCGCTTCGATCGAGAGCAACCAGGGCGACAGCCCGTAGGCGGCGCCGACCAGGAACCCCGTGAACCGACTGCGTCCTTGGGCCCGCAGGAAGCGATAGCAGAGCAGGCCGCCAAGGGCCGGCAGCAATGCCGGCTGCAGGCTCGCCAGCAAGGCGTGGCCATCGACGAGGCCGCCGGTGGTGCGCACGGCCAGCACCAGGGCGCCGATCAACAGCGCGGCGGCGACCCCTTCGCTACGGCCCGTGCCATACAGGCTCATCGCGAAGGCTCCAGAAGGGCGTGCACGGTGCCCTTTCGTCGCGTCGATGGGCAGCGCTTGAGGTCACCGGCCGACGTCGTCGGGCTCAGGGCGCGAGCGCGCGCCGACGTGTCGAGAACGCGAACACGGCGAGGCCGAGTGCGGCGAAAGTCGCCAGCAGCAGTCCCGTCGTGAGGCCTGGGGCGGAGTAGGTGAAGGCCACGCGGCACGCGGTCGTTGGCAGCACGACGCCGCGGCAGGAATGGTCGACGCGCACGATGGGGGCGGGCGCGCCGTCGATCGTCGCCGACCAGCCGGGCAGGAAGCTGTCGGTGAGCACCAGCCAC
>SXPB01000194.1 GCA_005776475.1 Planctomycetia bacterium
CGCGGCGGCGGCGGCGCCGGCGCCGGCGCCGGCTGCCGGCTTCGCTTCGCCAGCATCGGCCTTCTTCTTGGCCTTCGCCTTGAACGACGTGCGGACCTTCGGCAGGCCCTCGACGCGGGCGCCTGCCGCCCACTTGCCCGCCTTCTTCAGGATTTCGAGGCGCTCGATGCGGGTCCAGACGTTGCGCTGGCCGCCGCCGGACTTGGAGATCTTCAGACTGCTGTGGATCGACATTGACGGACTCGTGCGGACGAAAAGGGCGGAGCAGTCTACTGGATCGTGACCACCAAGGGCCACTTCTCTTCGGTCTTTCGCCACTGTACGAAGAAGTCGTCAGGCACGGCGGCCGGCAGGGCGAGCAGTTGGGCCTGGGTGGCCTGGAACTCGGTGTCGTTCTCGTAGTAGACCGCGACCACCCACATCTGCTTCAGCTCGAAGAAGTAGGGCCTGGTCCGGGCCAGTCCCTTGCTGCGCAGGAACTCGGCCAGCGCCTTCGCCCGGGCCTTGGCATCGGCACCTTCGATGCCGGCATAGGCGGCGACCACGAACGCCTGCGACGACAGCGGCTTGGTGTCGAACTCACCCAGCATGGCCGGGGTGTCGGGCGACTTCGTGTGCAGGCCGGACTCCGGGCTGCCGTCGGTGCGACCGCCGACCACGTAGCCACCGGCAAACGCGCCGAGCACGCCGACGGCGAAGATCCAGCCGGGCACCTGGCGCGTGCGCGCCGGCCGCTCTGGCTTCCACATCGACTTGCCCAACCAGCCGTCGAGCATGCCCGTCAGGGACTGCAGCCAACCGGAACGCGAACGCGAACGTCCGCGCGAACCCAACAACATCGCCATGTCGCTAGACCTACGAGCCACGACACACCCCCAACCTTGAGTGACAGACCGTGCGAAACCGAAGCTGATGGCGATCGCGCCGGCTTGCGGAGCGATCGTGTCACGGCCGACCAAGCCGTGCATGGCGGAACGTAACGAAGCGTTCCGTCACACGCAACGTCGCCGATTCAGTCGCCCGCAATGCTGCGCAGGGCCGCCAGAATCTGCGGTTTCGCATCCGCGTCGGGAGCCTGCAAGTACTCGGCGGCGACAGCCTTCGCCGCCGCTGCCTCCTTGCGCTTCTCCAGCGTGCACGCGAGCAGCAGCACCTGCTGGCTCTTGTCGCGCTGGTGGCGGCGCTGCCACGCCACCGCCTGGCGGCACAACGTCTCCACCTCGGCGAGGTCGGCAGCGGGGTCGTTCTGCAGCGCCATCGCCAACAGCCACGCGGCCCAGTGCTGCTCCGGGTCGATCTGCAGGCACTTCCGGAACGCCACCGCGGCAGCCGCGGGCTGGCCGGCCTGGATCTGCCGCACGCCTTCGGCTTCGTACTTCTGCCAGATGCCGAGAATGCGATCGCGGATGCCCTGCGCGTCGAAATCCGGCGGCGCGACCGCGAGGCACTGCTGCCAGGCGGCGAGCGCACCCGCTTCGTCGAGCTGCACGAACTTCTCGTAGCCGAGGGCGGCCAGGCTGTCGACGTAGAGCTGGCGCGCGTCCTCGAACGTCGGCAGCAGCTTGTGCGCGCGCTCGAGATGGCGCACGGCGTCGATCAGGCGACCTTCTTCCTTCGCCAGCCGGCCGAGTACGAGGTGCGCCTTCAACTCGTCCTTGTTGTAGGCGAGCGCCTTGTCGACGAGCCGACGCACGGCGGCGCGTTCGGCCGGGTTGCCCAACATCGTGTAGGCGCGCACCACCAGCACGTTGGCGAGCACCTTGCTGGTCTCGGTGTCCTCGGGCCGCGCGCGCAGGTAGGCCTCGAGCTGCAGTTCGGCTTCGTTGAGGCGACCCTGGCCGATCAGCGCCAGCGCCAGTTCCTGCCGCAACGCCGGATCGGGCCGCACGGCGAGACCGGCGCGCGCCTTCTCTTCGCAGCCCGACCACATTTCGCGTTCGCGCAGCAACCGCGCCGCCGACAGCCACGCCGGAATGCAGTTCGGATCGGCCACCACCGCTTCGCCGTAGTGGCGCAACGCGGCGAGCACCTGGTCGCGCGCACGCTGCCATTCGCCTTGCGCGTAGGCGAGCCCGGCGTGCAGGGTCGGCTCGGCGGTGATCCGCTGCGCCGCCAGCAAGGCAGCCTGCTCGGCCCGGAACGCGGTCTGCGCCGCCGACAACGTCGCCTCGGCCGCGAGCGCGCGGGGATCGTCGACGGCGAGGCGCGGCGCCTGGCCGGCCTTCGCTTTCGCCAGCAGTTCCTCGCGGCATGCCGTCAGATCGCGCAATGCCGTGAACGCAACCACGTCCGGATGCGACGGCGCCAGCTGCTTCGCGGCGTCGTGCACGCCGGCGGCCGCGGCTTCGTCGCCGGCGAGCTGCAGCGGTTCGAACGCGGCGAGCTGCGCCTGCAGCAACAGGCCGGTGGCCTCGCTTCGCCGTTGCGCGCTCGTCTCGCGCGCCAACTGCGCCGTCGCTGCCGCCACGGCGGCCTGCGCGTGCGCCGCGGCGCCCTTGTAGTCGGCTTCGCGCATCGCCAGGACAACGAGCAACTGGCGCGCCTTCAGTTCGTGGATGGGATACCGCGCCGACCGCACCGCGGCATCGAGGTGGCCGCGCAGTTCCTCGACCAGGGTCTTCGTGCCCATGCGGTCGTAGACGAGGTTGAGGTGCGCCACCGCGTTGTCGGGGTCGACGGCGAGGCTGGCGTTCCACAGCGTCTGGTCGTCGCGGAACTGCTGCGCGCGCCCACCGGCGAGCCACGCGAGCGGCAACACCAGCAATGGCGCGAGCCAGCGCGGGTGGCGGCCGGGCAACACTTCGGCGACGACGGCGAGCAACCACGCGAGGCCGGGCAGCGCGAGGTAGAGGTAGCGGTCGGCGGCGGCGATCGACGACGCCGGGAACGCCGTGTTGAACGGCAGCAGCGCCGTGAAGAACGCCAGCAGGCCGATTCCGGCGAGCCGCGTGCGCCGGAACCACGCAAACGCAAGGCCCACCACCGCGAGCGCCGCCAGTCCCAGCACGATCGGGCGCCCTGCCTGCGCGAACCGTTCGAGCGTGGCCACTTCGGGGTAGAGCACATTCAACCGGAGTGGCCACACCGCCGTCTGCACGTAGTGCGCGTAGGCGCCGGGCACCTGCGCAAGGCGCGCCGCCACCGAACCCGATGCCAGAGTGCCCTGGTCGGCCGCGATGGACTGGTGGTGCCACGCGATCGGCACCGTCACCAGCAGCGCCAACAGCGGCGCCAGCCAACGCGAACGCGCGCCGCCCTTGTGCCACACGACCAACGCGGCGAGCAGCGGCAGCACGACGGCCGTCGCCTTCGAGTACATCGCCGCCGCCGTTGCCAGCGCGAGCACCACGAACCACAGCGCGCGCGGGCGCGCCGCCAGCCGGACCGCGGCGTAGAGCGCAACGAACGTGAACAACCCCGACAACACGTCCTTGCGGCCGCTGACCCACGCCACCGATTCGGCCAAGGCCGGGTGCACGAGGAACAAGGCGCCCGCGGTGTGCGCGACGAACGAACTGGCGCCGAGCTGCAACAACACGCGCACCAACACGAACGCGGCGAGCGCATGCACCACCAGGGAATGCACGTGCGGCCAGAACGCATTCTGCGGGCTCAGCCAGAAATCGAGCCACAACGACGCGTGCGCCACCGGCAGGTAGGCATTCGCGATCGTCCGCGTCGGATCGAGCACCGCCGAAAGCCCCTCGCGGAACTCGGGGTTGTCCGGCCCGAAGTAGAAGTTGTCGTCGAAGCCGAGAAAGGACGCCGCGAACGCCGCCGGCACGTAGACCACGGCGGCGAGCAGCAGCGCTGCCAGCAGTGTGGGCCACAGCGGAGCCGGGGTCGGGGCGATCAGTGCGCGTTGGCGCTTTTGCAAATCGTGCACGAACTCGATCATCAGAGGGGTCGCAGAGCGTAGCAGCGCGACCTTGCGCCGGTGCTTTCTGGCGGCAAGCTGCTGGTCCCGATGTTCGCCCGCCACCTGCGCCCGGAGTCGCAAGCCCTTGTGCGCGCGCTGCGCCAGCGCGGGCGGCAGGTCTGGCCGCTGCGCCGCCGCGGGGCCAACCTCGGCTACGCCGTCGAGGTCCACCGCACCTTCCCGAGCCTGCCGCAAGCGCAACGGACGTGGCGGGCAGGCGCGCCGGTGTTCCTGCCGGGCGTGCTCGGCGAGGCGCCGACCCGCCATGCGGCGGCGATCGGGAACAGCCTGCGCATGTTCGACCGGCTGCGCCGCGGCGGCCGCTTCGTCGATGCCCTCGAACGTCGCCTGCAGGACGACGTCGATCTCGAGTACGCCGGCAGCACCATCGACAAGAACGACAGCCGCGAGATCGAACGCGTGTTCGTCGATGCGAAGCCCGGCGGCAAGCTCGTGGCGAAGGATCTGTGGGCGATGCTCGCATGGATCGCCAACGACGAGTCCGACCTGTCGATGCGCATCCGTTTCTCCGCCGGCCTCGAACGCATCGAAGAGTGGATGCAGGCGACCGACCTCACCGCAGGCTGGGTCGACCAATTCGCCGGCCGCGCCTTCCCCGAATGTGCGGCGATCATGGCGTGCGACCGCCTGCGCACGATCCTCGACCACCTGATCGGGAAACCGCACCGACTGTCGGAGCGCATTCTCTACAACAACGCCCCCGACGGCGGCGCCGTGTTCCATCACGACGCCGAACCGGGCCAGATCGGCGTGTGCTTCAACCAACTGGAAGGCCACACGGCGTGGTTGACGTTGCCCAAACGCCGGTTGGCGCACCTGCTCGTGCGCACCGGGTTCTGCCGCGACCAGCGCGCGGCGATGGCCGCCCTCGACGACAGTGACGACAAGAAGCTGTGGACGCGCCTGAATCGCGATGCCGGGTTCACGGCGTGGCTGGCGGCGCACGGCGCGCTGTTCGTGCTCGGCGCCGGCGACAGCATCCTGCTGCCGTCGCACAGCATCGACGACGTCGCCTGGCACAGCGTGCTCGCGTTGGGTGAGAAACCGAGCCTGGCGCACAGCTATGGCCTGTTTCCGCGGCAACCCGACTACCCGTTGGCCGCCGATCCACACCTGCAGTAGAACGGCCGCGTGGTGGTCGAACGGCGACATCTGCTGCAGCATCTGACGCAAGTCGCGACGGCGTACGGCGGCGACTTGTGCTTGCCGCCCGGCACGGCGACGCCACGGCCGGCCGCCGCCCCGCCAGCGCCGGCGTCGGCGTCGGCGCCCGCCGAACCGCCCCC
>SXPB01000195.1 GCA_005776475.1 Planctomycetia bacterium
AAGCCGTCTTCGCCGGTGTAGCCGGTGCGCGACATCGTCATCGGGATGCCGCAGACGGTGGTGTCCATCCACGCGTAGTACTTCAGGGCCGCGAGGTCGCCGCGGCAGAACTTCTGCGTGATCTGCTGCGACAGCGGTCCTTGGATCGCGATCATGCCGAGGCTGGCGGTGCAGTCTTCGACGGTGACGCGGAAGCCCTTCGCCACGTCGTGCATGATGGCGAGATCGCGCGCCGTGTTGCCGGCGTTGACGACGACGAAGAAGCCGTCGTTCTTCGGGTTCCGGTAGACCAGGATGTCGTCCTGGGTCAGGCCCTGGTCGTTCAGGATCATCGCATAGCGGATGCGACCGGCCGGGATCGCCGCGGCGTCGTTGGTCTGCAGCCGCTGCAGGAACGCTTCCGCTTGCGGGCCGTGCACCTTGACGCGGCCCATGTGGCCGAGGTCGAACAAGCCGGCCTTGGTCCTCACCGTGCGCGCTTCGTCGAGGATGGCGCGGTATTGCACCGGCATGCTCCAGCCGGCGAACGGCACCATGCGGGCGCCGAGGGAGATGTGGGTCGATTCGAGGGCGGTGCTTTGCATGGCGCGTTGGCGGGCGAGCAGCCTAACGCTGCCATGGGGCCTTTACCAAACGTCAGCCGGAGAGCTTGCGCAGCAGTTCGTCGAGATTGCAGCGCTCGAGTTCCTGTGCGTCGATCGGGCCCTTGGCGAAGAAACGGCGGCGCTCTTCGTCGGTCACGCAGTCGTCGCCCGCTTCCGCGTTGGGTCGCGGGCGCTGCCGTTCTGCGTCATTGTCCTGGCCGGTGTCGAGTCCAGGCAGCAGCGCGTCGATCCCCGCATCGAGCGATTCGTTGGCCGGCGTGATGCTGCCCTTGGTGGTGCCGGTCGGCCGCAGCGCTCGCCACGTGGCGCGGGTGCTGGTGCCGTCGAAGTCGGGTCCGCCTTGCGGATCACGGTCGAAGGTGGTGCCGGCCAGGCGCGGCTCGAACAGTTCCAACGGATGGCGCAGCCGTGCAAAGCGTTCCGGATCGAGACGGCGGGCGTGTTCGAGTTCGCGGCGCCACCCGGAGTAGTCGCCGATGTCGAAGGCGATCCGACCCAGGTGCACATAGGCGCGGAAGTCGGCGCCGCGCAGCAGCAGCACGCGTTCGAAGTGGCGGCGGGCGGCGCTGCGGCAACCGAGGCGGTACGCGACCCACCCGAGCACGCCATGCAGGCGGGCGCAGAGGTGAGACAGGAGCAAGCCGACACGGCCCATTGGCCGGGCACAGTATGGCAGCCATCGGCCGGCGGCAAGGTGCCCTGTGGGCGGGGTGACCCGGGCCGTCGTCGTGCTTTTCACCGACCGCCTCAGGGTGGGCCCCCCGGGTGTCGATAGGAACGATCGACCCGGAATCGTCCGACCGCACCACGCAACATGGCTCTACGAGGGGATCTCGCGAGTGTAGACCTGGCCCAGGTGTTCCAGATGCTGGCCCTCAACAAGAAGGTCGGCCTCTTGAGCGTCCAGTCGGCCAAGCTGTGGAAGGTACTGTACTTCGATCAGCGTGGCGTCACGCTGCATCACAACGTGCATCTGGTGTTGGACCGCGTCGTCGCGGCCTTCGTCCGCACTGGCCGCCTGACGGAAACGGCCGTCGACGAGGTGCGCGACCATGCCGCGCGCATGGGGCAACCGTTGGCGGACAGCCTGCTTGCCGGTGGCTACGTCGATCCGACCGAGCTCGAAGACCAGTATCGCTGCGAACTCGAAGAAGAGATCTACGACCTGTTCTTCTGCCGCGATGCGAAGTTCGAGTTCCATGAAGGCGCCACGGCCCTCGATGGCCGCGACGGCACCATCGACGAGCGGTTCTTCAGCAACTGCGACAGCATCATCATGGAGGCCGCGCGTCGCATCGACGAGTGGACCTACATCAGCGAGCGCGTGCCGACGACCGCGGAGGTCCTGGTCGCCACGGTCGACGCGATCGACGGCGAGCAATTCGGCGCCGACGGCATCGCGGTGTTCCAACTGCTCGATGGCCGGCGCAACGTGGCGCGGGTGGTCGAGACCACCGGGCTGTCGAACTTCCAGGTCTGCAAGGTCCTGAGCCAGCTGCTCGAAGCCAACGCGGTGGCGCCGGTCGCCAGCGAAGAGCTGCCGGCGCTGGCCGAAGGTTGTTTCGCCGCCGGTCGGTTGCGCGATGCGATCAGCCTCTACGAGCGCGCGATCGAACTCGGCATCGGCCTGCCGGATGCGCATTCGCACGTCGCCAAGGCCTACCAGGCCGCCGAAGAGTACGAGCACGCGATCTACCACCTCGAGTGCGAGGCCGAGCATCGGCTCGCGGCCGGGGATGGCCCCGGTGCGGCGCAGCGCCTGTTCGAAGTGCGGGCGCTGGTGCCGACCGACCTGCAGGCGCGTGAACGTCTGGTCGAACTGACGCTCGGACCGAGCGGTGTCACGATCGCGGGTTTCGATCCGCTGGCCGAAGGCAAGGAACTCGTCGACCTGATGGTCGAGTTCGGCGACATCCAGCGCGTTCGCACGCTGCTGGAGCGCTTGCTGCTCGTCGCACCCGAAGACCCCGACTTGAAGAAGGCGCTGGTCAACGTGCACGTGAAGGCGGGCGACCAGAAGCGCATCGTCGAGCTGTACGAATCGATCGCCGACGACCTGGTGCGGCAGCAGAAGCCGCTGGAGGCCGTCGCCTACCTGCAGAAGATCCTGCTGATCGATCGCGCCCGTTCCGACGTCAGCGAACGGGTGCGCAAGCTCTACGAGTTCGACGAACGGGCGCGCCGTCGTGGGCGCGCGCTCAGCGTCCTGGCCGTGCTGTTCTGCCTGCTGCTGTTGCTCGGCTCGGCCTACTGGTTCTACAACGAACGCGCCGAAGAAGAGTATGCGCGCATCGACGTGCGCGAACTCGTTGCGCGTGAGGACTTCGCCGGGGCGATCGCCGTCTACGACGAGTTCGTCGCCAGCCACATGCTGACGACCGCCGTCGGCAAGGCCAACGCGGAGTTGCAACGCATCGAAGCGGCTCGCCAGCAGTTCGAGGCGCGTCGCGATTCGGAGCGCGCCGAACGCGGCCGCGCCCACAAGCAGTTGCGCGAAGAATACAAGAAGGCCTGGGCGCGGCACCGCGAGCTGTTCCTCGGCGGCCAACCCGACGAGTCGATGCAGGAGCTCACTCGCGTGCGCGAGCTGGTCACCAAGGCCGGCGCACCCGAGGACCTTGCTTGGGCGCTCGAACAGCAGGTCGAACGTTCGGCGATCCGGTTGCGCGACTTCCTCGCCGAGGCGTCGCGCCTGCAGGCCGATTACGAAGCGAAGCTGGCCGCCGGCGATTGGCAGGCGGCCCGACTGGTGGCCTTGCGGCTGCAGCAGGACTTCGAGAACACCGTCGCGATGCGCAACGCCAAGGTGCCGGTGCAGGTGACCACGCGTCCGTCCGGCGCCTCGTTGTCCGTCGATGGCAAGCCGCTCGAACACAAGGTCGGCGACGTCATGGTGCCGATGACGACCCCGGCGATCGTGCTGTTGCAGCGCGAACCCGTGCAGCTGGTGGCCACGCGCGATGGCTTCGAGCCGCGTGCGTTCGTGCTCGATCCGAAGGCGAGCCCGCAGTTCGACGTCGTGCTCGAGGTCCTGGCCGATCGGCGCATCACGTTCGACGTTCCGGTCCAGACCGGCGTCGCCGTCGGTGAGGGCTGGATCGCCGCCGGCCTGCGCGGCGGACGACTTGGCCTCGTGCGCACCGATGGCAGCAATCGCCACATGCGCGAACTGGCCGGCTTGAAGGCCATCGATGGCACGCCCCATCTGCAGAACGGGCGCGTCTTCTTCATCACCAACGAAAACACGGTCGAGTGCATGCGGCTCGATCGTGCCGGCGACAGCGATGGCTGGTCGGTGCCGATTGCGTCCGGAGCCGCGACCGAACTGGTCGTCGCCGAAGGTCGCATTGCCGTGGTCGACCGCGACGGCGTGCTGCACTGCTGGGAGCAGGCCACCGGACGTCGCGTCTTCACGGTTTCTCTCGACAGCATGCCGAGCGGTGCGCCGAGCATCGATCGGCGGCAAGTCTACGTCGGCACCGCCGACGGCCGCGTGCTGGTGTTCGATGCCGCCGACGGTCGTCCGGTCGGCGTGTTGCGCAGCCCGGCCTCGATCACCACGCGCGTCGCCGCCGATCGCGGCGTCGTATGCTTCGGCGCCGCCGACGGCAACTTGCGGGCGGTGGAAATCGCCGACGGCCGCGTGCTGTGGACGGCGGCGCTCGGTCGCACGCCGACCGATTCGGACCTCGTGCTCGACCGCAGCAAGGTCCTGGCGCTGGCCGCCAAGAACACGATTGTCGCGATCGATCGCGCCACGGGCGTGGTCACGCACACGGTGGCGATCGAGGGCGAACTGCAGGCCGGTCTGCGCCTGCAGGGCAACCGGGCCCTGGTGCAGGCGCGGCGTTCGAAGACGCGCCAGCGAGCGGCGCACGACGTGCTGGTCGCGCTCGACGTCGAATCGATGTCGATCGCGTGGGAGTTCGTGGACTCCGGCCTGCGGCCGGGCTTGCCGGGACTCGACGACTTCGTCGTCGCGATGCCCTCGGCAACGGGCGAGGTCATCCTGTTCCGCTAGGCGGAGAACGTCATGCACCTGATCCAGCGAATGAAGATCTGGAAGGAGCTGCGGCGCCTGGAACAAAGGGCGCGCGAGCAACCGGCTCCGACCACGTTCGTCGACCTCGGGCAGGTCTACATCAACCTCGACGAGCACGACAAGGCGCATCGCGTCGCCGAAGACGGCCTCGCGTTGTTTCCGAAGTCGCCGGAGCTGCGTCAGCTGCTCGAATGCGCGCGGCGCGGCCTGCGGCACAAGCGGGCCGCCGAGTTGCGCGCCAAGGCCGTGCGTTCGCCCGATCCGGCGGTGTATCGCGAACTGGCCCAGGTGCTGGTCGAACTCGGCGATTCCGCCGCGTTGCACCAGACCTGCCAGGAATGGGGCGTGCGCTTCCCCGACGACGCCGGTTGCTGGCTCGTGCTGGGCCAGGCGCGACTGGTCAATTTCTATCGCGACCTCGCCGCCCGCGAAGGTCAAGAAGCGGTGCGTTGCCTGGAGCGCGCGGTGCAGATGGCACCCGAGGACGTCCAGGCTCGCCGCATGCTCGGTGAAGTGCTCTACCGCATCGGTGCGGTGCGCGTCGCGCAACAGCACCTGACGCACCTCGTCGCATTCGACGCGACCGATGCCGAGGTCGACGCCTTGTTGCGCCACGTGGCGTCGCTGGCCGATCACGGCGACGATGTCGAAGCCTTGCTCGACGAGGTCGAGAGCCAGGGTTCGCTGCGGCACGCTTCGTTCACGGCAACGCCGCGCACAGCCGGTGACGAAGGCATGGCCCGCGTGCGCGATGGCCTCGCCCACGTCGCCGATCTGCCGGGCGTGCAGAAGGCGACCTTCATCCGCGGTTCCAAGGCGTTGGTGAAGGGTGCCATCCGCGACGGCAAGGACCCGTTCCTGCGCGTGGCGCGAGTGGTCGCCAAGGCGGCGCACCGTTTTGCGCGCCGGCTCGACATCGGCACCGCCAACAAGTCGGTGGTCGAAGGGCCGTTCGGCCACATCTGCGTCTGCGTCTACGGCGAGGCTCTTGCGGCAGCGCAGTGCACCGACGCAGCCGACCTGTCGAAGGTGATGGCCGAGTTGCAGGAGATCGTCGCCGGCGCCTTGCACGTGGTGGAGGGATGAACCGATGAGCAAGATCCACGATGCAGTGGGTGATCTGCGGCGCCTGCCGGGCGTCAAGGGCGTCGCGGTGGTCACCTCCGACGGCCTCGTCGCCGCGACTTCGCTCGAGGAGGGTCTCAGCGCCGACGTGGTGGCAGGGCTTTCCTCGTACCTGATGATGACGACGAACAAGAGCCTCGCCGAGGGCGGCCTCGGTGGCTGTGCCCGCCTGTCGCTGCACGCGACCCACGGCAAGGCGATCCTCGTCGACCTCACCGACTCCTATCTGGTCGTGATGTTCGACCAGTTCGCCGACCCGATGTCGGCGCACAAGGAGATCGACGAGGCCGCCCAGCGCATCCGCCGGGCTTCGCGCCTGTCCTGACCGGCCGCTGCCGCGGCCCGTTCCAGAAACGAGTGCCGCGATTTCCTACGGCTGCTCAAGGATGCGCAGGCACTGCGCCGATGAACGTCCTGCGTCGCTGCGCCGTGACTCTCACGGATGCCGGCGACTCTCAGCTTCGGACGCGCCGTACCATGGTCCAGATCAACTTCGCGCTCAAGGAAGTCAACTGCAAGGTCGTTTACTACGGTCCAGGGATGAGTGGCAAGACCACCAACCTCGAGATCGTGCATCAAAAAGCCCCTGAGGAGAACAAGGGCGAACTGACGTCGATCTCGACGGACGGTGATCGCACGCTGTTCTTCGACTTCATGCCGCTCGACCTCGGCAACGTGGCCGGCATGCGCACGAAGTTCCAGCTCTACACCGTGCCTGGCCAGGTCTACTACAACTCGACCCGCAAGCTCGTGCTGCAGGGTGTCGACGGCATCATCTTCGTTGCGGATTCGGATCCGGACAAGATGGACGAGAACATCGAGTCGTACGCGAACTTGATCGAGAACCTGGCCGAGTACGGCAAGGACATCCGCGAACTGCCGCACGTGCTGCAGTACAACAAGCGCGACCTGCCGAATGCGCTGTCGGTCGCCGACATCGACAAGAAGCTCAACAAGTTCGGGGTGCCCACCTTCGAAGCCGTGGCCTACACCGGCGAAGGCGTGTTCCCGACGCTGAAGACGTTGGCGGCGATGGTGCTCGAGAGCATCGAGAAGATCGATGGCCGCAACCCGCGCAAGCCCGCGGCAAAGCCCGGGGCACCCGCGGCGAAGCCGGCGGCGGCGTCGGCGGCACCGGCCAAGGCCCCC
>SXPB01000196.1 GCA_005776475.1 Planctomycetia bacterium
CAGGCTGCGCTACGCTCCGACCCAAGATCTGACGTGAAGCCTTGCGGCTTCGGGGGACGGAGGATGGTAGCGCTGCTCCGCGACACGGCAAGGGTCACGTCGAAGACGACGCGTCTCGCCCAGGTGCCCCGGGCAGGCCCCGAACCCCGCTGCCCTTCGCGGCCCCGAGGGCCAACCGCCAACCCGCATCGGCTCGCGCGACCGGAACCGTAGAGTCGCCGCCGACCCCGACGCCGCCGATGCATCCGATGCGCACTACCACCGCCACCCTCGCCGCATTCCTGCTCGCCCCACTGCCCGCCCAGACCCCAGCGCCCGCGGCCCAACCAGCGACCCTGACCCTGCCGGCGTTCACCGGCTACGCGCACCCCGACCCCAACGCGATGCGCCGCCACGACGATGGCACGGTCGAACGCTGCGCGGGCTCCCTCCACTTCTACGTGCACTTCGCGCAACCGGGCGAACTCACGCTGCGCCTCGAGCGCACCGACGCCGCCGACGCCGCCGACGCCGCCAACCCACAGAAGCTGCGCACCATCGTCAACGCGACCTCCGCCTTCCTCGCCGAGATGCACACATCCACCACGACCGACCTCGGCACCTTCGCGGTCAAGAACGCCGGCTTCCACAACATCCGCCTCGCCACCACCAACGGCGAACCGCTGCTCCACCTGCGCGCCTTGCACCTCTCGGGCACCGCCGTCGCGAACGCGCACGCCAACGTCGCCGAACGCCGCAACGCCGCGTCCGTGCACCTTGGCTACCCCGTGCCGAAGGAACAGCGCGACGACATCGCCTGGTTCTACATCGAGCTCACGCCGAAGACCGACCCGCTGTGGACCTACTACATGGCGACCGGGTGGCACCGCGGCTACTTCGGCATGCAGGTCAACTCGCCGACCGAACGGCGCGTGATCTTCAGCGTGTGGGATGCGGGCAACGAAGCGATCGACCGCGGCAAGGTCGCCGCGCAGAACCGCGTCTCGCTGGTCGGCAAAGGCAACGGCGTCAACGCTGGCGACTTCGGCAACGAAGGCACGGGCGGCCACAGCCATCTCGTGCACCCGTGGCGCCTCGGCGCCACGTTCCGCTTCCTGATGCACGCGCGCGTCGATGGCGACGCGACCATCTACACGGGCTGGTTCTGGTTCGCGGACAAGAAGGAATGGGGCCTGATCGCCAGCTTCCGCGCGCCGAAGGACGGCAAGCTGCTGCATGGCCTCTACTCGTTCTCGGAGAACTTCAGCGGGGCGAACGGCGACGCGGTGCGCGAATGCGAGTTCGCCAACGGCTGGGTGCGCACCACGCAAGGAACGTGGGTGCCGTTGCACAACGCCCACTTCACCCACGACGAGACGGGCGAGGCGGCGCGGCGCGATCGCCATGCCGGTGTGCGCGGCGAACGCTTCTACCTGCACCATGGCGGCTTCGTCGCAACGCCGACGGGCGCTGTCGACACCGCGCGCGCCAGGCTCCAACTCCCCGAACGAACGCTCGGCAAGCCGCCGGCCGACCCCGAACTGCCGACCCCGCCCGAGGCGCCGCCTGCGGTCCCGCGCGACGGTCGCTGATTTCTTCCTGCGCCGTCGATCGCCGCTGGCCACGTTCGTCGAGTTCGCTAGAACGACCCCACTCGTCCACCTCTACTCGCAAAGGAATCGCATGACTTCGAAAGGACCCTGGCCTTCCCGTTTCGTCTGGCACGACATGATGACCACGGATGGCAAGAAGACGGCGCAGTTCTACGCGTCGCTGTTTGACTGGCAGATCGAAGAGATCCCGATGCAGGGCTGCATCTACCGCATGATCATGGCCGGCCCCGGCCCGATCGGCGGCATCGTCGAAGAGAAGAACATCCCGATGTCGCACTGGATGCCGTACATCGCAGTCAACGACGTCGATGCCGGCGCGAAGAAGATCACTGAACACAAAGGCAGCGTGTGCGTGCCGCCGACCGACATTCCCGGCACCGGCCGCTTCGCCGTCGTCGGCGATCCGCAGGGTGCGTACTTCTCGATCTATAAGGGCCTGCCCGAATCGCAGGGCGCCGACCCGGACCAGGCGATCCCCGGCCGCGTGTGCTGGAACGAGCTGCTGACCACCGACGACAAAGGCGCGCAGGCGTTCTACTCCACGGTGTTCGGCTGGAAGGACGCGCCGAAGGACATGGGGCCGATGGGCACCTACCACGTGCAGATGCTCGGCGACAAGCAGGCCGGCGGCATCATGAAGAACCCGATGAACGGCGCCCCGAGCTGCTGGCTCGTCTACTTCTTCGCGCCGGATCTCGCCGGCACGACCGCGAAGGCGAAGAAGCTCGGCGCCACGGCGTTGATGGAAAACACGCCCATCCCCGGCATCGGCGCATTCTCGATGCTGCAGGATCCGATGGGTGCGGTGTTCGCGCTGTTCCAAGTGAACTTGGATCCGAACGCGAAGTGCTGAGCGGGGCGCGGCGACGCGGTCGGCATCACCTCGTGATGCCGACCTGCGCCAGCATCCACGCCATCTCGAAGGCCTGGTCGCGCCACTGGTCGTAGCGCCCCGACGAGCCGCCGTGGCCGGCGGCCTCGAGCTTGCACTGCAGCAGCAGGTTGCGCTGATCGCCGGGCAGCAACGTGCGCAGCTTGGCGACGTACTTGGCAGGCTCCCAATACATCACCTGCGAGTCGTTGAAGCTCGTCGTCACCAGCGTCGCCGGGTAAGCCTTCTTCTCCAGGTTGTCGTACGGGCTGTACGACAGCATGTACTCGAATGCCTCCTTCTCGTTCGGGTTGCCCCACTCGAGGTACTCGCCGACGGTCAGCGGCAACGACGCGTCCATCATCGTGTTCATCACGTCGACGAACGGCACTGCCGAATGCACGGCGCGGAACAGGTCGGGCCGCAGGTTCGCAACCGCGCCCATGAGCAGCCCACCGGCGCTGCCGCCTTCGATCACCAGACGTTCCTTCTGCGTCCACTTCTCGCCGATCAGGAACTCGGCGCTGTCGATGAAGTCGAAGAAGGTGTTCTTCTTCTTCATCAGCATGCCGTCCTTGTGCCACTTCTCGCCGAGGTCATTGCCGCCGCGAATGTGGGCGATCGCAAACGCGACGCCGCGATCGAGCAGGCTGATGCGGCTCGGATCGAACGTCGGCGGCATCGCGAATCCGTACGAACCGTAGGCATAGAGCCACAACGGTGCGGAGCCGTCGCGCGGGTGGTCCTTGCGATACACGATCGAGATCGGCACCTTCACGCCGTCGCGCGCCGGCGCCCACAGTCGCTCGCTGCGGTACTTCGTCGGGTCGTAGCCGGCGACCTCGGTCTGCTTCTTCAACTCGCGCGCCGGTGACTTCAGGTCGTAGTCGTAGACGCACGACGGCGTCACCAGCGACTGGTAGTTGATGCGGAACGTCGTCGACGAGAACTCCGGCGTGCCACCGGGGAAGGCCGAGTAGACCGGCTCCGGAAACGTGATCTCGCGCCACGCACCGGTCGCGAAGTCGAGCACGCGGAACCGCGGCAGGGCGAGCGTGCGCTCCTGCACGACGGCGTGGCCGGCGAACAGGTCGAAGCCCGACACCAGCACATCGTCCTTGTGCGCGACGATCTCCTTGCCGGCATCGAGGCTCGTCTGGCCGACGGGAATCTGCACGACGCGGAAGTTCGGTCCCTTGTCGTCGCTGACGACGAAGAACGAACCGTCGCGATGGTCGAAGCGATAGCGATGCCCCTTTTTGCGCGGCAGCACGACCTGCCATTCGCCGCCAGGCGTCGCCGCGTCGAGATACCACCACTCCGCCGAGTCGGTGCTGCCGGCGCCGCACAGCAGGTACTTCTTGTCGCGGGTCCGCATCACGCCCATGCGGAACAACTCGTCCTTCTCTTCGCGCATCAGCTCCGGCGTCTTGCCGAGTTCGAGTCGCCACAGCTGGTCGGAACGTTTGGTGACCTCGTGTTCGGTGGCGAAGAACAGCGTCTTGCCGTCGGCGGCCCATTCGACACCGGTGACTCGCGACGCGAGATCGGCGCGCACTTCGCCGGTGCGCAGGTCCTTCACGTGCAGCGTGTATTGGCGAAAGCCCGTGGCGTCGGTCGTGTAGGCGAGCAGGAATCCGTCGTCGCTCACCTGCCGGTCACCGATGTCGAGGTAGGCCCCGCCCTTGGCCATCGCGTTCTGGTCGAGCAGCACCTGCTCGGCAGCCTTCTCGTCGAAGCGACCCTCGGCACCCGCGGGGCGTCGGCAGTGGATCGGATACTGCTGCCCTTCGACGGTGCGCGCGTAGTAGTGGAACCGTCCGTCGCGCACCGGCACCGAAAGATCGGTCTGCTTCACCCGCGCGACCATCTCCTGGTAGAGCGTCTCCTGCAGCGGCTTCAGGTCCTTGGTTACGGCCGCGGTGAACGCGTTCTCCGACTCGAGCCAGGATCGCACTTCGGGGTTGCTCTTCTCGCGCAACCAAAACCAGGGATCGCTGAAGGTGCGACCGTGCCAGGTCTCTTTGTGTTCAACCTGTTTCGCTACCGGCGGTTTCGGCGCGTCCTGGGCGAGCAGGAAGGAATGCAGGAACGCAAACGCGGCGGTCGCGAATGGCAGAACGTGGCGCATGGCACGTTCCTACGCGCGGCAACGCCCGGATGCGAGTGTGGCTTGCGCCGGGCGCGGCGACGCTGCTTCGAGACCCGTGCCGCGGCCGCGACCGCGCGGGCTCAGCGGGCGGTCTGTAGCGCGTCGAGACGGGCCTTGGCGCGAGCCAGCATCGCTTCGGCGCAGGCCTTCTCGGCTGCCGTGCCGCAGTGCAGGTAGTACGTGTAGGTCTTCATCTCGCGCTCGGTCGCTTCGACTTCGCCGGCGATCAGGCGCTGCACCATCGTGAACTTGCGCTGCAGGGTCGCGACCTTCATCGCCGCGCGCTTGTGCTCGATCGACGTCGCGACACCCGCCTCGTGCTTCGCCTTCAGATCGATCGCCTCCATCTCGGCGACTTCGAGGTCGCCCTTCAGGTCGAGGCAGCGCGACACGATCTCGGCGGTGGCTGCGATCGACATCGACGCCGCGGCACCTTCAGGCTCTTGCCGCGGAGCGGGTGTCGGCGTCGAAATCGGGAACGTACCGGTCGTTGCCGTTGGCGGCGCGTCCGGGGTTCCGGCCCATTCGCCGTGCCCTTGGCCGTGTCCCGCCACATGCCCAGCCGGATGTCCGGTTCCGTCGGCGCTGCGCGCTTCGCTCGGCAAGTGCGCCCTCGGGTCCGTGGGGTGCGGATTGGCTCCGGCCGGCACCGATGCGTGGGGCGTGTCCGTCGACGGACCGAACTCGTGCGTGTGGTGCAGCGGATCACGGTTCTTGATGGCCTCGGCGAACCTCTGCCACTCCGTCCCACTCGGCGCCTGCTTGACCATCTCCAGGAAATGCTCGTGCGCCTGGTGCAGCGGCCAACGGCCGCTGGTGTCGAAGCCTTGCGTGTGCAGTTGTTCCCTGATGCGAGCATCCTCCACCGGCTCGTGCAGTGCGCGAAGCCAACGGCTGGCCGCTTCCGCATGAAGGCGCGGCAGAGCGCCACTCGACGACGCGTCCGGCGTGGGCACGCCTTCGACGTTCCCCGGCATCGACGGGTTGCCATGACCCTCGCCGTGCGCGTTCGCCGCTTCCTTCGCCTGCCGCAGCGCCTCGCGCACCACTTCGAGCTCGGCGCGCAGCACATCGATCGGCGCGCGCAGCTCCGCGGTCTGCGCCGCCCGATCGCGCTTTGGCGCCGGGTCCTGCGCAACCGCCGGTACGCCGAACGTGGCCGCGGCAAGTGACACCGCGACGAACGCGGCAGTGGTGTGGACGAACCGTCGCGCCAGTGACGACGACGTGGACAGACGACCTTCTCGTTGCAGCAACATCTGGATCCTCCGGAAGAACTCGGACGGGCGATGAAACACAGGCACAGCGCCGACCGCGGCGAGCTCGGGCTCGGCACGTTCGGCCAGATCGATCAAGTCGCGGGCGTAACGCGTGGCACCGGTCGCGGCTGCGGCCGCATCGTCGGCGAGCAACTCGGCGTGGAAGCGCAGGTCGCGCGTGAGCCACCAAAACAGCGGGTGCGCCGCCAAAGGCAGCGCCAACGCGGCGAGCAGTAGCTGCAGCTGCGGATCGCCGGCGCGCACGTGCGCCAGTTCGTGCTGCAGCACGGCGATCGCCTGCGATCGGCGCTCGGGCAACAGCAGATTGGCCGGGATCACGACCACGGGACCAAGTCCGTAGGCGCAGAACGGCCGCAGCGAACGGGCGGCGACGCGCAGTCGCAGCGTGCGCGGCAGCGACAACTCTTCGAGCATCGCAGCGGGCACGGCACGGCTCGTGCGCAACACCAGCCACAACCGCAACGCACCGACCAGCGCGCGCAGCAACATCACCGCCCCGAGCAACGCCCATGCGACCACGGCGAGCCGCGGCCAAGTCCACGTCGGAGCCGGCGTCGGCGCCAACGGCGCGGTCGTCGGCATCGCGCGATCGGACGCTGCCGGCGCGGTCGCGATCGAACCCACGGGCTCAGGTTGCACGAGGCTCTCGGTTGCCGCCAGCAAGGCGGCGAGGCGCCGTTCGACGGCGGGCAAGTCGCTCGACTCGGGCCTTGGCGGCGGCGTGATCGCCGCGAGTTTGCTCGCAACGGCTACGTCTTCGCGCGGCTCCCAGCGCGGCAGCGGAACACACGCCAACACGAGATAGAGCCCGCACGACATCGCCGTCAGCTGCCCCAAGCGACGCCGTTCTGCCGGCCGTCGGCACAACACCATCGCCAGGCAACCGACGGCGAGCACGATGGTCACGCCGGTCACGATCGCGCCCGCGTGGCGAACGATCGCATCCACGACTTCGAGCGGGGCCGTCACACGCCACCTCGCTTGCGTTCGGCCTCGACGAGCAGGGCGCGCAGCTTGGTGAGTTCGTCGGCGCTCGGCTTCTTCGCGGCCAACGCACTGGCGACGAGCTGGTCGAGCGCGCCGTCGAACACCGTCGTCAACAGGCCCGACAGCAGGTTCTTCTTCGTCTTGTCGCCGGGCGTCGTCGCGCGGTAGACGAACGAACGACCTTCGAGGCGGTGCGTGACGAGGCCCTTGTCCTCCATCAACCGCAAGAACGCCTGCACGGTGTTCTGCACGATCGGCACTTCCTCGCGCAGGGCCTCCCACACTTCGCGAACGGTGGCTTCGCCGCGCTCCCAGAGCACCTTCAGCAACAGCAGTTCGCGATCGGTCGGTTCGGGACGGTCGGTCATGTTCGGAGTGGGACGACGACGCAATCGGTCGCCGACAACTCCAAGCTTAATCTTTTAAGTGTCGGTCGTCAACCGGGTCGCTGACTACGTCGTCGTCATTCCTGTGCACCCGCCTCGCAGCTCAGGGCCGTTCGGTGACCGGGCGCTGAACGGCAGGCGGCAGCGCAGCCTTCGCGCCGCCGCTCGCTTCTCCCGCAAGTAGCGTCGCTGCATCGGGGTACGCATACACGACCGGCGGCTTGTCCTTCGCCAGCCCACCCGTGTCGGCACTCGGCCCGTACGTGCTGTGCAGCGCGCGGCCCTGCACCCGCAGCAGCGTCGTCTGTTGGCCGCGATGGTGCGCCGTGTGCGCAATGCGCCGCACCAGGATCCACGTGCGCGGCCGCACCATTTCGAAGAACGGCACCGCGGTCTCGAACCAGCTGTCGTCCTTCGTCGCAAGCGATCCCCGCCGGAACTCCGCCGCCGCCGCGTAGTGGCGCAAGAATCCGAGCCGCGTCGTCTCGGCCGGCAACACTTCACCGGGGGCGACGATGCCGAACATGCCGGTGAACCAACCACTCTCGCTCTGGCACTGGTGCACCATGTGCTCGCGCAGCGTGCGGCCGCGGCGATCGCCGGCGCGTGGCCGCGCGTCGAGATCCTCGTCGCTGGCCATCGACCACACCGACAGCACCTTCAGGATCTCGGACGCGTAGGTGTCGACAAGGAACTCGTAGCGGCTCGGCATGGCTAACAGCACAGGATGACCTTCGGCGCGGCGGCTGCGAGCGAATCTTTGCTGTCGCCGTGGGGTCCGCCGCATCGGCGTTCCACTGGCCGGTTGGCGTTGCAGCGCAACGTTGTGTCACTGGATTGCGACATTCGCCAACCATTTCGTCGGCGACCGCAGAGCTAGGCTTCGCCACCTCGTGTCGTTCGGAAACCTCTCCTCTAAAAATCCAGCAACCTGCCATGCAACGAATCCCGCACTTGCTCGCCGTCTGCGCCCTCGCGGCGTCGGCCACTGCCCAGTTCACCTTGGTCACACCCAACGGCTACGCCGGTGCCGAAGGTGGCGCCAACAACGCCTTCCCGTGGAGCCGTGGCACCGCCAGCACGCGAATCCAGTTCGTCACCGACAGCTCGCACTTCACGGCGCAGAGCGTGACCTACCCCATCCTCATCACGCAGCTGCGCTACCGCGCCGATGCCGCGGCGGCGACGATCACTTGGGCCGGCGGATCCTGGCCACAGGTGCGCATCGACATGGCGACGTGCCCCGTCGACCACAGCGCCGTCACCGCGACGTTCGCGAGCAACCTCGGCGCCGACCTGGCGACTGTCTACAACGGCCCAGTGACGGTCGCGAGCGGAACCGGCAACGGCGCCGGCATTCCCGGCCCCTGGTACATCACCATCCCGGTCACGCCATTCGTCTACGACCCGAATCTCGGCGACCTCGTCGTCGACATCTACCAGGACGGCACCGGTTGGACGGGCGTCAGCCGCGGCGCCGACCATGTCTCGACGGGAACGCCCGCCGCGAACGGTAGCCGCATCTACAACACTGCGGCCGGCGCGCTGACTGCAGTGACCGGAACGGTTAGCCTCAGCTACCAGCCTGTCACCGAGTTTACCTACACCCCCGCGACCGGCCTGTATTCGGCCTTCACCGCGAACGTGACGGGCGGCGCGACGCCTCTCGCGGTCAACTTCACCGACCTGACGTTCACCAGTTCGCCGGGTGGCGTGACCAGTTGGGCCTGGGACTTCGACGGCGACAACGTCGTCGACTCGACGCTTCAGAACCCGACGTTCACCTACACCGCGTGCGGTGACTACAACGTCACGCTGACGACGACTGACGGCGTCCATCCGCCGAGCGTCTTCACGAAGACGGCCTACATCAAGACCGACGTGGTGACGCCGAGTTTCACCTACGCGCTGATTGGACCGGGCATCGTGCAGTTCACCGATACGTCGTCGCCGGTGCCGACCTCGTGGGCGTGGGATCTCGACGGTGACAACATCGTCGATTCGAACATCCAGAACCCCGTGTTCGTGTATCCCAGCTCCTGCACCGCCGCCACGATCACGCAAACGGTCAGCCGCCTGTGCAAGGGCCCCTTCTCCAGCTCGCAGAGCCTGGTACTGGCGCCGCTGACGATGACGACGACGATGGCAGGCGGCAATGGCCTGTCCGCAGCCGGCTCGGGCAACACGTTCGACATCCAGGTCACGAACCCGCAAGGCATCAACCTCTGCGCGGTCTCGCTGGCGCCCTACATGGTGACGCCGCTGATCGGGACGCCTCTCACCTGCACGATCTGGGTGACCGACGCAGCCGGCGGCTATCTCGCCAACCACACCAACGCCGCGGTATGGCGCCAGGTTGCCACCGGCAACAGCATGTTCGCCGGCGGCACGTTCTCGGCACCACTGTCGCATCCCTTCGTGCTGTCGAACCCGGTCCACATCCCGTTTGGAACCTACGGAATGGCGATCCACATGACAACGGGCAGTGGTGTTGCCTACACGACGTTGACGGCGCAGACGACGTACCCGGGCCCCGACTTCAACATCATCGCTGGCAACGGCAAGGGTGCTCCGTTCAACGCGGCAGCGAACAACCCACGCGCCTTCAACGGTTCGTTCCACTACAGCACCAGCACGAACGGCGGCACGGCTGGTTACGGCTTCCTGGGCGCTGGTTGCGCCGGCACGCTGCCCATCGCCAACCAGACCTACTCGTCGCTGCCGACGCTCGGCGGCACGCTGTCGCTCAACGTCAACAACCTGCCCGCAGCGATTGGCGTGATGGTGATCGGGTTCAGCAACACGATCTCGGCGTTCGGGCCGCTGCCGTTCGATCTGGCACTGATCGGGGCGCCCGGTTGCCGGCTGCGCGTCAGCCTCGACGCAACCGACACGGTCGTCGGCGTCGGCACGTCGGCGTCGTGGAGCCTCCCGATTCCAAACTCGCTGCCGCTGCTCGGCGCGTTGCTCTACAACCAGACCGCCGTTCTCGATCCGCTCGCGAACGCGTTTGGCTTCGTGATGTCAGACGCGAGTGCGATGGTGCTGGGTAACTGAGCCAGCCGCCGCGAACCCTGCGAATCCGGGCCGCGCGTCACGGCGCGCGGCCCGCGCTGGCGAACCGTCGCCGCACGGCGATCAGAACGCGAGCCGCGAACGAACCACGCCGTCCTGGGAGAACGCCAGGAGGCCGATGCCCGGCGCGAACCAGAACGAGTAGTCGCGCTGGCCGAGACCGATGTCGTGGCGATTCCACGCCAGGGTCAGTTGGAAGTTCACGTTGTCGAGCAAGACGCGGTCGAGCACCTCGCGCGGCGCCCCCCAGCTCCATTGGCCAACGGCGGTCATCTGCCCGGAAATCGGCAGCAAGTTCATCGGCGCGCTGACGCCGACGATCGTCGAGAACGAACCCGGCGGCAACGACGCCGGGTGGTAGTCCCACGCGGGATAGCTCTGGTACCACGTCTCGCGCCAACCGTCCGTGTTCGACTCGCGGCCGAGGATCGAGTTGTTGTCGAAGTAGATCAGGTCCTCGACGCCGGGCCCACTGATGCGCCAGCGATAGACGTTGGTCCCCGTGAACGGCGAACCCGCCGGCGCGTCTTCGACGTGGAACGAATAGCCGTCGTCGAGCGCCACCGACGACGCGCGCGGTTGCCAGTACGCATCGATGCGGCCAACGCGCTCCCCCGCCACGACGGAGCACTGCGCCAGCGTGCGCAGCGGCACCTCGATCCAGCCGTCGACGACATTGACCGCGGTCGGCTCGTAGTCGATCACGTTGACGCCGCGAACCTGCCGCAACCGCACATTGCCGGGGGCCGTGTTGTGCACGTTCCGCACCGTGTAGGGCGCCCGCAACGTCGCCAGTTCTTCGAGGCGAAGGTCGACCGGTTCGAGCCGGAACGGTGCCGCCGGCGGCACGGCGTAGGACAACGCGAACGTTCCCGGCGCCGGCTCCAACGACACGTCGCGCACCCGGATCTCGGTCGGCACCTTGAGCGCACCGGGCGGAACGACCAGCCGCAGACCAGCTTGCAGTCCGCTGTCGATCGCGACCACGCCACCTTCGGGGCCAATGGTCGCCGCCGCGAGCACGGGCGCGGAGTTGTCGGAACCGGATCGGCTGCAGGCTATGGCCGCCAATCCACAAAGAAGCACTGGGCAGGCTCTCATGGCTCCCGTCCATAGCATGGTTCATGCCGCCCGTAACGGTGGAAGACCATGTCGCCGGCAATTCGTGCCGCCG
>SXPB01000197.1 GCA_005776475.1 Planctomycetia bacterium
GCCCGTGCTCGCCGCCGCGACCGCATCGCGCAATTCCGTGGCGAGTCCAGGTTGCCCGCCCGCATCGAGCGCGCGGCACAACCCGTCGATCGCCGCCAGATGGTCTTCGTTCATCGCACGGGCTCCGCGCGCCCAGCGCGCACCGCCGAGTCCGCTTCGACGGCGGCCAACAACCACTCGGCGGCGGCCCGCGGCGCGAAGCCCGCTTCGTACGCCGCCAGCACCTGCTCGGCATCGACCCCGCGCAACCGTTCCGGTTCGTCGACGACGACCGCGCGCAAGCTCGGTGGCAACGCCACTCGCGCCGGCAGCGGGCGCACCAACGGCGTGCCGAGCGAAAGGCACTCGTGCAGCCGGAAGCACAGCTCGCCGACGCCCGGCAGATCGACGCCGAACCCCACCTGTTGCCAGACCTGGCGCACGTCGTGGAACGTCAGGTCGACTTCGATCCGCCCGCGCAACGTGGGCCACCGCTGCGCCAGCGAAGCGAGCGCCCGCCGCCGTTGCCCCTGGTAGCGCGCATGGTCGACGGTGCCGCAGAAGGCCCAGTCGTGCGTGCGAACCCGCTGGCTCCCCGGCACCCGCCACAAGGACGCCGGCCACATCGCTTCGAGCCACAGCATCACGTGGTTGTAGAGGAACGGGAACGGCCGCCACCTGCCATCGCCACGCGCCGGACACTCGCGCGCCAGCAGTGTCGCCTGCGGGAACATCTCGAGCGCGACCTCGCGCGGTGCCATGGCGTCGGACATGTCGACGATGACGAGTCGCTCAGCCGCCGCGGCGCGCTCGCAATACCACTGCAGCCGATCCGGATAGACCAGCGTGCCGGCGGCGCCATCGAGCGGGTCGCGCACTTCGACCCCAGGAACCGCGCCGGTGCCGCGTTCGAGCGCGAGCACGTAGTCGGTGAACACGTCGATCAGCACGACCAGGTCTGGTCCCGCGCCCTGCACCGGGTGCGGCTGCAGGAAGCGCTGCTGCAGCTCACGACTGCAGCGCGCCGTGTCGTCGATGGCCGTGGCCCAATGCGAAGGCCCGCGGTGCGACACGGCATGGCCGAGTTGCGCGAGACCGATCGCCGGCCCGAGCCCACACCCCGAGGGATCCACGACTTCGATGCGCACGCTCCCCTATCGGCAGCAAGGCACCCGTTCCTCACCCGGTCGCCGCCCGCGCCTTCGCCTTCTCGACCAGCCGCGCCGCCTGCTGCAGCGCCGCCGCATCGGCGCCATCCCCCATCGTCATCGCCGCCAGTTCCTTCTCGACCTCGGCCCCCTGCAGCAGCCGAACTTGCGAACGCGTGCGCTGGTCGCCGACCTTGCCGAACGCTTCCTTGTTGACCAGGAAGTGGTGCTGCGCGAACGCCGCCACCGGCGCCAGGTGCGTCACGATCACGACCTGGTGGTGCCGCCCGACCTCGTGCAGCTTCTTGCCGACCGCGAGGCCGAGCCGCCCACCGATCTCGGCATCGATCTCGTCGAACACCAGCAGCGGCACGCGATCCTGGTCGGCCAGCGTCTTCTTCACCGCCAGCACGATGCGCGCCAGTTCGCCGCCCGACGCCGTGTCGCGCATCGAACGGAACGGCTCGCCGGGGTTGATGCGCACCTCGATGTCGACCGGCACCGGGCCGTGCGCGGTGGCTTCGTCGAGCAAACGCTCCGGCGCGAACTCGCCGACCATCGCGATGCGCACTTCGGTGTTCGCCATGCCGAGGTCCTGCAGTTCGGTCTTGATCGCCGAAGCGAACGGCGACGCGGCCTTGGCGCGCAGACGCAGCAGCTTGCGCCCCAGGGCGACCGCGTCGTCGCTCGCCTTCTTCAGTGCCGCCACCAGTTGCTCGGTGTCCGCGAACGCCTCCGCCGCCGCCAGTTCGGCCGCGGTGCGCGCGAGGTTCTGGCGCAGATCGGCCTCGGTCGGGCCAAAGCGCTTCAGCGCCGCATGGACCTCGTCGAGCCGTTCCTGCACTTCCTGCAGCCGCGCCGGATCGAGGTCGAGCCGCGCCTGGCCCGACTGCAGCTTGCGGCAGACGTCAGCGACCATCTCGTCGACCTGGCCGAGCTGCTCGGCGGCGTCGGCGAGCCGGCCATCGATCGCGGCAGCGTCCTGCACCGAACGCAGCGCCCGCCCGACCTGGTCGGCGACCGCATCCTCGCCGTCCTGCAGCACCGCAAGCGCTTCGTTGAGGCGATGCCGCATCGCATCGAGGTTGCCGAGCACCTGATGCTCCTGCTCGAGGCCGGCGAGTTCGCCTTCTTGCAGGCGCAGCTCGGTCATCGCCTGGTGCTGGAAGCGCAGGAACTCGAGCCGCTGGCGCCGCTGCCGTTCGTCGTCGGCCAACTCGCGCAGCTGCTGGCGCACGGTGCGAGCCCGCGCGAGAGCTTGCGCGAACTCGGCCCGCGCCGCTTCGCAACCGGCGAACGCGTCGAGCGTCTCGCACTGCGTCTCCGGCCGCATCAACGCGCGCGAATCGCCCTGGCCATGGATCTCGAGCAGCATCGCGCCGAGTTCGCGCAGCGAAGCGAGCGTCGCCGGCCGGCCACCGATGCGCACACGGGTGCGGCCCTGGCGATCGACGATGCGGGTCACCAGCAGCAGGTCGTCTTCGACGATGGCGCCGCAACTGTGTTTGACGAGCGCGGCGATCGCGCGGCTGCGTTCGCCCTTGCCGAGGCGGAACTCGCCGTCGACCTGGAGTTCGTCGGCGCCGTGGCGCACGAGCGAGCCGGGGCACTTCTCGCCGCGCAGCAGTTCGAGCGCGGTGATCAGCAGCGACTTGCCGCCGCCGGTCTCCCCCGACACGACGGTCAGGCCTTCGGCGAGGCGGACTTCGACACGCTCGAGCAGAGCGAGGTTCGTGATATGTAAGGTGTGCAGCATGGCTGACCCTAAAGGATGCCTAACATGGGGGCGCGACGCCAGCCGGCAGGCGCAGGGAATGTGGCGCGGCACCGTCTTCCGGTGGCACTTCGCCGGCAAATCCGGCGCAACCGGACGTCAGGGCCGCGGTCGACCGACCAACACGCGCGCCCGCCCCTGCATCGGCAGCGCCACTTCTTCCACATCGAGCCCGAGCGTGCCGCCGAGTTCGGCCAGGTGCCGCATCCACGGCTTGTAGGGCATGCCGTTGTCCGAGCAGCACGGCACGATCGCGAACGGGACCCGGTGCTTCGCCGCGTACTCCACGATGATCCGCGTCGCGCCGTCGGGATGCATGCCGACCACCACGTCGCACGCGCACGGCTCGTCGAGCGTGAACAGCCGCTGCGCGTACTGCACGTCATCGTGCTTCCAGCGTTTGTCGAACGTCAGCACGTCGAGCCCACGCGCCGTCAGCGCGGAGTTGAGCTTGCCCATGCCGCCGGCGATGTCGAACGCGCGCTGCACGTCGGGGAACGTGCGCGTCAGCAGATCGGCGAACAGATCGAATCGGCGTTTGTCGGCCACAGCGAGGCGTTTCGGATCGGGTCTCAGTAGTGGTAGAGCAGCCAGTAGACGATGACGCCGGTCACCGACACGTAGAGCCAGATCGGCGTCGTCACCTTCGCCCACTTGCGATGCTGGGCCCGCCGGTCCTGCAGCCCGAGCCACAGCGTGCGCAGGATCAGCGGCACCTGCACCACCGCGAGTACGATGTGCGAGATGAGCAGCGGGTAGTAGAACCACGCGATCAGGCCCGAGTGCTTGAACTTCACCGGCTCGCACGTGAAGTGGTAGGTCAGGTAGCAGGCGAGGAACACCGCCGAGCAGCCGACCGCGACGAAGATCAGCTTCTTGTGCAGCTCGACGTTGCCGCGCTTGATCGCGACCAGCGCCGCGACGAGGAACACGAACGCGCACGCGTTGCAGATCGCATCGACGTGCACGAGAAAACGCAGGTCCACGGCGGCGAGCATGGCGGTCATAGGCGCGTCAGCACCATGGTCAGAAACAGCAGCGGCAGGTAGACGAGCGACACCAGGAACGTCATCCGCATCGCGCTGTCGCGGCGCGTCAACGCCGCGAACACGGTCGGCACCATGAACAGGATGTCGAGCAGCAGGGCGACCGCGGCGTAGCGTTCGTCCGCCATCTTGGTGAAGTACGGGATGAAGCTCGCGATGCCGAGTCCGGCGACATAGAGCAGCATGGTGATCGCCGTGCGGTGCCCGGTCGGATCGACGACGGGCAGCATCAACATCCCCGCCCGCGCGTAGTCCTCGCGGTAGCGCCACGCGATCGCCAGGAAGTGCGGGATCTGCCAGCAGAACAGGATCGCGAACAGCACTGCCTGCGGCAGCGCCAGGTGGCCGGTGACGGCGGCGTGGCCGACGACCGGCGGCAGCGCACCGGGGATCGCGCCGACCAGCGTGTTGAGCGGCGTCTTCACCTTCATCGGCGTGTAGAGGAAGACGTAGCTGAGCACGATCGCCGCCGACAGGCCGCCCGCGGTCCAATTCCAGTTGCCCGGTGTGCGCGATCCGTCGGCGGAGAGCGGCGGGGCGATGATCAGCACGCAGGCGACGCCGAGGCACGACGCGACGAGCCCGAACGTCAGCACTTCGCGCGGCGACAGGCGACCGGTCGGCAACGGGCGCGTCTGCGTGCGCTTCATCAGCGGGTCGAGGTCGCGCTCGCGGTACATGTTGAGCGCGGCGGCGCCGACCGCGGCGAGGAAGGTGCCGACCGTCGTCCACAGCAGCAGGTCGAACGGAGGATGCGAACGCGGCGACGGCCACGCCATGTAGGCGCCGGCGATCACGGCGAACACCGCCAGCGCCGACAGGCGCGGTTTGCCGAGTTCCCAGTAGGCGGCGAGCCTTCCGCCCTGGGCGGCACTCATGCGGCGGCACCTGCGGGCGGTCGCTCGGGCCGGCGCGTGGCGCGGTAGACGTGCGCGCCGAGGGTCGTCATCAGCACCGTCAGCAGCGAACCCAGCAGCACGTGGATCGAGATCACCGACGCGGTGCCGAGATTGGCGACGTTGCCCGGCGACTTGCCGGCGCTGTTGCGGATCAGCAAGGCGACGAAGCCGAGTGCGATCTGCACGATCAGCAGCAGCGCGGTGGTCTGGCACACGCCCTTCAGGCCCGGCACTTCACCGAGCCGGCCCATCGCGAACGCGGTCGCAATGGTGGCGACGAAGAACACGACCAGCGCATTGCCGACGTGCGTCCACAACGCATGCGGGCTGTTGGTGTGCCGGGCGATGGCACCCACCACCGTCTGCACGACGAGCACCAGCACGCCGATGGCGACGACGCGGCGCCCCGTGCCCGGCGCCACCGTGGTCACCGGTGCGGTGCGGCGATGGCGTTCGCTGAGCTGGTAGGCGAGCACCGCGAACGTCGCCAGCGTCAGCTGCGCCAGCGTGCCGTGCGTCACCGAGGTGAGCGCCGGCAGTCCCTTCAGCACGCCGACACCGCCGATGACGCCCTGCACGATGATCAGCACGAGGCCACCGCGCGCCAGCAGCCGCGTCGCGCGTTCGACCTGCAGGCCCTGCCCGTACTCGACCCACGCCCACAGCCCCAGCGACAGCATTCCGGCGAGCGCGCCGAAGATGCGGTGGAAGTGCTCGAAGAAGCCGGGCAGCGTGGTGAGGCTGCGCTCGGGCATCAGCTTGCCGTCCGACAGCGGCCAGTCGAGGAACGCGAGCCCCGAGCCGGTGCTCGTCGTCATCGCTCCCCACAGGATCGTGATCGTCGTCACGACCAGCAGCGCAATCGCCAACCGGAACGGGCCGCGCAAGGAAGGCGCGGCGAGAGGCGAAACAGCGGGGATCGAACTCATGGGCCGGGAGGGCCCAGGAGAATGCCGGACGCGCCGCTGATTTTCAGCCGGCGTCACGCGCT
The DNA here is from genome assembly GCA_005776475.1 of Planctomycetia bacterium. GTDB lineage: Bacteria > Planctomycetota > UBA1135 > UBA1135 > UBA2386 > UBA2386. Next base: position 5,838 of record SXPB01000197.1, read on the forward strand.
ACGGCGCGACGGACCGGACAAATCCGGATCAGCGGGTCAGTTTCGTGGTGGCGGGGCGACCCTTGTCGCCGTCGAACGCTTCCCACATCGGCCGCTCGCTGTCCTTCAGGCCGCGCGAGTCGACGGTGCGGTCGATCGCCTGACCGGGCTGGCTCTTCGCCATCGCCAGCAGGTTCTCGAGCTCGAGGTCGGTCGTCTTGCTCATCTGCGACGCCGATTCGAGGTAGCCGATCGCCGACTGGGCTTCACCCATGCGCAGCAGGCAGATGCCGAGGTTCTTGTGCGTCGCGCGCAGGGCCGTCTGCGGCACGCCGGCACCCGGCGCCAGCGACAACTCGGCGATGGCGCGCTGCCAGGCGCGTTGCTCCATCAGCTTCTCGCCACGGTAGAGGTGCGTGATGACCGCGGTGTCGAGCTGGCCGTCGGCCAGTTCGAAGTCCGAGACCTCGATCCACGGCGAGTCCTGGAACGTGTTGCGCACGATGCCGATCACGTTGATGCGCTGGTAGAGGCGCAGCGTGTAGAGCTGCTCGAGCTTCGGATGCGTCTTCGCCAGGAAGAGCATGCCGAAGACGTCGTTGTAGGCCTTCTCCTGCCAGATCGGTTGCTCGTCGGCCCACGCGTAGAAGTTCGCGAAGTCCGTCGGCGTGAACTTGGTGAAGAACGGATTGCTGATCTTGCCCAGCGACGTGAACTGGACCGTGAAGGCGATCTTCACGTTCTTGAACGCCTCGGGCTCGGCGCGCACCTGCGCCAGCGTGGTCGCGACCGGCGTGCCGAAGTCGCGGTCTTGGGCAGGAAGAGCCTGCACACCGAGCAGGAACGAAACGATCAACGCGGTTCTCATGGCAGTTCCGATGTTTGCTGGGGTTCTTTTTGTCGCGGTCACTCGCTGAGCCGCTCCATCAACTTGCGCAGGGCCTGGTCCATCAGTTCGTCCGGAACGTCCTCGCCAGACTTGGCCAGTTCGCGCAGGCGCTGCATGCGTTGGACCTTCGAAAGGCCACGTTCCATGAGTTCCTCGACGATGCGCTCGATGGCTTCTGGAGTCGGTTTCGGCACGTTGCTGGACCAGGGTGCGTGAAGTGCGCGCGGTTGCCCGCGTGCTCGCTGGCTATCGGCCCATGCGGTCGCTTGCCTTGACGGCGCTTGCACGGCTTCGTCCCGCTGCGAACAACCCGCCGCCCGAACGTCGCCGAGAACGCGACGCCGTCGAGCGATCCCGCGCACCCTACAGTGTGCGTAGGTGCGCGTCCGAACTGGTGCATAACCGTACGCCCAGGTCGGAACTGACGATGAAATCCACGCTCGCTCGCCACGCTGCCGCATTCCTCACCATGACTGCCCTCGCAGCCGGTCCGCTGCGGGCGCAGACGGTGGTGATCTCCGAAGTGCGCGCCGATGCCGGCGGTCGCTGGGTCGAACTGCACAACCGCGGCAGCGCGGCGGTGAACCTGGCGTCGTGGTCGCTGCACTACGCGTCGCGCACGCCGGGCACGCCACAGAACTACTGGTGGCCGTTCCCGACCGGCACCGTGCTGCAGCCGAACGGCTACCTGCGCGTGCATTGGTACCAGACCGCGTCGAGTGCGGTGGCAACCGGAGAACTGTGGACCGGCACCTCGCCGTACGGATTCCTGTTCGGCCTCGGCGGCGAAACGCTGCTCGGCACGCGCGGCGCGCTCGCCCTGTTCAGCACGCAGCAGAACGCGAATATGAACACGGCCGCGTACGTGGCCGATTGGGTCAGTTGGGGCGAGAACGGCTACACGCGCGAAGGCCTGGCGGTGCAGCAAGGTCTGTGGACCGCCGGTCGGCACCTGGGTGCACTGCCCGCCGGCAGCAGCCACGCGCGCGACCCCGGCATGGTCGGCGCAGTCGCGTTCCCGGACCTCGCCTGGTTCCTCGACAACTCGCCGACGCCGGGCCTGCCCAACGTGACCGGAGCCGTGGTCCAGTCGTACGGACAAGCTTGCGTTCTGCCGGGCAACCATCTGCTGGGCATGCCGTCGCTGACGGCGCCGTCGCTGCCGCTGGTCGGCAACTCGGGATTCACGCTGACGGTCCAGAACACCACCGGGATCTTCGCCGAGTTCGTGTTGCTGGGATTCAGTGCCGGCGCCGCGCCGCCCGGGGCGCCGTCGATCCTGCCGCTCTACTCCGGCGTGCCGTGCCAGGAAGCGATCGACACGCAGCAACTGCTGGCGACATGGGTGCTGCCGACGCAGATCCTCGGTACGAACGTGCCGATGTCGATGGCCAACGTGCCGCCAGCGGCGGTCGGCCTCGAACTGCACGTGCAAGCGCTGGTGCTGCAGTTGCTGCCGAACTCGTTCCCGCCCTACCAGGGCATCAGCAACGCGCTGCGGCTGGTGGTCGGGCAGTAGCGTCGCC
>SXPB01000198.1 GCA_005776475.1 Planctomycetia bacterium
GCAATGCGCGCCCAATTGCTCCACCTATCCGGCCCGTTGCGCGGCCGCACGGTGACCTACGAAGCGCGCATCGTGCGCATCGGCAGTGCTCCCGATTGCGATGCCGTCGTGACCGCGAACGGCGTCGCCGGCCGGCACGTGCAGATCGACTTCGTCGAAGAGGAGTGCCAGTTCTACCTGCGCAAGCGCGACGGCCAGACGTTCGTCAACGGCTCCGAAGTCGAGGAAGTGATCCTGCAGGACGGCGACCAGATCGAACTCGGCAGCGGCGGCCCCGTGGTGCGCTTCCGCATCTATGTGCCGGTGGGGGCGGTATGCAAACCCGTGCGCCGCATGCTCGCCGACGCGCGCGCCGTCGCGAAGGTGAGCGGTGGCGCGGCGGCGACGCAGATGCTGACGCGCGATCTGTTCACGCAGGCGACGCCGCAATTGAAGATCGGCTTTCCGCTGGTGGTGATCGCGGGAGCGTTCCTGGCCGGCTGGCTCGGTGGCCTGCTCGGCGGCCGTCCTTCGAGCGTGACCTTGTCGGAGCTCGAGGCGCTGCGCGCCTGGCAGCAACAACAGCTGGCGAACGCGGTGCCGCCGGCGGAGATCGAGGCGTTGCGCACGGCGCAGAAGCAGCAGCAGGAAGCGCTGGCGCGGCTGACGCGAGCCAGTGCCATCGTTGCGCGCATCCAGAAGGAGAGCAGCCGTGGCGTGTGTCTTCTGCACGGCGTGTTTCGCCTGCGCATGGCGGATGGCAGCTGGTTCCAACCCGACACCGATCCGTACGAAGTCGAGTACACCGGCTCCGGGTTCCGCGTGACCGAGGCGGGCCACGTCGTCACCAACCGGCACGTGGTGCGGCCGTGGTTGGAGATGGAGCCGATCATGCGGTTGATGCAGCGCGGCGCCGAACCGGTGTTCGTGCGCCTGGCGGCGACCTTCCCGGGCAAGAGCCCGATCGACGTGCCGATCGACTCGATCACGACGCGCACCGACGATCTCGATGTCGCGGTGGTGAAGTTGCCGCCGGAGTCGCTCACCGGCGTGCCGGTGCTGGTGCTGCGCGTCGGGCCGATGGCCGAAGACGACCGGCGCGCGATCGTGGTCGGGTATCCGACCGGGCTCGCGGCGATGCTGGCGCGGGCCGACACGCAGATGGTCGAAGGGCTGCGGGCACGCGAGGCGTCGATGACGGAGGCGATCGAGGCGCTGGCGACGTCCGGGCAGATCGCGCCGATCATCACCGATGGCGTGCTCAGCAACGTGCAGGAGCGGGTGCTCGGCTACAGCGCGCCCACCACGCACGGCGGTTCGGGCGGGCCGGTGTTCGACGGCGCCGGCGAGGTGATCGGCGTCAACTACGCGATCCTGCGCGACTTCGGTGGCAGCAACTTCGGCGTGCCGATCGCGTTTGCCCGCGAACTGCTGCCGCGCTGAACGGGCCCGGCGGCGCCACGCCGGCGTCGTCGCGATCGGTGACCGGGACAAAAAGGCCTGCGCACCGAACGCCGTTTCTGCGACACTCCGGCGGCGTGGCCGGTCAGCCGCGCAGACCCTGCCGAGGCAGGGGCACATGGACGGCACAGCTCCGGGGCGGCAAACGGAAACCAAGGCGAACGCGGCGAGAAGTGCTCTCGGCCCGCGTGGTCGCGGGCTGTTCGGCCGATTGTTCGACGGCTTGCGCGGCGTGCCGACTTCGCGCCGCGAAGCGATGACGATCGCCATCGCGAGTGGCAAGGGCGGCACCGGCAAGTCGTTCCTCGCCACGTCGCTCGCCGTGCTGTTGCATCGCCAGGGGGCGCGCACGGTGCTCGTCGATTGCGACTTCGGTCTCGCCTGCGACCATCTGCTGCTCGGCGTCAAGCCGACCCTGACCTTGCAGAACCTGCTCGCCGGCCAGTGCACGATCGACCAGGCGCTGGTGACGTCGCCGTGCGGGCCGCGGCTGTTGCCCGGTGCGTCGGGCGTGCGCCGCATGGCGAATCCCAGCGACAAGGACCTGCTCGCGTTCGCGCGCGAACTCGGCGGACTCGCCGGGCGCGAAGACGTGCTGCTGCTCGACCTCGGCGCGGGCATCGCGCCGGCGACGGTGCTGACGATGCTCGCCGCCGATTGGATCGTGCTGGTGACGCAGCCGGAGATCGCCGCACTCGTCGACGCCTACGCGGTGGTGAAGTGCATCGCGCAGCTCAACGCGCGCGCGCGCTTCCTCGTCGTCGTCAACCGCGTCGGCACCCCGGGGCGCGGCGAACTGGCGTTCCAGCGCCTGACCGAAGTGGCGAAGGCGCATGTCGGCGTCGAGCTGCGGTATCTCGGCGAGCTGCCCGACGACGACTCCGTGATGCAGCATCGGCTCGGCCAGTTGCCGTTGGTCGCGACCGACCCGTCGGCGGCGACGCCGCAGGCGCTGGCAGCGTTGGCGAAGACGCTCGAACTCACGTGTGGCGGCTTCTCGCCGCGCGAAGTCGCCAGCGACCAGGGGCTCGAGGCCCGCTTCCGCCAGCACCGGCTGTTTCTGTGAGCCGGGACGGGACCGTCACTCGCTGACGCGATTGCGGCCGGCGGCCTTGGCGCGATAGAGCGCGTCGTCGGCGTGGCGCGTCAGTTCTTCGGCGAGCTGGCCATCGTCGGGGAACACCGCACAACCGATCGAGATCGTCGGGTTCACCGTGACCGCATCCTTCTGGATCGGCTGGTCGCCGACCGCGGCGCGCATGCGTTCGCCGAGCGCCAGGGCCTGGGCGCGACCGAGGTTGGGCACGAACGCCGAGAACTCGTCGCCGCCGAAGCGACTGACCACGCCGCCCGCGTCCTGCACGATCGCGCCGAGTCGCCGGCCGACCGTGGCGATCGAGTTGGCGCCGACGAGGTGCCCGTGCGTGTCGTTCATCTTCTTCAGGCCGTCCATGTCCATCATGTAGACGGCCATCGGCACGGTCTTGCGCCGGCACAGCAGCAACGCATCGGCGAACCGCTGCTGGAACACGCGCTGCACCGGCAGGCCGGTGAGGTCGTCGAGGTTCATCAGGTGGTCGACCTGACGGTGGAACTCCTCTTCGACTTCGTCGTGCCAGGTGAACTTCAACACGGTCTCGCCGACCAGCAGGCGATCGCCGTCGCGCAGGATCTGCGTCGCGATGCGTTCGCCGCCGATCACGGTGCCGTTGGTCGAGGCGAGGTCGACGACCTGCCACGACTCCGGCAGGGAGCCGCGTTCGAAGCGGCAGTGCACGCTGGAGATCTGCGAGTCGCCGGGCACCACGATGTCGGCGCGGTCGTCGCGACGGCCGAGCACGAGCCCGCTTTGGTTGAGCAGGTAACGACGGCCGACCTGGGCGCCGCGCAGCACCACCAGCACGGGCAGACGGGACGCACCGCCGCCGCTCGCGCCCCCGTTCTGTTGGGGCAGCGAGTACACCGTGCGGCTGAACTCGGAATCGGACTTGCTCATCGAACGAGCGGTGGCGTGGCAGTCAGGTAGCGACAGGATCCTAGCCGGCGTTCGCGGTTGCGGAAGCGGGGCGAGGCGCGAGTCGCAGCATCAGAAACGCCGCCACGCCGGCCCCGGCCAGCAAGGCAGCACCTTCGCCGTAGCGACCAAAGATCACAGCACCGATGCCCGGCAGCGTGAGCCAGATCGTCACGGTGCCAAGGATGGCGCACAGCAGCGAACGCCCCAAGCCACCGTCCGGTCGGACCTCGGGTGCAATTCTGGCGATGGGGCCCCAGCCCGGGCCGTCGGGGCGGATGCGGCGGTAGAACGTGGCCAGGTGTTCGCGCGGTTCAGGCTGCGTCAGCAGCGTGGCGGTGAGCCAGAGCACCAGCGTGATGCCGGCGACCAGCAGGCTTGCGTACTCGGTGGCCATGCGTTCCTTCACCGGCAGATCGTCTTGCCACAGCTTGACGCCGACGAACACGACCAGCGAGCCGACCATCGCGACGATCTCGCTCCAGACGTTGATGCGCCACCAGAACCAGCGCAGCAGGAACACGCCGCCGACACCGGCGCCGAGTGCGGCCAAGAACGCCCAGGCATCGTCGACGCTGACGCCGCGCGTGATCAACACGTAGGCGACCGTTCCGCCTAGCAGCAACACGAGCACCGACGACCAGCGCGACGCCCGCATCATGCGGCGGTCGTCGGCCTGCGGCGCGAGGAAGCGCTTGTAGACGTCGTTGACGAGGTAGCTGGCACCCCAGTTCATCTGCGTGCTGATCGTCGACATGAACGCTGCGGCGAAGGTGACCAGCAACAGCCCGCGCAAGCCCACCGGCGCCAGTTCGCGGATCAGCATCGGATAGCCGAGCCCGGGGTCCTTGGCGGTGCGCAGTTCGGGATGCATCACGATCGCCGCGAACGCGACCAGGATCCACGGCCACGGCCGCAGGCAGTAGTGCGCGAGCTGGAACAGCAGCGTCGCCTTCACCGCGTGCGTCTCATCCTTGCACGACGCCATGCGCTGCACGATGTAGCCGCCGCCGCCCGGTTCGTTGCCCGGATACCACGTCGCCCACCATTGGGTGAGCACGTAGACGAGAAAGATGCCGAGCCCCATCACCGGAGTGTCGACGGAGAAGTCGGGCACGAACGCGAGCGGATCGCCCTGGCCTTCGAACGCCTTCTCGAGGCCGATGCGCATCTGGTCGACGCCACCGACGTGCGCGACGGCGACGATGGCGAGCGCCACGCAGCCGATCATCGCCAGCACGAACTGGATGACGTCGGTGATCGCGACACCCCACATTCCGGAGATCGTCGAATAGATGCCGGTCACGACGAGCATGCCGGCGACCAGCCAGAAGTCGGTGGTGCCGCCGACCGGCATGTCGGTCAGCACGGTGTGCTTCAGCACGTCGGCCATCGCCTTCGTGACCCAGCCGATGACGATCGAGTTCATCACCACGGCGATGTAGAAGGCTCGAAACCCGCGCAGCATCGCCGCCGGCTGGCCGGCGTAGCGTTGTTCGATGAACTCGACGTCGGTCAGCACCTGCGCGCGCCGCCAGAGTTTGGCGAACACGAACACGGTCAACATGCCGCCGAACGCCCAGGCCCACCAAAACCAGTTGCCGGCGAGGCCGTTCTTGGCGATGAGGCCGGTGACTGCGAGCGGCGTGTCGGCCGCGAACGTGGTCGCGACCATCGAGGTGCCGGCGATCCACCACGGCAGGCTGCGACCCGACGCGAAGTACTCGACGACGCTTTCGTTGGCTTTGCCTTTGAACCAGAGGCCGACGCCAAGCGACACGGCGAAGTAGCCGACGATGATCGCCCAATCGAGCAGTTCGAGTTGCATGCGGCGGGGGATGTTGGCTCGCGACGGCGCGCGGCGCCACGCTCCGGCCCGCATTCGCTCGCTTGCGAAAGGCCCCGTGGCCGGGTTCGCTGTCGGCATGGACCTCGTCGAGGTGTGTTTCCAAGGCTCCGGCAAGACCGTGTTCGTGCCGCCCGGCACCACGCTGCTGGCGGCGGCCGGCATGGCCGGCATCGACGTCGCCACCGGCTGCACGCGCGGTATGTGCGGCACCGACGCCTGGCATGTGCAGGGCGCTGCCGATTGCCTGCACGTCGCGGTCGAGCCCGAACGGGCCACGCTCGATCGCATGGGCGTCGCCGCCGACTGCCGGTTGCTGTGTTCGGCCCGGGTGCAGCGCGGCCGGGTGGTCGTGGCCGGCGATGCGGTCGCCGGCTGACCTCAGCGAGCAAAGTGCGTGCTTGTCGCGGATGGTGCTTTGGGGCACTGTTTCGCCGTGGACTTCACGACACCCACCAGCGAGCCCACGGGCAGCCAGCGCCGCCCGATTCGTGAGGGTCTCGGGTTCTTCGGTCGCTTCCTGCGCAATCCGACGACGGTGGGGGCCGTGCTGCCTAGCTCGCGCTACCTGTCGCGCGCGCTGGTCGGCCGCCTCGATCTGGCGCCCGGCGAACTGGTCGTCGAGTACGGTCCCGGCACCGGTCCCGCGACCGCGGCGGTGCGCGCCGTGCTGCCCAAGGGCTCGCACTACCTCGGCATCGAGCTCGAGCCGCGCTTCCACAAGCTGTTGACCGAACGGTTCCCGACGATGCAGTTCCATCTCGGCTCGGCCGGGGACTTGCGCACGATCCTGGCCGAACGTGGACTGCCGCGGCCGGCGCGCATCCTGTCGGGGTTGCCGTTCGCGAGTTTGCCGTCGGCAGTGCAGGACCAGGTCATCGACGGCATCGTCTGGGCGCTGCGTGGCACCGACGGCGACTTCCGCACGTTCCAGTACGTGCACGCCTACGGGCTGCGCGCGGCGCGCCGGTTCCGCGCGTTGATGCAGGAACGCTTCAGCGGTTTCGAACGCATCGGGCCGGTCGTGCGCAACGTGCCGCCGGCGTTCGTGCTGCGCTACTGGGGCGCGAAGTAGCGACGGTCCGGCGCTTCAGAAGGCGCCGAGCGTGAGCACCAGCGAGTTGCTCACCGTGTTGTCGACGAAGGCGAGCGCGGCGTTGTGTTCGAGCACAACGAGCTGGTGGTGCAGCACCATGCCGGCGAGCGCTGGCAGGTTCGGCAGAATGAGCGTGGCGGTGACGCTGCCGGCGCTGTTCGGCAGGTAGGCGACGAAGTCGGGACTCGCATGCACCGTGCAGTTCGGCGCACTCGGGGTCAGCAACGAAGCGAGGGGGATCGACGCCGGGCCAAAGCCGGTCACCGCGAGAACGAATGCGCTCGTGGCGACCGTCGAACTGTGCGATTGGAACGTACTGCCGAGCCAGGGCAGGTTGTAGGCGGTGAGCAGGTTGGCGCCGTTCGAGCCGGGGCAGCCGGCGTTGCCGACGTTCGCGTTCGCGGGGCACGTGGTGGTCAGGGTGGCGAGGAACGAAGACACGGTGCTGCCCACCGCCAGGAAGGAGCCACCGACAAGCACGCTGTCGTCGGACCGCAGCGAGAGTGTGTTCACGTCGTGGTTCAGGCCGGCCCCGACCGCAGTCCACGCCGTTCCGTTCCAGCGCGCGAGCCGGTTCGCGGCGACGCCTCCCGCGGTGGTGAACGCACCGCCGGCGAGCACGTCGCCGTTGGGCAGCACGTGCAGGGCGCGCACGGTGCCGTCGATGCCGCTGCCCATCGGCGACCACGTGGCGCCGTTCCAGCGGGCGATCCGGTTCGGGGCCGGCGCCGTGAACGAACCGCCGGCGACGACATCGCCGTTCGGCAGCATCGCGATCGAATAGACGGTGAAGCCGAGGCCGCTGCCCATCGGCGACCAGGCCGATCCGTTCCACCAGGCAATGCCAGGGGCTGCGACGCCACCCATCGTCATGAACGTGCCGCCGGCGAGCACGTCGCCGTTCGGCAAGGCCACCAGTGCTTCGACCAGACCCGCAGTGCCGCTGCCGAGGGCATGCCAGCTGCTGCCGTCCCAACGCGCGATGCTGTTGGCGATGATGCCATTGGGGCCGAGGAAGACGCCGCCGGCGAACACGTCGCCGTTCGCCGTGGCAGCAAGGCAGCTCACTTGGCCGCCGTCAGGGAACCCGAGGGCTGTCCACGTCGCGCCGTTCCACATGGCCGCGGAGTCCACGGTAGATCCAACCTGCAGGTAGCCGGCGACGACGAGGTCGCCGTTCGCCCGCTCAACGACGGCGCGCACGTTGCCGCGCAGGCCGGTGCCGATCGCGGACCAGGTGGAGCCGTTCCAACGAGCCAGGGCCTCGATCGCGTTGCCTTGGATGCTGGTGAACTCACCGCCAACGATCAGGTCGCCGTTGCGTAGGCGGGCCGATGCCCACACGCGTCGGTCGGGCCCGCCTACGAAGCCACTCCAGGCGACGCCGTTCCAGTGTGCGAGGTGTCGCGCCGGCACGTTGCCAGTCTGCGTGAACTGGCCGCCGAGCAGCAGTCCGGTTGGCGTGGGGGCCATCGTGAAAACGTGATGGTTCACGCCGGCGCCGATGGGGCTCCAAGTGGATCCGTCCCATTGCGCGATGCGTTCCGCGGCGATGCCGCCGGCCGTCGTGAAGTCGCCCGCGGCCACAAGGTTGCCATTCGGCAACACGAGCAAGCTGCGGACGTGGCCATTGGCGCCGGCGCCGAGGGGCGACCAGGTCGCGCCGTTCCAGCGTGCGATGGAACTGGCGGGAGTGCTGCCCGCCTGCGGGAAGTGTCCGCCGGCGACGAGGTCGCCGTTCGGCATGGCGGCGAGGCTCAGCACCATGCCGCCAATACCGCTGCCGAGCGCTGTCCACGAGCTGCCGTCCCAGCGTGCCACGCTGTTCGTCGGGGTGGTGCCTGCCATCGTGAACAACCCGCCGGCGACGAGGTCTCCGTTGGTCAGGACTGCCAGCGAGAAGACGATGCCGTTGACGCCGCTGGCGAGTGGCGCCCACGACGTGCCGTTCCAGCGCGCGATCCCGGCGACTGGGGTGATGCCCGCATGCGTGAAGGCACCACCGGCGATGATGTCGCCGTTCGGCAGTCGTGCGAGCGCATTCACCTGGCCGTTGAACCCGCTGCCGAGCGGCGCCCAGGTAGTGCCGTTCCAGCGGGCAATGTTCAGGGCCGCGGTGCCACCGGCTGCGAGGAACTCACCGCCGACCACAGCGTCGCCGTTCGTCAACGACAGCCCCGCCCGAACCGTGCCCTCGAGGCCGCTGCCGAGAGCGGTCCAGGTGCCGGCGATCGCGTCCCACTGGGCCACCCGGTTTGCCAACGTGTTGCCGATCACGGTAAACGCACCGCCTACGAGCACGACTTCGGCGGCAGGTCCGGGGCCGTCGGGATCGTGGCGGACGGACGCATACGCGGGTCCGTTGGCGCCTGGGTGCTGACCAACACTCTGCCATGCGGTTGTGCACTGAGCCATCGACGCTGCTGCAAGGAGCACAGACGACGCCAGACTGCGAACGGGCATGCACATTGGGGCGATCATGGCATGGGCCTGCGATTGGTCCACTCTCGCGAGTGCGTCAGCGTGCGTCCGGTGACTTCTCGCGCGTCGGGTTGGTGGCGTAGGCCGCGGAGCCGCCCTTCGGAATCGACAACGACTGCCACTTCGCCCCGGCGAAAGTGCGCGCGAGCAGCACGATCTGGCCGGCGTGCGAGGCTGTGTGGGCGACCGATCGCAGCAGCGCGTCGATCACCGTCAGCGGCTGCTGGCGGATCATCACGTTGCGCGCGAACACGTCGGGCCCGGCGGCGGCGACTGCGTCGAGTGCCTGCGCGACCGCGTGCCAGCCCTCGTTCCATTGGGCGAGCAATTCCGCGCGCGTCGCGGGCAGGGTGGCGAACTCGTGGTCGCGGCTTCGCCACGGCTTCTCGCCGTCGCTGCCGAGGAAGTCGGTGAAGCGCGAGCGCAGGTTGCCGCCGAGGTGGCGCAGCAGGACGGCGATCGAGTTGCCGTCGGGGTCGAGGGTGCGATGCAGGTCGGCGTCGACGACCTGTTCGAGGGCGAGTTCGACCTGGCGGCGGTAGCGCTGGTACTCGGTGCGGATCGAAGCGAGGGCGTCCATGGCAGGGCTCAGAGTTTGGGCAACGAACGGCGAGCGCGCGTGTCGTCGGCGAGTGCGTCGGTCAGGGCCTGCAGCCGTTCGAGTTTCGCTTCCAGCACGCGCACGCGGTCCTGCGTCGACTTGGCGTAGTGGAAGGCGGCGAGCGCGACCCACGTGAGGCCGAGCGCGAAGGTCACGATGCCGATCGACGGCGCCGACCAGTGGGCGATGTGCTTTTCCGCCAGTTGTTCGAGGAACAACGCGGCGATCACCGCCGCCGCCATCCGCATGTGGAACGTCGTGTCGTTCGGGAAGCGCATGCCGGCAGCGTAGGCGCGGCGCGGCGCGCTGAACACCATGTGCGTCAGCGGCCGCTTGTCCCTCGCTCACGGCGTCGGTTGCATCAGGCTGGGTGGGGTTCGTCCGCCCCCAGCATTCGTTGTGTCTGGGTATCCCCTGTGGGAGTTTAGTTCTCCCTGTTGGGGCGAGCACCGATTCCAATCCGAGCGAACAGCCATGAGCAAACCCATCGAAACCGTCGTTCGCGTCGCCAGCACTCCGTCGCAGGCGCAGATTTTCGTCGCGATGCTGCAGGCTGAAGGAATCCCGGCGCGCATCGAAGGCGATTCGCTGACCGACGAGTTCGCCGCCAGCCGCCGGTTGATGAACCTGATCGGCACGAAGGTCATGGTGCCGACCAGCAGCCTGGAGCGCGCCCGCGAGATCCTGCAGCCGACCCAGGTCGATCCCGCGGAACTCGAGCGCGAGGCGTTGGCAGCGGACCCACGCCAAACGCGGGAATTGAAGCCGATGGCTCGCTCCGTTTCGCCACCAGCGACCGCGACGCCGGCGAAGGGCACCTCGATCACCGGCATCCTGCTGCTGCTGGCCATCGCTGCTGCCGTATTGTTCGCATTCCTGTGGCAGAAGGCCGCGAAGATCGCGATGCCGCCGCATCCCGATCTTGCCTATGAGTGGGATGGCGACACGCTGCGCGAGACCCTACGCCGCGACGGCCGACTGTTGCGATTGCTGCACGACGGCGATTGGAACGGCGCTTTCGAGAAGATCGAACAGTTCAACGCCGCCGGCAAGAAGGTGGTGGCCTATGGCGACGAGCACGCCGGTATCTACACGCGGTGGGTCGAGACCCACGACGACGGCCTGACGTCGACGTGGACCGACACCGACCGCGACGGCCTCGGCGATCTCGGCATCGTCACCGCCGGCGAGGGCAAGGTAGTGCAGCGAATCCGTTGGCAGCCGGGCACCGGGTATGTGTTGCAAGGACCGTGACGCGTCGACGTTCGCTCGGCAAGACCGATCGGTGAGGCGATCCGCCGGCCGGCCGCGATTTCGAGTAGCGGTGCCAACTGCCATCGAACTCGGCATGATCCGCGGATGGAATGTGTGTTGCTGATCGGCATCCCGGCGAGCGGCAAGTCGTCGTTCTACGCGGCGCGCTTCGCGACCACGCATTTGCGGCTCAACCTCGACATGCTGCGCACGCGGCACCGCGAGGCCGAGTTCCTGGCGACGTGCTTGCGCACGCAGCAACCGTTCGTCGTCGACAACACCAACGTGTCGGCGGTCGAGAGGGCCCGGTTCCTGGTGCCGGCGCGGGCAGCGAAATTCCGTGTCGTCGGCTACTACCTGGCGTCGAAGGTCGACGAGTGCCTGCCGCGCAACGCGGCGCGGCTCGGCGAGGCGCGTATTCCCGACGTCGCGGTGCGCGACATGGCGCGGCGGCTCGAACTGCCGAACCGGTCGGAAGGCTTCGATGCGCTGCACTACGTCCGCATGGCGGACGGCGAGTTCGTCGTGGAGGATTGGCGCGATGAAGTTTGATGAGCTCGACGCGAAGATGCGGGTGTTCGAGACCGCCCACGACCACTGCGCGTTGCCGGGGTTGTTCCTGGTCGCGCGCCTCGACGGCCGTGGCTTCACGCGCTTGACCAAGGAACTGCTCGGGTTCGAAGCGCCGTTCGACGTGCGCTTTCGCGACACCATGATGGCGGTGGTGCAGCACGTGATGCAGTGCGGCATCGACTGCGTGTACGGCTACACGCAGTCGGACGAGATCTCGCTGCTCCTGCATCCGGCGACGCAGGCCTTCCATCGCAAGGAACGCAAGCTGAACTCGGTGCTCGCGGGCGAAGCGAGTGGCGTTGCCAGCCTGCGGTTCCAGCGGCCGGTGGCGTTCGATTGTCGCATCAGCCAACTGCCCACGACGGCGCTGGTAGTCGACTACTTCCGGTGGCGGCACGAGGATGCGGGCCGCAACGCGCTCAATGCGCACTGCTATTGGCGGCTGCGTGGCGAAGGTGGCACGCCGGAAGTCGCGAACGCGCAGCTGTCCGGCATGAGCACGTCGGCGAAGAACGAGTTCCTGTTCCAGCGCGGCGTCAACTTCGACAAGCTGCCCGCCTGGCAGAAGCGCGGCCTTGGCGTGGCGTGGGGGCAGGTCGCCGTCGAAGGGCGTGACCCGCGCACCGACACCGTGGTGCAGACGACGCGGCGCCGGCTCGTGATCGACGAGGCGTTGCCGATGGGGGACGAGTACGCGGCGTACGTCAGCAGGCTGCTGGCCGAGGCGTAACGTCGTTCGCGATCAGAACCAGGTCGTGATCGCCTGGCTCAACACGAACGGACCCGGCGCCGCGAACAGCCCCGCACCGCATGGATCGATGATCACGGCCTGCGCCGACAGGGCGAGGTTGAGGCATGGCGCCCCAGGGATCGGCGGCACCGCAATCGACAGACTCGACAACGTCGTCCCGAGGATGGGCGTCGTCGGCAGCAGGGTCAGCGGACCGCACGCTGCATTGAGAGAGAGGTCGAATGACTGGTTGCTCAGGGCACACGCAGTCAGCGGAATCGGTGGTGCGCAGAAGTTGGCAGGGCCCGGCAACGTGCATGGCGCACACGGGCACAGGTTGAAGGCAATCAGCACAGGCGCACCGAACGGCGCGCTGACGGTGTAGTTGAGTACGAGGTTGCCGTTGGCGAAGCACGTCGTCGCGCACGACGTCTGGCCGGAGCCGAAGCCGTTCACGGTGAGATCGTTGATGCCGGGCACGCCCGTGGTCTGGGCGACGCCGACGGTGGCAAACGTGCAAACGAACAGGAAGGAACGCATGGAGACCTCTTGGTGGAAACGCGGTGGCACTTCGCCGAAGCGGCCCCGCTGACCAACTCCTGGCTGATTGCGCGCGGAATTGGACAGCGAAGTCGGAATTGCTGCCGAGAACAGGCGGAGACTAGTCGCCAGACAGGCTCTCGGGCAGCCTCGCCCTCCGATCATGGCGTTCCGGCCCGAAGATGGTCAGGAACACCTGCGCAGCCGCGGCAGTGCCGCGACCAGTTGCGAGTGATCCATCGAGTCGCGGCACGCCTCTGCAGCGAGGATGGCCGGAAGGCCCGGGAGCGCCGTTCCGCGGCCTGCGGGGTCTCGGCATACTGTTCGCCCTCCTACCATGACCGAGCAGAAGCAGACGTACGACCCCGCCACGATCGAACCGAAGTGGCAGCAGTTCTGGGCTGCGCGTGGGGTGTTTCGCGTGAAGAACCCTGGTGACCCCGGCTTCGACCCGAAACAGCCGAAGTTCTAC
>SXPB01000199.1 GCA_005776475.1 Planctomycetia bacterium
GATGACGCTCGCTAGGAAGCCCAGCTCGACCGCTTCATGTTCATGGTCAAGGTCGACTACCCGTCGGCGGCCGAAGAGCGCGAGATCTTGCGCCGCACGACCGAAGACCGCACCGTCGACATCAGGCCGGTGCTCGGCGCCGAAGAGATCTTCGCGCTGCAGGCAATCGTCCGGAAGGTGCCGATCGCCGACGCCGTGCTCGAGTACGCGCTGCGCCTGACGCGGCAGACGCGCCTCACCACCGGCGAAGCGCCGGCGTGGGTCAAGGAGTGGTTGCAGTGGGGTGCGGGCCCGCGCGCCAGCCAGAACCTCGTGCTCGGCGCCAAGGCGCACGCGCTGCTGCAGGGCCGCTTCTACGTCGCCGCCGAGGACATCCGCGCGGTCGCGAAGCCGGTCATGCGCCACCGCCTGATCACCAGCTTTGCCGCCGAAGCCGAAGGCGTCACCACGGACAAGGTGGTCGAACGCCTGCTGCAGGAAACGCCGGCAAACGAAAGCCAGGCCCTCGCCGACGGCAAGTTGCCGAAGGTGATCGCGCAAGGATGAAGGCGCTGCCGGCGCCTGCATGCCCTGGTGAAACCCGCTGGCCCGGGCCGCGGCCGACCACGCGCACCACGCGTCGGGCGGCCGAGGCCAGCACCAGTGTCCCGTTGGCCAGGCAGCCGTCGTCGCCAACCCTCGCCGGTCGTACTTCCGTCCCGCAACTTCGCTGAGCTGCCATGACCGAGATCCCCACGAACTACCTCGACCCGCAGGTGCTCAACAAGGTCAGTCGCCTCGAACTGCGGGCCCGGCTCGTCGTCGAAGGCTTCGTGACCGGCATGCACAAGTCGCCATACCGCGGCTTCTCGGTCGAGTTCGCGCAGCATCGCGAGTACGTCCCCGGCGACGACCTGCGCCACCTCGACTGGAAGATCTTCGCCAAGGCCGACCGCTTCGTGATCAAGCAGTACGAAGAAGAGACCAACCTGCGCGCCCACCTGTTCCTCGACCAGAGCGAGTCGATGAACTACGCGCACGACGGCGGCATGGCCAAGTTCGACTACGGCGCCACTGCCTGCGCTTCGCTCGCCTACCTGATCCAGCAGCAGGCCGACGCCGTCGGCCTCACGCTGTTCGATGAGAAGGTCGCGCGCCAGGTGCCGCCGTCGAACACGCGCGCCAGCCTCGGCAACCTGTTCGGCGCCCTCGAAACAGCGAAGACCCGCAAGCAGAAGACCAAGGTCGGCGCGGTGCTGCACGAACTCGCCAACCAGGTGCGGCAGCGCGGCATGGTGCTGATCTTCAGCGACCTGTTCGACCAGCCGGAAGAAGTGTTGAAGGGTCTGCGCGAGATCGCCAGCCGTGGCCACGACATCGTCGTGTTCCACATGTTCGATCGCGACGAGATCGAGTTCCCGTTCGAACGCATGACGCTGTTCCAGGGCATGGAGCAGATGCCCGAACTGCTGTGCGACCCGAAGTCGCTGCGCGACGCCTACCTCGCCGAGATCGAAGGCTTCGCCGACACGATTCGCAAAGGCTGCCTCGGCCAACGCATCGACTACGTGCGCGTCGTCAACAACATGCCGCTCGACGTGGTGCTGACCTCGTACCTCAGCGCCCGCGCCGCGCGCGCCAAGCGCCGCAAGTAGGCCGCACGGATGTCGTTCCTCAACCCCGCGCTGGTCGCCGGCACGCTGCTGTTCGCAGTCCCGCTCGTCATCCACCTGCTCAACCGGCAGCGGCACAAGAAGCGGCCGTGGGCGGCGATGGAGTTCCTGCTGCGAGCGTGGCAGAAGCAGCGCAATCGGCTGCGCAACGAGAACCTGCTGCTGCTGCTGCTGCGTTGCCTCGTGCCGATCCTGCTGGCGCTGGCCATCGCGCGACCCGTGCTGCAGGGCGCCGCCGGGCTGTTCGGCGACGGCGGCACCGTGCACCACGTGGTGGTCATCGACGGCAGCTACAGCATGGGCTACCGCGAGGACGGTTCGTCCAGCTCGTTCGACCGCGCCCGCACGATGGTCGGCAAGCTGCTCGACCGCTTCGAACAGAACCAGGACCGCAGCGACAAGGTGACGATGGTGCTCGGCGGCGTGCGCCCGCGCTTCCTCGTGCGCGGCGATCTCGACCTGGCGTCGGCCCGCAACCAATGGCTGGCGATGCAGAAGCCCGAGGACGGCGCCGGCGAACTCGCCGATTCGCTGCGCCAGGTGCTGACCGCACTCGAGGAAGGCAACGACCCCGACGTGCGCGTCTACGTGTTCACCGATCTGCAGGCGCGCTCGCTCGGCAAGGCGCTGCAGGCGCCGGACGAGAAGCCATCGGCCGAGCTGACCGACACCGCGCGCGACGTGGTCGAACAGCTGAAGAAGCGGCAAGGCACGCAGGTCCACTGGATCGACACCGGCCCGTTCGCGCGCACGCGCCAGGGCGGCATCGCCGACAACGTGCAGGTCACCGAACTGCGCGTGCAGCAGCCCGCCGCCGTGCTGCGCACGCCCGTCGACGTCGTGGTGACGCTGAAGAACCGCGGCCAGGCGGCGGTCGACAGCGAGATCACGCTGGAGATCGACGGCGGTGAGCCGATGCGCAAGGTCGTCAACGTGCCGGCCGGCGCCGAAGGCGAAGCGGACTTCCAGGTCGTGTTCCGCGAGAACGGTCGCCATCGCTTGCGCGCGACGCTGCCGGCTGACGGCCTCGTCGCCGACGACGAACGCTTCCTATGCCTCGAAGTGCGCGATCGCATCCGCGTGCTGCTGGTCGATGGCGAAGCCGGCAGCGATCCGCTGCAGTCGCACGCCTTCGTCTGGCGCATGCTGGATCCGGATCCGACCAGCCTGCCGATGTTCGCGGTGGACGTGGTCGATCTGGTGGCGCTGCTCGGCGGCCAGTGCACGCCGAAGGACTACGACGTGGTCGTACTCGCCGATGTCGAGCGACTCAACGAACGCGCCACCACCGCGGTGCTCGACGCCCTGCGGGCCGGGCGCGGCCTGTTCGTCGCGTTCGGCGAACGCGCCGACGTCGCCAGCTACAACCTGCACCTGCACGCCGCCGGCGAAGGCCCGATGCCGTTCCGCCTGCTGGGCAAGCAGGGCGGTCCACTCGGCAGCGCCGTCGCCCGCAACCTCACCATCGAAGCGCGGGAGCACCCGCTGCTGCGCGAGTTCGCCGAAGAGTCGTGGCGCGAGATCCTGCAGGCAGTGCCGATCGCGCGCTGGCACGGCGTCGCCGCCGATTCGCTGGGCAAGACGGCGACCGTGCTGGCGCGGCTCACCGATGCCGACCGCACGCCGGTCCTCGTCGCCAACGATTTCGGCGAAGGCAAGGCGGTGTTCCTGCAGTCGCCGATCGCGTCGATGTATCGCGCCGAACGCTGGAACCTGCTGCACGAGTTGAACGTGGCGTTGCCGTTCTTGTTCGGCACCGCCCAGTGGCTGGCGCTGCCGGCCCTCGACCCGTTCCAGGCGCAGGTCGGCGCCGAACTCACGTGCTCGCTCCCGGCGCGTCCGGAGAACGTCGAAGTGCAGCGCCCCGAACGCGACGGCCGCGCCAAGGCCCCCCTCGGCGAAGAGCCGGTGGCCTTGGCCGGCGATCGCTTCCGCATGCCGTCGCTGAACGACACCACATTCGCCGGCTTCTACCTGTTCGACATGGTGCTCGATCGTCCTGCCGGCAAGGAGGCGCTCGCACTGCCGTTCGCGGTCAACGTCGACCCCGACGAAGGCGACCTGCGCTACGCGCCGCACGAACAGGCCCGCACCGCTCTCGGCATCGACGTCGTGCTCGACAACCTGCCCGCGATCGCCGAATCGGCCGACGATCCCGATCGCAGCGAACTCGGCTCGACCTTCCTGCTCATGACCCTGCTGTTCGTGCTCGCCGAAGCGGCGCTGGCACGCTACGTCTCCGTGCGGCGGAACTGACATGCCGCTGCCCGCCCTCTTGTTCCAGGATCCGAAACCACCGACCACGGGCGGCGAGACCTACGTCGAGCAGACCTTCCGGTTCCTGGCGCTGCCGCCAACCTGGGTCACCGCCCTCGTGGTGCTGCCGGCAACGGTGCTGTTCGCGTGGTGGTGCTACGGCGGCCTGTCGCGCCTCGAACGGCCGGTGCGCATCACGCTGTCGGTGCTGCGCTGGCTCGCGATCGTCGTCTGCTGCCTGCTGCTGTTCCAACCGGCCTTCGAGATCACCACCTACCGGCGCACGCAGAACCAGGTGCACGTGCTGGTCGACGACAGCGCCAGCATGTCGCGCAAGGACCGCTACCCGGCCGAAGAGCAGCGGGAACCGCTGCAAGCCTTGCTGCCGGGTGTCGACCTCACCACGCGGTCGCGCAGCGATCTCGTGCGCGAGGTGCTGGAACGTCCGCAAGGCCTGGTGGCGAAGCTCGCGGAAACGCACGACGTGCGCCTGTTCCGCGTGCAGCGCAAACCCGCGCAGATCCGCTCGCTCGCGGAGATCACGGCGCAGGGCAACCGCACCGCACTCGGCGATGCCCTCGACCTGCACCTCGCCGCCACCGCCGGCACCAACCTCGATGCGGTGATCCTGGTCTCCGACGGCCGCGTCAACGCCGGCCTCGACCCGGTCGAAGTCGCCAAGAACTACGGCCTGCGCGGCATCACCATCCACACCCTCGGCGTCGGCGATCCCGAACCACCGCGCAACGCGTGGCTGGTCGGACCGCCGGGCCCGAAGGAAGCCCTGTGCCTGGAGCAGGTCGGCTTCGACGTCACGCTGCGCGCCGAAGGACTCGCCGGCGAACGCGCCCGCATCGAGTTGCAGGGCTCGCGCGACGGCGGCCCGTTCCAGGCGCTCGCCACTGCCTCCGGCGAACTGCCGAAGGATGGCGAATCCACCAAGGTGCGCGTGTTCCACTCCTTCGAGGATCCGGGGGACTGGACCTTGAAGTTCACGCTGGCCGGCTTGCCCGAGGAGAGCCAGCTCGACGACAACACCGACCTGCGCTTCCTGCGCGTCAACGACGAGAAGATCCGGGTTCTCTACCTCGAGGACCGGCCGCGCTGGGAGTATCGCTACGTCAAGAACGGCCTGAAGCGCGTCGATCCGAGCATCGTCATGCAGGCGGTGATGTTCGACGCCAGCCCGAAGTTCGAACAGGAACACAGCAAGGACCTGCCGCCGCTACGCGACATCCCGCGCACCGAGAAGGAACTGTTCGCCTTCCACGTGGTGGTGTTCGGCGACGTCTCGCCGGAACGCATCGCGCCCACCGAAGAAGGGCGGCGCCGCTGGCTCGAGATGCTGGTGCGCTTCGTCGAGTTCGGCGGCGGCGTCGCGTTCCTGTTCGGCGACGCGGCGATGCCCGAACGCTACCGCGGCACGCCGGTGCAGGATCTGCTGCCGGTGGTGCTCGAAGACCGCTCCTGGGTCGCCGCCAATCGGCCGCGCCGCGATGTCGAATGGCACCCGCTGCTCGAGAATGCGACGCAACCGCACGACATGTTGCTGCTGCAGCGCGACCCGGCCTTCAACCGGCGGCTGTGGGAAGAAGGCCTGCCCGGCTTCTTCGTGCACTACCCGGTGCAACGCGGCAAACCCGGCTCGACGGTGCTGCTGCGCCACCCCACCGACTCCAACACCTACGGCAAGCGACCGCTGCTCGTGGTCGGCCCGCATCCGCGCGGCAGCACGATGTTCCTCGCCACCGACGAGACCTGGCGCTGGCGCGATCCGTACGCCGAGGTCTACATGGACACGTTCTGGCGGAACGTCGTGCGCACGCTGGCCCAAGGCCGCCTGCAACGCCGCTCGGACCTGCTCGAACTGACGGTGGACAAGGCCCAGCTCGAAACCGGCGACAAGGTGCGCGTGCAGTTGCGCGTGCACGATTCGGAACTGCAGCCGGCGGTCGCCGCCGAGCAGCCGATCTTCCTGCGCGACACCGCGCAGAAGACCGAGAAGCGCATCCTGCGCGCGGTCCCGGGCGAGCCTGGCCTCTACCAGGCCTCGTTCACCATGGCCGAGTCGGGCGCCTTCAGCTTCCTGGTGTTCGCCAACCAGAACCCGGCCGACACCGTGCTGGCGCGCGAGGACGTGCTGGTGCGGGTGCCGGACAAGGAAATGGCGGATTCAAGCCAGGACGCCGAACTGCTGCGCGCGGTCGCGGCGGCCAGCCGCGGTGGCGATGCCGTCGGCCGGTATGCCTTCCTGGCCGATGCGGACGACCTCGCCGCCGAGTTCCAGAACCGCAAGAGCTGGGAGAGCCGGGAGGACACCCGGACCCGCCCCGCCTGGGACACGATTTGGTCGCTTTTGCTGCTGCTCGGCCTGCTGGCCGCAGAGTGGCTTCTCCGCAAACGCGCCCGGCTCGTATAGCAAGCCGTTCCTATCCCCGCTTGGCGAACGGGTACTTCCGACAAGAACGGCACTTCCCCGCCAGTCGCGCCGCCGCCGGTTCCGATGCACAATGCTGTCATGGGCGTAGCGCCAGTTCGAAGTCGCGCGGCCGGGCGCCGGTTCCCGACCCTCGTGGGCCTGCTTGCGTGCATCGGGCTCGCTATCCCACTGTCGGCGCAACGGGTTGCGCAGCGACAGGTCGAGACGCCAGTCGACTTCAAGACGAGCCAGGACGACAACCTGTTCTCGCTGCTGCGGTCGCAGGACCACATCCACGAGTTCGAAGAGGCGCTGCGCGAACTCGCCGCCGACGACAGCAAGGCCGCGGTGTCGCGTCTGCACGCCCTGCTGCAGATCGAGAACGGTGGCGTGGTGCCGGTGGGACCGCGCCGCTTCGTGGGGCTGCGGCTGGCGGTGATCCTCACCCTCGCCAACCTGCCCGAGAAGGCGCGCGCCGAGTACGACCGCCTGGTCGAAGCCGAAGGTGGCACCGCCGACGGCCTGCTGGTGCTGCCGCCCGACCAGCTGCTGCGCACCGCCGAACGTTTCCCCGCGAGCACCCTGGGCCAGCGCGCGCGCGTGCGCCTCGGTGACCTCGCTCTCGTCGACGGCGACGGCCTGTCGGCGCAGGGCCACTTCCGGCTGGCGCTCGACGGCGCCCCGATCGGCAGCGCCGAGGAGAAGCGGATCGCCGAACGGCTGCACTGCGCCAGCGTGCTGCACGATGCCGACAGCGCGAGGGCCGCGGCCATGGCCGGCGTGCCGGCCCCGATCGACGACGACGTGCTGCAGGTGGTGGTCGATGGTGGCGAACCGCGGCGCCACGGCGCACTGGGCGGCGGTGGCTCCGGCCGCACGCCGATGGCCAACATCGCCGGCCGCCCCGATTCGCGCTATTCGCCGCCGGTGATGGCGCCGGGCTTTGGCATGCGCGACATCGGCAACTTCGCGATGTACCCGGTCGGCGACCTCGACGGCATCTACGTCAACACCGGTCGCGAGGTGATCGCCTACGACCCGCTGCGCTCCGACATCGCGTGGACTTCGATCACGCCGATGCAGGACGACCGCAACGACCACTACAACGACGCGGGCGACGGCATCAACCAGGACATGGCCCTGGCGGCGGCGTGTGACGCCGACGTCGTGGTCGCCGCGCTGCAGGTGCCCGAACGCAGCAAGACCGTCGACTTCCAGGGCAGCCTGCGGGTGATGAGCAAGATGCCGCTGCGCCGCCTGTTCGCGTTCTCGCGGCAGTCCGGCAAGGTGCTGTGGTCGCACTTCGACCAGCTCGACGGCCCGCGCACCCGCGCCTTCCGCGGCCACGAAGCCTGCGCCAACCCACTGATCGCCGGCGACGTGGTGTATGCGCCGGTCCACGACCGCGCCGGCGCCATCGCGTTCTCGGTCGGCGCCTACGACCTGCGCACCGGCAAGCAGAAGTGGCGCCGCCTCGTCTGCAGCAGCCAGCAGGACGTCAACATGTTCGGCAACGCGCGCACCGAGTTCGCCGCGTCGCCGCTGGCGTTGAGCGACGGCCTGTTGCTCGGCACGTCGAACCTCGGCGTCGCCTTCGCGCTCGAAGCCGCCACCGGCCGCGTGCGCTGGATCGCCTCGTACGACATCGTCAACATCCCGCGCTCGAACCCGCACCACCACCAGGATCGGCACGTCTTCTTCGCCAACAACGCACCGGTGGTCGTCGACGGGGTCGTCTGCATGACGCCGCTCGACTCGCAGTTCGTGCTCGCCTTCGATTGCGAACAGGGCCGGCAACTGTGGCGCCTGCCCGCCGAAGCGACGATCGCCGGCACCGACAACCGCGTGCTGTGGCTGTGCGGCGCCCTCGGCGAGGAGTTCGTGATGGCGGGCTCGGGTGCGATCGCCGTGCGCGCCCGCCCCGACGCGACCGCGCGGCCGCGGCTGCGGCAATTGGTGCGCCCGGAAGTGCTCGGCGATCGCCGCAACAGCCTGCTCAACGGCCGCCCCGCCGTCACCGCCAACGGTGTCTGGTTCGTGCGCAACGATTCGCTGCTCGGCTTCGACCGTTCGGGCGAACCGCTCGGCGACGGCGAAGTCCGCCTCAACCGGCTGCTGCCGGGCAATCTGCTCCTGGTCGGCGGCATCGCGGTGTCGCTGCGCCAGACCGGCCTCGACATCGCCTTCGACAAGAACGCCCTGCGGGCCCACGTCGAAGCGCGCGTCGCGCAGTCGCCGGACGATCCCTCCGCCTTGCTGCGGCTCGCCAGCCTGCACCGCGCGCTGTTGCCGGTAGTTGCCACCGCCGAGGCGACCGCCGCCGTGCAAGCCATCTACCGGCGCGGGCTCGAGGCAGCGCTGAAGAAGGGACTCGCGAAGAACCACCCGGTCCGCACCGCCTTGCAGCGCGAGCTGTTCGAGCATGCGCTGGCCACCGCGAAAGCGGCACTGCAGGGGAGCGCGCCCGACACCATGGCGCGCCTCGAACAAGCGCGCGCCGTCGCCCCCGACGCGCAGCGTTGGATCGAAGTGCAGTTGCTCGTGCTGGCCCGTTGTGCCGGCGATCGGCAACGGTTCCACCAGGAACTCGATCGCCTGCTGGCCGAAGTCGGCGATGCCACCTGGCCACTCGGCGACGGCGTGCCGGTGCGAACCTGGGTGCAATGGCAGCGCGCGGCGACGACCGAGTCGCCGGCCGCTGCAGTGCTGCTGTGGCAGGAGCTGATCGAGCGCCATCCCGACCTGCCGCTCGGCGACGGCAATGCGCACGCCGTCGCCACCGCCGCGATCGCGGCGCTGGTGAAGCAGCACGGCGCCGCCTGCTACGAACCGGTGCAGGCGCGCGCGATCGCCGCGTTGGCGGCAGCCGGCAACGACCGCATTGCCCTCGAAGCGCTGGTGCGCACGTTCCCGAACAGCAAGACCGCCGACGAGGCCCGCGTGAAGCTGCTCGACCTCGCCGTCGCCAGCGGCGACCTCGCGGTCGTGTGCACGATGCTCGCCAGCACCGGCAGCGGCGGCGAAGTGCCCCCCGGCGTACTGCGCCGCGTCATGGTGACCGCCCAGAAGAGCGGCAACCTCGCCCTCGCCCGTGCGATGGCGCGGCAACTGGAACCGCACCAGAACCTGACGAGCGATTGGCAGGAGGACGCCGGCGGCACCTACGGCGACGGGCTGCGCCGCACTACGTTGCCGGCGGACCAGGTCCCGCCGCTCGTCGTGCCGGAAGCGAAGTTGGCCCACGTGCCGCCACGCTCGACCGGCGAAGCGATGTCGCTGCTGACCACGATGCAGCCGGCCGGTTTCGCGCGCATGGACAACGCGCCGGTCTACGTGCGCAGCGGCGCCGAACTGGTCGCGCTCGACATGTTGGCGCCCAGCGCCGACGCGGCCGTCCTGTTCGCTTTGCCCATCGACTACGTGCAGCACGTCGTGGTGTGCAGCCACGTGCTGGTGGTGCCCGACATGGAACGGGTGTTCGCCGTCGACCACCGCAGCGGGGCCCGGTTGTGGGAACTGCCGAACGAACGCAACCGCCAGATCGAGAGCCTCGGCGTGCAGTCCGGTGTGCTGCTGTTGTGGCGGCAACCGAACACGCTCGAAGGCAGCGCCGAACTGCTCGGCGTCGAGCCGTTGACCGGCGTGCGCCTGTTCGCGTTGACGTTCCCGGGCAACAGCCTGAAGCCGAAGGCGATCGAAGGCGCCTTGCTGCACCTCGACCTCGCCGCCGACGGCACCGCCACGTTGCGCACGCTCGACGCAGTGACCGGTCGCACCCGCCGCATCACGTCGATCGATCGGGCGCTGCTGCGCACGCACGTCGGCATCGAACCCGACAGCCTGTCGGCACGCCTGTTTCCGCAGTGGCTCGTCAGCGACGGCGAACGCGTGTTCCTGCCGGTCGAAGGTTCGTTGTCCGGCGAAGCGCCGCGCCTGTGCGCCATCGACGCCAACGGCAAGCTGGCCTGGCATTGGCGCGGCAGCCAGGGCGGCCAACTGCTGCTCGCAGCCTGCCACGGCGGGCACTTCGTGTTCGCCGAGGGCGGCGACCGCGGCCCGGCGCGCCTCGTCGTGCTCAACGCCAAGGACGGCAGCCGCGTGCGCGAAGTCGACATCGGCCGCGACGCCGCGATCCTCAATTGGGAACCGTCGTGGCTGGCCAACCCCGCCCCCGACCGCATCGCGATCGAGTCGTTCGCCGATGGCGACCGCACGCAACGCCAGTTCGTCTGCTGCACGCTGGCCGGCGACGGCGCGACCTTCGCGGTGACGCTCGGCCCCGAGGACGGCGAGATCGTGCAAGAGCCGTTGTTCGGCGCCGACTTCGTCTCCTTCGGCGCGCGACTGAACCAGGGCCGAACCGGGTTGCGGCTGTGGACCCTGGCCTTGGCCGACCGCAGCGGTCGCCTGTCCGAGGGTCGCAAGTACCAGGTACTCGAACTGACCGGCACCACCGATGGCATGCAAGCGCACGGCAGCGAGACGTTGATCAGTGCTCAGGGTCTGCACCTGATGGGCAAAACCAGAGGCAATCGATGAACACACTTCTGCTTCGGCTTGTTCCCCTGCTGCTCCTGGCGGCGACGCCAGCCCAGGAGAAGCTCGGCCGCGGAGCCAGCAACGAGCAACTCATCGACGAACGCTTGCGCGCGTCGGTGAGCAAGGGGCTCGATTGGCTCGCGGCGCACCAGCACAAGGACGGCTACTGGGCCGAACTCGTCGGCTACAAGCTGAACACCAACTACGAGACGCTCGACAACCGGCCGTTGCCGCACGTCGGCGTCACGTCGCTGGCGCTGATGAGCTTCCTCGCCGGTGGCCACCTGCCCGACCGCGGCAAGTACGGCGACGTGCTGAATCGCGGGCTCGACTTCGTGCTGTCGTGCGCGCAGGACGACGGCCAGATCACGCAGAACGGCACGCGCATGTACAGCCATGCGTTCGCGACGCTGTTCCTCGCCGAGGTCTACGGCATGGTGGAACGACCCGAGGTGAAGCGCGTGCTGCAACGTTCGGTCGACCTGATCGTCGACTCGCAGAACGTCGAGGGCGGCTGGCGCTACCGACCGTTCGCGCGTGAGTCCGACATGTCGATCACGGTGTGCCAGGTGCTGGCCCTGCGTTCGGCGCGCAACGTCGGCATCCACGTGCCGATCACCACCATCCGCAATGCGCAGAACTACGTCTATCGCAGCGCCGTGCGCGGCAACGACCGCACCTTCCGCGGCGGCTGGCGCGGCGGCTACGGCGACGAGGGCGGCAGCTTCCGCTACCAGAACCGCGAGCACACCCGGGCGACGTTCCCGCTGACCGCAGCCGGCGTGACCACGCTCTACGCCGCCGGCGAATACGACAGTCCGATCATCCGCGACGCGATCGACTTCCTCGACAAGAACGTCGTCAGCTTCAGCAACGAGTGGCAGGGCCACTACTTCTTCTTCTACGGCCACTACTATGCCGTGCAGGCCTACTACATCACCGGCGACCCCAAGTGGACGAAGTACTTCCGGACCATCAAGGGCATGCTGCTCGACCAGCAGCGCGCCGACGGCAGCTGGCTGTGCCACACCGGTCCGGGCGATGCCTTCGGCACGGCGGTGTCGACGCTGATCCTGCAGATCCCGCTCCAGTACCTCCCCATCTTCCAGCGCTGACCGCAAACCTGCCCTCGTGAACGACTCGACCAGAACCGCAGCGGACGCCGGCAACGTACTCGTCTCGACGCTGCGGCCGTTGCTCGCGGGCAGGCTGGCCGCGCTGCGCGCCCGCTACACCCTGCACGGCACTGCGGTCGTCGTGGCGCTGACCGCCGCCGCGATCGCCTTCTTCTACGGCCTCGATCGCTGGCTGCTGTTGCCGACGCCGATC
Organism: Planctomycetia bacterium; assembly: GCA_005776475.1. Classification (GTDB taxonomy): domain Bacteria; phylum Planctomycetota; class UBA1135; order UBA1135; family UBA2386; genus UBA2386. The sequence goes on from SXPB01000199.1 coordinate 12,196, forward strand.
CGCCTGTTCCACACCGCGGTCGTGGTCGGCCTCGCCGGTTTTGCCAGCGTGCGCTACCTGCGGTACCCGCTGTCGAAGTCGTTCGGCGAGATCGACATCGCCGTGTGGTTCGAACGCACGTTCCCCGAGCTGCACCAGCGGCTCGTGTCGGCGGTGCAGTTGCATGCGGTGGCGGACGCAGACCTGCGCAACCAGTCGCGGCCGATGATCGATGCGCTGCTGGTCGAGACGCTGGCGACGGTGCGGGCGCTGCCGCTCGACCGGCTGTTCGATCCGCGCCCGACGCGCCGCGTCGGCGGCGTGGCACTGCTGCTCGTCACCATGCTCGCGGCGGGTTCGTGGTGGTCCCCCGCGTCGATGCGCGCGTTCGTCTGGCGGCACCTCGGCTTCGCGGCCAGCTATCCCCGCGCCACCACGCTGCGCCTCGAACTGCCGCCCTCCGGGCCCGACCTGCAACGCACGGACCACGACGACCTGACCGAACTGGTGCTGCCCGCGGGCGCCGACCTGCACGTGTCCGTGCTCGCGACCGGCGTCGTGCCGAAGGAAGTGTTCCTGGACGTGCGCACGCTGCCTGGACCCGGGGAGGATCGCGCGCTGACGATGTCGCCGCGCCCCGGCGACCGCTTCCGCCATGTCTTCCGCCGCCTCGCCGGCAACTTCGAGTTCAACGCCCGCGGCGGTGACGACGAAAGCGGCGATCGCCGTGTGCAGGTGCGCACCGTGCATCCGCCGCAGGTGGCGCAGCTGCTCGCCCGCGTGCAACCGCCGGCCTACACCGGCAAGCCCGCCTTCGAACAACGTTCCGGCGCGATCGAAGCGCTGGTCGGCAGCGACGTCGAACTCACCGTCACCACCACCATGCCGGTGCGCGAGGCGACGATGGTGTTCCTCGAAAGCGGGCGGCGCCTGCCGCTCACCGCTTCGACGCCAGAAGACGACAGCGTGGTCGCGGCGACCCTGCGCGGGCGCTTCGCCATCGAGAGCTCCGACCGTTACCAGATCGAACTGGTGGCGGCGAACGGCCTGCGCAATCCCAACCCCGGCACCTACCCGATCGCCGCGCTGCAGGACTACGCGCCGATCGGCCGTTGGTTGCTGCCGGAGGACGAAGGCCTCGCCCTGCTGCCGACCGCGATCCTGTGCCTGCGGCTCGATGCCCACGACGACGCCGGTCTCACCAGCGTGAGCCTGGCGCTGCAGCATGGCCCCGCCGAACCCGCGCGGCGCGAACTGCTGCCCGCCGCGACCACCTTCCCCCGCCAGGTCGTGCTCAGTGAACTGATCGAGGTGCGCGACATCCTCGGCAACGACCCGAAGGGAACCACCGGCATCGTGATGACGGTGACGATGCGCGACAACAAGACGCCGGTCGCCGGCGAAACCGAATTGCCGCCGCGCATCGTGCAGATCGTCGATGAACCGCAGCTGACGGCCAACATCGCGCGCCTGTTCCGCGGCCTGCGCGAGGAGATCAGCCAGTCGTTCGACCTGCAGGCCGATCGGCGCGCGCGCCTCGAAGACCTGACCTCGGGCGAGCCGATCCCCGGCGGCGACCTCGCCCAGGCGCTGACCGGCATCGAAGTCGGCCAGGGCCGCATCACGAACTCGACCGAGCGCGTGCATCGCGGCCTGATGCGGGCCTTCGACGTGCACCTGTGGAACCGCCTCGAACCCGGCCAGAACCCCGACAAGGTGGTCGAGGCCTGGCGCGCCCGCGCCGCCACCCTGACCGACGCGGTGGCGCTCGACCCCGACTTCTACCGCCAGCTGCAGTCGGCCCGCGCGGCCGGCACGATCGGCGCACTCGAGCAGTGCCTCGACCCGATCCTGCTGATGGTCGGACTCGCCGACGCCGTCGCGACCACGCACGGCCCGGCGGTGACGCGCGCGTTGACCGAGGCGCAGGTGGCCCGCAACGACGCCGACCGCATCGCCCTGCAACAGAAGGCGATCGAAGGCCAGAAGCAGATCGAAGCGGCACTGCAGCAACTGCTGCTGCAGCTCGAAGAATGGAACGACTACCAGGATCTGATCCAGGAAGTCCGCGCCATGCGCGATGCGCAACGCGACCTCCAGGGCCGGACCGAAGACGCGCGAGGCAAGAAATGAACCCGATCCGTGCCGCCCTTCCCGCCGTGCTGTTCGCCGGCTTGTTCGCCGCGGCCCCCATGGCCTCGCTGCGAGCCCAGGCCGATGCGGACACGCTGGTTCGCCTGCGGCGCGATCAGGACGAGATCCTGCGCAAGGCCGAGCGCCTGCAGGCACTGATGCTGCGCCTGCAGCAGCGCTACGAGCGCGAGAAGAAGCCCGAACAGGTCAAGCTGCTGCAGGACGGCCTCGCCCACCTCGACCGCTCCGGCATCTTGCGCGACGTCGCGACGATCCGCGACGACCTCGCCGCCACCGCGCTGACCGAAGCGCTGCGCAAGCAGAAGGACGTCGTCGACGACCTCGAGCGGTTGCTCAACATCCTGCTGGAACGCAAGTCGATCGAGAACCTCGACCAGGAAGTGGCGAAGATCGAAGCGGAAGCACGCACCGCGCGCGAACTCGAACAGCGCCAGCGCGACCTGCAGCAGCAAGCGCAGCAGACCATGCAGCGCGAGCCGACCGCGCCCGAAAAAGAACTGCTGCAGGCGCTGCAGAACCTGCGCGACGCCGAACGCCGTGAAGCCGAGAGCAACCGCCGCCAGGCCGGGACGCGGCGCCCGTTCCTCGAAAGCGCACTCAACCGCGTGCAGCAACTGCTGCAGGACCAGCGCCAGCTCGACCAGGGCCTGCAGGACGAAGCGACGGGGCGCACCCCCGATGCGCGCGCCCGCGAGTTCGATCTCGGCGAACTGACCGAACGCACGCGCGAGCTGCAGGGCGACTTGCGCGACGAGGGCCGCACCGAAGCGCTCGGCGACGCCGCGCGCGAGCTGCAGAAGGCGGCCGCGGGCACCGAACAGGCCGAACTGCAGCAGGCCCGCGAACGCTTCGAAACGCAGGTGCAGCAGGCGCCGAAACGCACCGCCACCTCCGAAGGCAAGGTGCGCGACCAGGACTGGTCCAAGCTCGACCGCGAGCTGCAGGCCGCCGGCAAGGGTGCGACCGAAGCCGAGCAGCAGGAACTGGCGCGCATCGGCGAAGCGGGCAGCAAACTTGCCGAACAGCGCGCCGAAGAGGCCAAGGCCAGGAACACGAAGTCGGCGGAGTCGCTGCAGCAAGCCGCCGACAAGCTGGCCGAGCAACTGCGCAACGCCGCCAAACCTGGCACCGATGCGAAGAACGATGCGGCCGCCAAGGTCGCCGAGGCCGGCAAGCACCTCGCTGCGGCGAAGGAAGCCGAGCAGAAGGGCGACGCCAAGGCGGCGCAGAAGGAAGTGAACGAAGCGCTCACCGCGCTCGATGCCGCGAAGCAGCAGCACCAGCAGCAGAACCCGGACGCCGACCGCAAGGCCGCGGAGATGGCCGCCGAGTCGGCGGCGACAGCGCAGGAGCTGCAGAACGCGCCGAGCGCCGAAGCCGCCGAACGCGCCGCCGCGGAACAACTCCAGAAGGCGCAACAGGCCCTGCGCGACGTCGAGAAGGCAGGCGCCCAGGCGCCCGAAGGCGACCCCAAGGCCGCTGCCCCGGAACGACAGAAGGCCGCTGCCGAAGCGAAGCAGGCGCTCGAACAGGCGCAGCAGGCGCTGCAGGAAGCGCTGCAGGGCGCCAGCAAGGACAGCCAGCAGGAGATGCAGGCTGCCGGCGAACGCCAGCAACAACTCCAGGACGCCACCAAGCAGGCTGCCGAGCAGATGCAGAAGGCGGCCGAGCAGGGCCAGCTGTCGAAGCAGCAGGCCGACAAGGCCAGCGCCAAGATGCAGCAGGCGAAGGACGCGATGCAGAAGGCACAGCAGCAACTGCAGAAGGGCCAGCAATCGCGCGCCGCCGACGAACAGCAGGCCGCGACCCAGGCCCTGCAGGAAGCGGCCGAAGCGCTGCAGGAGAACCGCCCGCCTTCACCGGAACAGAAGGAGCAGCTGCAGCAGCAGGCCAAGGCCCAGGAGCAATTGGCCGAGGACATCGTGCGCCTCGCCGAGGAGCTGAAGAAGCGCGACAACAAGAACGCGCAGCGCAAGGCCGAAGCCGCCGCCGATGCCGCCAAGAAGGCGCAACGGGCGATGGAGCAGGGCGAGGCCGAAGAGACCGCCGAGCAGCAGGAGGAGGCGCGCAAGAACCTCGAGGACGCCGCCAAGGAACTCGAGGAGGAGAAGGACCGCTACCAGGACCTGCGCCAGGAAGAGCTGCTGTTCCGGATGAAGGACGAGCTGACCAACTTCCTGGAGAAGCAGCGCCCGATCACCCAGGAGACGGAGGCCGCCGGCAAGGTCGCCGCCACCGAGGCCCTGCCGCGCGCAGTGCGCCTGAAGATCAACCAACTCGGCAAGGAAGAGCTGGAGCTCGCCGGCAAGCTCGAGTTCCTGGTCACGGCGCTCACCGAAGAAGGCAACCTCGTCTACCAGACGGTGCTCAAGGCCAACGTCGACGATCTGCGCGAGGCCTCGCGGCGCATGACCGGCCGCAATCCCGACGTCGGCGCCTTCACCACCCTGCTGCAGCAGGACGTCGAACGCCGCACCGTCGATCTGCTCGAGGCCCTCGAACGCGAGCGCAAGCGCCGCGAGCAGGAGCGCAAGGATCGGCAGCAACAGCAGCAACAGAACGAGCAGGACAAGGGCAAGAACCGCTTTGACCAGCGCCGCGAGAAGCTGGTCTCGTTGATCGCCGAACTGGAGATGCTGAAGAAGCTCGGCATCGACACGCGCACGACCGCCGACAACCTGCGACTGCTGGTCGAGTCGCGCGGCGAGGACGTCATCTCCGACGCCGAGGTGACCATGATCGAACGCCTCGCCAACCGGCACAACGAGATCACCAAGCTGTTCCAGCAGATCAAGGCCGGCGTCGAACAGACGCTGCAGGCCATGCAGGGCAACCCCGACGAACAACCTCCGGAGGGCGGCCGCGGCCGCTGAACGTCATGGACATCCGCATCGTGTTCCCGTTCGTGTGCAGCGCCATCGCCCTGCTGGCGCTGACACCCGCATTGCCGGCCCAGGGTGATCCGATCCGCGAGATCCAGGAGATCGCGCGCGCCGTCGACGAGCAACTGCAGGAGATCGACCGCCTGCTGCTCGAATCGGGCAAGAAGAGCCAGCCGCGCCAGAAGCCCAAGGAGCTGCTGCAGCAAGCGAACGAGCGTTCGAAGACCGTCGAAGACGGCATCGACACGCTGATCGAGAAGCTGCAGCAGATGAAGAACCAGGGCAGCAGCAGCAGCAGCAGCGGTTCGCCCGACCAGCAGAACCAGGACCAGCAGAACCAGGACCAGAACCAGGGGCAGGGACAACCACGCCCCCAGGGTCAGGGCCAGCGCAACCGCAACGAGAACAAAACGCCCGACATCGCCCCGCGTCCCGGCCAGGAGCCAGGTGGCGAGCAGCCGCAGGGCGGGCAACCGGGCGGCGACAAGCCGCAGGGACAGGGCCAACAACCGCAACCGGGTGAGGGCCAACCGCAACCGCAACCGAGCGGTGATGGCCAACCGCAGGGCGGCCAGGAGACGAAGGACGGCGGCAAGAACACCACCGGCAACCGCCAACCCGAACCCGAGACGGGCCCCGGCAACCCGGGCACCGGGGAAGGCAGTTGGGGCGAACTGCAGCCGTACATGAACTTCCTGAAGAACCGCGGCTCACCGCCGCCGCAGGTTCCCGAGAAGTTCCGCAAGTACTACGAAGCGTGGTTGAAGCAGAACCCAGGCACCACCGGCCCGGGCGCGGGTTCGACTCCGGGTGGCACGCGGCGCTAGTCGGCGCCCGGCCACTGCCAGCCCCTGCCCACGCCCTGCCCTCGCGACGCCGCGCGCGTCAGCGAAAGCCGTCGGCGGCGAGGATCGGTTCGCGCCGCGCACCGATGTTGAGGCACACCGCGATGCCGAGCAGCGTCGCCATCGTCGAGCTGCCGCCATAACTGAGCAGCGGCAGCGGCAAGCCGGTCGAGGGAATCAACCAGCCGCACACGGCGACGTGCACCAGCGACTGCGTGCCGATCCAGGTCGCCACGCCGACGCACACCAACCGCCCGAACCGCTCGCGCGTTCGCTGCGCCACCGCCAACAGGCCGTAGACGAGCAACGCGATGCCGCCGAGCACCGCGGTGATGCCCAACCAGCCGGTCTCTTCGCCGACCACCGCCGCCAGATAGTCTTCGCTGCGGTACGGCAAGAAGTCGTAGCGATTCTGCGGGCCGTGGCCGATGCCGAACCCCGAGAAGCCGCCGGCCCCCATCGCGATCAACGCCTGCCATGGCTGGTAGCCCTGGTTGCGCAGCACGTCGCGCACCGCCCAGCTGTCGAGGTTGGTCTCGTTCCACGACCAATGCTGCCACCACACCAGCACGCGGTCCTTCTGGTAGGGATGCATGACCTCGAACCAGGCCAGCACCGCCACGCCGAGGCCGAGCACACACAAGCCCAGGATGCTGCGCAACGACGCCCCGGCGGCGTAGCACATGGCCAACAACACCGGGCCGAACACCATCGAGCTGCCGAGATCCGGCTGGCGCAGGATCAGCAACGCCGGCACCGCCACCAACGCCATCGGCAACACCAACGCCTCGAACGCGTGCGCGCGGCTCTTGAAGCGGAGGAACGCCGCCAACGCGAGCACCGCCGCCAGCTTCGCGAACTCGCTCGGCTGGATCGAGAACCCGGGGAACGCATACCAGCGGCGCGCGCCGTTGATCTCCGGCGCGAAGAACGGCAACCCCACCAACGCGAGCACCGTGACGCCGTAGATCAGCCAGGCGGCGCGCACGACGTGCACGTAATGCGGCAACAACACGAAGAAGCCGACGCCGAGGCTGACGGCGGCGAACAACGCTTGCCGGCTCTGCTGGCCGTCGAACTGCGGGTCGCCGCGCGTGGCCGAGCCGATGAAGACGAGGCCGCACAGCAACAAGGCGACGGTCCACAGCACGAGCCAGCCATCGACGTTCTTCAGCGCTTCGAGTCGGCTCTTCCCGCCGAACGGCCAGTCGGTCATCGGCCGCCCTCCGGCACGAGATAACGCAGCTGCGTCACCGGCTCGGCCTGCACCGCCGCGAGAAAGTCGGCGACCATCTGGCCGGCGGCATCGCCACCGTGCATGCCGTTCGGCACCCGGTAGACGACGGCGCAGAAACACAGTTGCTGGCCGGCGGTGCCGACAAACGGCAGGTAGCCGGCGAACCAGCCGTTGTTCGCCTTGGTCACGTCGTCGACCTCAGCGGTGCCGGTCTTGCCGAGCACGCCCAGTTCCAGCAGCAACGTGAGCTTCTGGGCGGTGCCGGAGGTCACGCAGCGCCGCAGGCCCTGTTCGACGAAAGCGAGATCGCCGACGACGTCGTGCAAGGGCACGCGGCTGCGCGGGGCGGATTCGAACCCCAGCGTCGGCAACGCTCCGGTCGCGAAGGCCGCGTAGGCACGCGCCACGTGCAGCGGCGACGCCGCGACGCCGTAGCCGATCGCCTGCTGCGGCAGCAGCCGGCCGGTATCGACCACCGGTCGCGCCACCAGCAGGCCCGGCAACGTCTTCTGCCAGCACGCGGCGAACGGATCGTCGGCGGGCAGCGGCGGGCACAGGCCAAACCGCCGCAGCGACCGCAGCACGCCGTCGCGGCCGAGACCAAGGCTGCACTGGTAGAAGAACTCGTTGCACGATTCGGCGATCGCCTCGATCGCATCCTTGCCGCCGCCCCAGTGCGCGTGCGTGCAGCGGAGCGTCTGTCCCTCGTAGCGGAACCGGCTGTCGCAGTCCTCGAAACTGTCCATCGGCCGGTGCGGCCGACCATCGCGTTCGGCCTGCAGTTGCTCGACCAACACGAACGGCTTGACGACCGAGCCGAGCGCGCCGTTGCCGGTCCACACGGCTCCGGGCAGCCAGTATTGGCGGCCGAGCGGCGCGCCCGCGAAGGCAAGGATGTCGCCGCTGCGGGCGTCGATCACCGCCAGCGCCGACTCAACCCGGTCCTGGTCCGCAGCGCCGGCATGGCGTTGGTAGGCCCGCCGCCACGTCGACCGCACCGCGGCCTCCGCCATCTGCTGCAGTTCGCGATCGAGCGTGATCTGCACATCGTCGCCGGCTTCCACGTGCAGATGGCTCCACTGCCGCTGCTCACGCCGTTGCCGATCGCGCTCGACCAGCCGCATGCCGAGCCGGCCGGTCAAGCGCGCATCGAACGCGGCCTCGAACCCCGACAGTCCGGCGCGTTCGTGCTGCATCAAGCCGAGCGAAAGGCTGGTGCGCGCCCGGTCCAGCATGCGTGCGTCGTCGTCGACCGCCTCGTCGAGTGGCACATTGGCGAGTTCCTCGGCCCACTCGGCAGGCAGATGGCGATCGACCAGTTGCTGCACCCACTTCGCGGTCGATTCGCGCTGCTTCTGCTGCTGTTCGAGCAGCCGGCGGCGTTCCAGCTCCTGCTCGTCGGGTTCTTCCCCCGGCGCGGCAGCCACCGGCGTCGCATCCGGCACGGCAGCCTTGGGTTGCTTGCGCTCCAGGTCGCCGACGTCACCGAGCATTCGGCGCAGGGTCGAGTCGTGGTCCACGGCGAAGCGCCGAGCCACGGCCGGCAGCACCAGGATGCCGGCGAAGTTGCTGCTGCCGACGCGCACTTCGGCGGCGAGTTCGTAGGGCACCCGCATCGCGATCGGCAACACCGTTTCTTCGAGCGGCGCCTGGTCAGGCAAATCGGGATCGCCTGCCGTTGCAACCGCCGGCTCGGCGAACATCTGGCGGCGCACGTGTTCGAGCATCGGGAACAGGCCGCGCCAGACGGGAATCTCCGCGTCGTCGCCCACCAGATTGCCGGCTGCCGCCTCCGCGCCACTCGCAGCCGTGGCCTCGGCAACTTGTGCCGCAGCCCACGGATCGGCCGCCGCCGCCGCCGCCCGCTGCGCCGTCAACTCGGCGTCCAACGCGTGCAGCGCCGCCAGCCGCGCGGCGTAGCGCTGCAACAGGTCTTGCCGCGCAATCGGCAACACGTCGCCGACCGCACCGACCGCGCCGGCCGTCGCCGCCTTGCGCAGCGCGGCGGACACGCGCCGCCGACTCTGGCCGCTGCACTGCGCGAGCACGGTCGTGATCATGCGCTGCAACGCGTTGGCGACGTCGTTCGGCAGCACGTGCTGCCGCAGGTTCCTGACCGGCACCGCCAGCAGGTCGCGCGCCGCCTGCAGGGCCCCGTGCTCACCTTCGCCGAAGTGGTATTCGACGGGCGTGGTCGGCGGCACCGCGGCCTCGGCCACGACCCGCGCCCACAGCGTCGCCCCGTGCACGGCGGCACCGACCGGATGGTTCTGCCGGAACTGCTTGTAGTAGATGCCGAGTTCGGTCGTCGGCTCGTCCTCGACCAGCACGCGGCCGTGGCGATCGAGCAGCGCCCCGCGTTGGCTCGGCACCGACCGGAACGCCCAGCGGTTCTCGTGGCTGCGGGCGGCCCAAGTGCCGTGGTCGCCGACCATCAGCAGCCACAGGTGCACGACCAGGACGGCGACCGCAACACCGAACACGATGCCGAGCGCACCGATGCGTTCGCCACTGGTGGAAGGCGCACTCATCGCACTTCCTCGAACGCGGCCCACGGCGGCAGCCGGCGCAACAACAGCAACAGCAGCGGCGCCAGCACGGCCGACCAGGCCACCACCGCCGGCTCCAACAACTCGGCCGACGACGGTTGGTCGAACATCTGCCCGAGCAGCGCCGACAGCCGCGGAATCGCGATCGCACACAGCAGCGCCGCCAGCACCTGCCAGACCAGGCGTTGGCCGAAGAACAACGTGCGCAACGGCAACAGCACGGCGACCGGGATGCCGAGCACCAGCAGGTGCAGCGGCAGCGTCGCTTCGTCGACGAGACACCTGCCGATCGCCATGCCGAGCAGCAGCCACGGCACCGCGGCCCGTTCGGCGAAGAACGCGAGGTGCAGGCACGCGAGCACGCCGACCTCGAACGGCGGCAATCCCGCATCGCGCCAGACGCCGCCGAGCAACCACGTTTGCGGCGCCAGCAGGAACCAGAGCACCCAGCGCTTCATGACCCGCCCTCCGCCGCCAGGACCTCGACCGTCTGCGAACCCGACAGCACCGGCACCGTGACGAAGATCGCCGCGCCATCGTCGGGATCGACCACGTAACGACCGATCTGCAGACCCGCCGGGCAGTGGATGCCGTTGCTGCCGGTGAACAAGGTGCCCGCGGTTCGCTGCGGCAGCTGCAGGGCCTCGGCCGCCGCTTCGACGGACGCGACGACGCGCACGTGCACCTGGTTCGCGTCCGCAGCGACGACGACGGCCTGCACTTCGATCGGCCCCTGCGCTTCGTCGTCCGACAGCAACAGCAGGTTCCAGGGCTGCCGCGACGCCGCGAACGAAGTCATCAGCGCCGAGCCGAACGCGAGCGGCCGCACCACGCCGAGCAGCTGGTCGCGCTGCACGACCGCAGCGCCGCTCACGACGTTGGCCGCAGTGATCAGCAAGTGGCGGCCATGGCTGGCACCGGGCAGTTCCTGCAGCACGCCGGGATAGCGGGCAACGGCGCGCGCCGGCACGTCGTCGAGGCCAAACGCGCCCGAGTTCGCCGCACGCCACAGCACCACGTGCGACAAGGCCCGCGGCACCACGGCGGGAGTGACGTAGACGCCGAGCGTCAATGGCGCCTGGCCGGCCACGCCGGGATAACCCCAGATGCGCGTGGCACCGAGCAACAGGCCGGCGGGCACGACACCCCCCGTTGCGCCCACGGTGGTGCGCACCGGCGCGCCCGCTTGCTCGAGCCGCGCCGCGCGCCAGGGATCGTCCCACAACACCACGCGCAACGGGGCAGGGTCCGCCGTCAACGCGGCGCGCACGACGAGGCGCAGCGGGTCACCGACGGCGAGCGTCGCCTCGGCGTGCATGGCCGGAGCCAACGGATGGTTCGGCAACACGACGCGCGCGAAGTCCGTCGAGGTGTCGTCCGCGGCGGCCCCGGACCCCGGTCGCTGCAACCAACCGACCAACGCACCGCCCTTGGTCACCAGTTGCCGGCACCCGGCCAGTTCGGCATAGGTGTGGTCGAGCAGCAGCTCGCAGGGCGCGCCGCCGCCGCCGAGTCGTTTGCCGACATCGACCACGGCGCAGTGCACGGGCTCCAAGCCGGTGATCCACGCTGCGGCGGGATCGGGCAAGGCCCGCGCATGCACGCGCGCGGCCAACGACTGGCGCAACTGCGACTCGGCCGCGTTGTCGCTGGAGGCCGCTTCGGCCGGCGTTCCGGCGAGGCTCGCCACGCCGCGAACGACCACGCAGACACCACCGACGAGGATGCGTTCCAACGGCGCGAAGATCGTGGGCAGCACGAGCCAGCACAGGGCGAACAGCAACATGCCGTAGAGCCCCACTGGGAACGCCGTCGGTTTCTTGCGCATGCCGAACCCCCGCCGGGTGCTGGCGCCGCCGAGCGGCGGCGTGCACCCCCACGCGACTAGCCGAGGTCTTCGCCGCCCTCGAGGAACTGCGAATACAGCTCGAGGTTCTCCAGGAAGATGCCGGTGCCGCGCGCCACCGCTTCGAGCGGCCGCTCGGCGACCCGCACGTCGAGCTCGGTCTCGCGCGAGATCAGCTCCGGCAGGCCACGCAGCAACGACCCGCCGCCGCACAGCGTGATGCCGGAATCGACGAGGTCCGAAGCGAGTTCGGGCGGTGTGCGTTCGAGCACCGACTTGATCGCGCCGATCACCTTGCGCACCGGCTCCTGCAACGCTTCGCGCACGTCGACCGAACTGATCACCGCGCGGCGCGGCAAGTTGACAAGGGAATCGCGGCCACGCACTTCGACCTCGATCTCCTCTTCCAACGCCACACAGCTGCCGGCGGCGATCTTCAGGCGTTCGGCCGTGATCTCGCCGATCAGCAGGTTGAACTTGGAACGGATGTACTGGGCGATCGCATCGTTGAAGTCGTCGCCGGCGACGCGCAAGCACTCGGCCATCACGACGTTGGCGAGCGAGATCACCGCGACTTCGCTGGTGCCACCGCCGCTGTCGACGATCATCGAACCGCGCGGCTCGTGCACCGGCAGTCCGGCGCCGATCGCCGCCGCAGTCGGCTCATCGACGAGGAACACGCGGCGGGCGCCGGCGCGTTCGGCGCTGCCGATGACGGCGCGCTTTTCGACCATCGTGATGCCCCACGGCACCGCGATGACCAGGCGCGGCTTGATGCCCCACCGTTTGCCGCCGCAAGCCTTCGTGATGAAGTACTTCAGCATGCGCTCGGTGATCTCGAAGTCGGCGATGACGCCGCTCTTCATCGGCCGCACGGCCTGGATGCCGGGCGGCGTGCGACCGAGGTACTCGAGCGCGGCGTCGCCGA
>SXPB01000200.1 GCA_005776475.1 Planctomycetia bacterium
CACCGCCAGCACCGTGACGGCGTCGTCGCCGCTGCCGGGTTCGGCGTCGCCGTCGCCGATCGCCAGCGACACGACCTTGCCGAAGAACGGCGACATGCCCATCACCGCACCCGGCTCCATCTCCTTGCGGGTGGCGTTGTCGGACAGTGCTTCTGCCACCGTCGCCGGCAGTTCGCGGCGGTCGAACGCGGGCACGGTTTCGATGTCGATCACCAGCGTCGTGCAACAGAGGTCTTCGACCGGCGCCAGCGCCGGATCGATCAACTGGTCGAGCGTGAACCCGGGCGGCGCATCGGCCGGATCGATCGCCTTCAACCGATCGACGACGAGCTGCGGCCGACCTTGCCATTCGCGAACGCGGCCGCGCACCTTGACCGGACCGCGCAACGGCGCTTGCCTCGCCGCTTCCATCGCTTCCTTCTGGTCGTCCCACACCTTGGCTTCGACGACGGCGTGCACGTCGGCCAGTTCGAGCACCAGGAACGGCCGGTTGTCCTTGGTCTGCAGTTCCTTCACCGCCCGCAGCGTCGCGTAGACGTCCCACTCGTGTTCGGCGGCATGCAAGGCCGCCAGATTCCCTGCCTGCACGACGCGGATCTTGTTCTCGTCGCTGTTCACTTCGACTCCGCGAAGGCGCGCAGGCGGACGACCGCGGCGCGCAGCGCGTCCATCGCGGCGGCGTAGCTGAGGCGCACGAAGCCCGGGATCGCGAAGGCGCTGCCGGGCACGCCGGCGAGGTGGTGGCGCTCGAGCAGTTGCTCGCAAATGGCGACGTCGTCGAGGCCGCGCTGACGGCACAGTTCGCGCACGTCGACCAACGCGTAGAAGGCTCCGCGCGGCGTCGCGAGTTTGAGGCCGGGGATGCGGTTGATCTCGGTGACGAGGTAGCGGCGCCGTTCGTCGAACGCGTGCATGCGGCGCTTCTGCTCGTCCGGCAGCGCCAGTTCGCAGGCGGCCAGGGTCGCGGCCTGGCTGATCGTGCACGGATTGCCGAGCACCTGGCTCTGGATGCGGCAGGCGGCGTCGACGACGGGCTTGGGGCCCGCCAGGAAGCTCGTGCGCCAGCCGGTCAGCGTGTGGCTCTTGGTGAAGCCGTTGACGACGATGGTGCGTTCGCGGCCGCCGGGCAGCGCGGCGGGGGAGATGTGCTCGGCGCCTTCGTAGAGCAGCGTCGCGTAGATCTCGTCGCTGACGATCCACGCATCGTGCTTCTTCGCCGCATCGACGATCGCCTGCACCTGCGCCCGGCTCGGCACCGCACCGGACGGATTGTTCGGGAAGTTGAGGATGATGCCGCGCGCGCGGTGCCTGGCGAAGGCCGCGTCGATGGTGGCGCCGTCGTGGATGAATCCCGTATCGGGCACGGCCGGAATCACCACGGGTTTGCCATCCGCCATCGTCACCAGGGCCGGATACGAGACCCAGTACGGGGCGAGGATCAGCACGACGTCGCCGGGTTCGACGATCGCATCGAGCGCCATGTGCAAGGCGCCCTTGGCGCCGGCGGTCACCATCACTTCGTCGGCGGTGTAGCTGAGCCCGAACTGTTGCGACAGCCAACGCGCGCCGGCGGCCCGCAGTTCGGGCGTGCCCGGCGCGGCGGTGTAGCGCGTATTGCCCTGCTCGATCGCGCGGATGCCCGCTTCGGCGATCGGTCCCGGCGTCGCGAAATCCGGCTCGCCGGCGCCCAGCGACACGACATCGAGGCCGGCCGCCTTCATCTTCTGGGCCTTGGCCGTGATGGCGAGGGTCGCCGATTCCTCGATGCGGCGGGAACGGGCGTTGGGGACGAGGCCGGACATGGGGCGGGCAGTAGACCGTTCGCGCCGGGGGAAGGCAACGCGGCCGGCGGTCCTCGCCGGCGCGGCGAGCGCCTGGGCCCGCAGGCCAGGGAAGTTCGCACGCCGACCGCCGTCCGAGCAACTCGCACTCAACCCGGACCCTGGCGTCCGTTACGTTCCTTCGCGATGGCAAAACCGAAGCCGAAACGCGCACGCCGTCTGCTGCGCAACCTGGGCATCGCGCTTGGCGCGATCGTCCTGTTCTTGCTGCTGTTCATCGCCGCGTTCTTGTTCAACCCGTTCGAGGCGTCGTTGCCCGAACTGCGCGATGCGGTGCCGCGCGGCGTCAATTACTTCGTGCGCAAGGAACGCCTTGCCGAGGACTTCGCCCCGGTCCCGACCCCGAAGTTCTGGTCGGTCCTGGGCGAGACCCGCGGCTTCGACGAACTGGTGCAGGGGCGAATCGGCCAGAGCTGGAAGAAGACCGTCCCCGACAAGCTGCTGCAGCAGGCGGTGGCGCAGATCGAGCAGGTTGGCAAGGACAGCGGCGGCTTCCTCGATGTGATGCGCGACGTGATCGGGACGGAACTGATCATCGCCGGCTACGAACTCGACTATTCGCAATCGCCGCCGCGGCCGCTGCCGGAACCGTGGTGGTGCGTCTACACGCGGGTGTCGTGGCGAGTGAAGGCGGCGTTCGGGGCGGCGGGGTTCGGCCTCGTGCAGGGGCAGTTGCGGGACAGCGGGCTCGACGTGTCGTCGGACGGCGATGACCTGGTGGTGAAGTTGCCCGGTGCCGCGCAGCCGCTGGTGCTGCGGCGATACCTCGACCTGCTGATGATCAGCAACCACAAGCCGCTGATCGAATCGTCGCAGCGCCTGATCGACGGCAGCCGCGAAGAGGAGCCGATCGGCCAGATGGCGGCATACACCGATGGCGTGCAGAAGCGCATCGCCAGGTGGGCCGACATCAACGACGCCAACCCGGTCAACGTGCTCGAGTTCGTGACCGAACCGAACGCGTTCGACGGCTTCCGCCGCTTCGCCGCCGGTTGGCCCAACCCGCAGAACCGCGACAGCATGAACGAACGCGTGCTGGCGACGTTCCTCAACCTGAAGGGCTGGCAGCAGGTGACTGGCGGTCTCATCTTCGGCGACGCGGCGCTGGTCGCGACCGGCCAGCTCAACCTCAACAGCAAGCAGCACACGCCGTTCCAAAGCAGTTTCTACCGCGCCGAGGAGCAGCGGCGCGAAGTGTGGCTCGACCCCTTCCTCGACATGGTGCCGGAGTCCGCGTGTGCAGCGGCGGCGCTGCGCATGCCGTCCGGTGACTTCCTGCACGCGATGGTCGATGCGCTCGAAGATGCCGAGAAGGAGATGCTGAACGACACGCTGCGCCGGGTGACGTTCGGCGGCCAGAACCTGTCGGATCTGCGCGACCTGATCGAACGCATGCGGCCGGCGTTCCTGCCGCGCACCGGGTTCGTGTTTCGCCAGAACGACCCCGACATGACGCGCGACGCCAACGGCGATCTGCACGTGCCGGTGGCGGCGAAGTCGCCGATCCCGCAGGTCGCGTGGGTGTTCTGGCTCAAGCCCAACGGCCAGGCCGTCGCCACCGAACTGGTGAAGATGCTGAGCACCTACTACAGCACCTTCAAGTTCCGCAAGGTGTGGGAGCTGCCGCTGACGTTCCCGAACGGCCGCCTGTCGGAAGCGGTCACCGAGTTCACCAACCCGCAGATCCCCGGCACCGGCGAGGTCGCGATGATCGTGTTGCGCGACTTCTTCGTGCTGTCGAACTCGGGGCCGCTGATCCGCGACATCCTGAAGACCCACTACAGCAGCCAGACCGGGGCGCGTTCGATCCGCCAGATGTCGGATCCTGCCGCGAAGGCCGCCTACGACGCGATCGATCGCGAGCTGCCGGCGGAGCTCAACGGCATCGTCTGGATCCACGGCGAGAACATGGTGCCGATGTTCGACGACTACCTGGCGTTCGCCGACGTCAACAGCGAGTTGCCCGACCAGGAGTGGATGGTCGCCAACCGCCAGGCCGCCGAGGACACGGTCCGGCGCGTGCAATTCCCGGCCTACGCCAGCAAGGCGAGCATGCCGAAGGCGATGACCGAACCGGGCGGCCAGTTCGACGTCGCGGTGGGTGCGCACCTGCAGGAGCTGTGGCGCAAGGAGCGCTCCAACTTCTCCGCCGACGACCGGGTCATGGTGCAGCAGTGGAAGGCGATGGCGCAGATGCTGAAGATGGGCTGCCTGCAGCTCGAATTGGACGGCAACTTCATGCGCTACCAGCTGCGCCTCATGGCGAACCTGCGGTAGGACCGGCCCCGCTGCGCCGGCGCCGAAGTGCTGTTGCAATCGGCTGGCCGGTCGCTAAGGTGCCCGGCCCTCGCTGAACGCCCAGGTGGCGGAATTGGCAGACGCACTAGCTTGAGGTGCTAGCGCCCCTAAAGGGCTTGCAGGTTCAACTCCTGTCCTGGGCACCACGTTCGCGAGGGGGGCTGCAGACGCGCCGGGCGCCTTCCACGCGGTTGCGGGTTTTCCCGCACTTCGGGCCTCAGGATGGCGCCACCCGATCACCGATAGCGTTCGCATGCAGTCCGGCAGACAGCATGGCGCGCATCGCAGCGGCGGGTTCACCCTGCTCGAGCTGATGATCGTGGTCACCATCCTCGGCATCCTCGCATCGGTCGGCGTGCCGCAGTACGTGTCGGCGCTGCGCACGGCGCGGGTGGGCAAGGCGAAGCATGAGCTGGTCACGATCTCGCACGCGATCGACGGCTTCACCGCGAACAACGGCGGCAACATGCCGTTGACGCTGCACCAGGTCGGGTTCGGCGGCAAGCGTGACCCGTGGGGCGTGCCGTACTGCTTCCTCAACTATGTCGATGGTACGGGCGATGGCCTCGATTGGGCGATCGCCGCCGGCATCGTCGATCCGAGCGCGTTCCAGTCCACTGCCTCGGGATCGGGTTCGTCGTCGCCGCCAACGGCAGTCAGCGGTCCGGCGCCCCGCCGCATCGGCCAGATCCGTCGCCGGCCACAGGGGCCCGGCGTCGTCGATGGAACCGCGGTAGAGGCAGCCCGCGTCGCCGTGCGCGCGCGGGTGACCGAGATCACGGAGTCGCTCGATCGCGAACTCAGCGTCGGCGAGAGCGAATCCCTGGCGTCGGCGATCACGTCGTCGGGCGGGTTCTCGTTCTTCTCGGGTGTGCCGACCGAGACCACTCGTCGCCGCGACCGCTACATGTTCCCGCTCAACACCGACTACGACCTGTTCAGCCTCGGCCCGGACTCGTCGACGGCGGTGTCGCTGGGTGAGAGCGTCGGACTCGACGACGTCATCCGCGCCAACAACGGCGGCTATTTCGGCCCGGCCTCGGAGTACTGACATGGACCGGAACTTCTCGCGTCGCCGCTACATCGTCGACTGGAAGCTGCAGGGCAGCTTGATCGCGCACGGCTTGCTGTATGGCGGCCTCGTGCTGGTTGCGATCATCGGTGGCATCTTCCTGCCATTGGTGTGGAACCTCGGTGATGCCGGCCGCCCGGCGCAGTTCGAGGAACAGTCGATCGTGATGCTGTGGATGCACGAGCGGGTGTGGTACGTGCTGGCGATCTGTGCGGTGATCGTCGTCACGAGCGCCATCAAGTTCTCGCACCGCATCGCCGGGCCCCTGGTGCGCTACAAGCGCAACCTGCGGCTGTTGGCTGCCGGCAAGATGCCGCCGCCGTTGCGCACGCGGCCGGGGGACTACTTGCAGGAAGAAGTGGCCTGCCTCAATGCCGCGGTCGCGGGAGTGGCCGTGCGCGTCGACGCGATCCGCAAGGCGCAGGCTGGCATACAGGGCGAGATCCTCGCGGTGCTGGCCCGGCTGCCGGCCGACAGTGGTGCCGGCGAAGGGCTGGTCGAGGCGGCGCGCGAACTCGACCGCTGCATGCGTGAGTTCGTGCACCACGATCCGGGCGATGCCCGGCAGGTGGAGCCGGCGCCCTCGTCGCTGTCGTTGTGCGCCGCGACGGAGTGAGTCCGATGCGCGACGCCGCGGCCCGTTCGATCGTCGGCATCCTCACTTCGCGGATCGGCCGCCGCTTCGTCGGCTTGTTCCTTGTCTGCGCCCTGCTGCCGTTGGTCGCGTTCGCCTGGTTGGCGGTTTCGCACGCGACCGGCCAGATGCGTGAAGAGCTGCGTACGTCGCTGCATGGCGCGGCGAAGACCGCAGGCATGGGCATCGCTGCACGGTTGAGCCAGGTGGCCGGCGACCTGTCGTTGTTGCGGGAACTGCTGGAACGGCGCGCCGCCAGCGGTGAGACGATCGCCGTCGGCGTCCTGCAACAACACACGGCGGATCGGTGCGCCGCGCTCTGGCTGCAACGCGCGGCCGGCACCGTCGAGGTCCTGTGCGGGGATCGACAGGCTGCCGTCCCATCGGCCGACTTCGATGCGGCCGATCGGGCCCACCTCGCGGCGGGCAAGCCGATGTTGTGCGCGAGTGGAAGTCCGCGGCGGCTCTGTCTGGTCGCGGCACTGGAGCCACAGGATCCCGACGCGGGTCTGCTGTGTGCGCAGCTGCGCGAGCAGTGGTTCTGGGACCCGGAAGAGCTGCGCGTCGCCGGGTCGCAGTTCGCGGCCTTCGACAGCCAATGGCAGCCGTTGTTCTACACCTTCAAGTCGATGCCCGACGTGCAGCCGTTGGTGACGGCGCAGGCAGAGGCCAAGAACCGGTCGTCCGGGTCGTGCGAATGGACCGCCGACGGTGAGCCGTGCATCGCTCGCTACTGGCGCGCGTTCCTGCAGCCGCAGTATCGGTTCGATCTGTTCGTCGTGCAGTCGCGCACCATGCGCGAAGCATTCGCGGTGAGCGAGCAGTTCACCGGCTGGTTCTTCGCCACGGCGGTGAGCACGCTGTTGCTCGTGCTGTTGGTCGGGCTCGTGCAGATGCGGCGCACGTTGGATCCGATCGTGGCACTCGGCGATGCGACGGCCGCGGTGGCGGCCGGGGATCTGGGCGTGCGCGTCGAAGTGGGGCGCCGCGACGAGCTCGGCGACCTCGCCGTGGCCTTCAACGGCATGACCACGCAGTTGCAGGAGAACGTGGCGCGGCGCGAACGCACCGAACGCGAACTGGTGGCATCGCGCGACGCAGCTTTGGCGGCGGTGCGGGCCAAGGCCGAGTTCGTCACCAACGTCTCGCACGAGTTCCGGACGCCGATGACCGAGATCCTGTCGGCGATCGAGATCCTCGGCAGCCTGGCGGCGAGCGAGAGCGATGCGCGCGAGGAGTTCTCGGCGATCGCCTTGCGTGGCGCGCAGCGCTTGGCGCAGTTGGTCGACGATGTGCTCGAACTGGGCCGCACCGACGCCTGGCCCACGGCGCCGGTCGACGTCGCGGCCACGCTGCACGATGCAGTGGCCCGCTTGCCCAAGTCCGGCCGCGAGCGCATCGGGTTCGCGTTGGCGCCCGGGTTGTCGCCAATCCTGGGCGATCGGGAACGGTTGGTCCAGGTGTGGGCCCGGTTGCTCGACAACGCGCTCAAGTTTAGTCCGGCCGACAAGCCGGTCGAAGTGCGCGCGCGCAGCGTGGCCGGGTCCGTCGTGGTCGAGGTCGTCGACCGCGGCCCAGGCATCGCCAAGGCCGACCGCGCGCGCATCTTCGAACCGTTCTGCCAGGTCGGTCGCGACCAGCTCATCGACAAGGCGAACGGCACCGGCCTTGGCCTGACCCTGGCGAAGGCGACCATCGATCGCCATGGCGGCCGCATCGAAGTCGACGGCGAACCCGGCCAGGGGGCGCTGTTTCGCGTGTTCCTGCCCGTGCGCGTAGCGGCTGCGGCTCAGGCCTGACGCACCGCGTCCTGCAGCGACTGCCACAGCGCTGCCACGTGTTCGCGTTCCGTCGTCAGCGCACCGATCGAAATGCGCACGGCCCAACGCCCGTCGAGTTGCGTCGGGGTCAGCCACGCCGAGCCCGAACGGTGCACGGCGTCGAGCCAGCGTTGCGTGTGGGCGTCGAGAGCTTCGCCGGTGAGTCCCTTCGGCTCGTGCCGCACGACCAGCGTCTGCAGCGGCACCGGCGCCAGCAAACGCCACGGTGGCGCCGCGGTGATGGTGTCGGCGAGCCAGCGCGCGTTGGCGAGGTCGCGCCGCAGCCGTTGCCGCAGGGTGGCGGTGCCGTGCGTGCGGATCAGGCTCCATAGTTTGAGCGCGCGGAAGCGGCGACCCAGGGCGATGCCCCAATCGCGGTAGTTGCGCACGCGGTCGTCGACGGCGGTGCGCAGGTAGCTCGGGTTCGTGCTCATCACCCGCACCAGATGGTCGGGATCGCGCAGGAAGAACACCGAACAGTCGAACGCGACGCCCAGCCACTTGTGCGGGTTGACCACCAGCGAATCGGCCGCATCGATGCCCTGCCACAGATGGCGGCATTCGGGCAGGATCATCGCCGAGCCCGCCATCGCCGCATCGACGTGCAGCCACAGGCCGTGCTCGCGAGCGATCGTGCTGCAGGCGTCGATCGGATCCATCGCCGTCGTCGCCGTGGTGCCGGTGCTGGCGACGATGGCACAGGGTCGCAGGCCGGCGGCACGATCGGCGACGATCGCCGCCCGCAGCGCCGCCGGCGCGATGGCGCGGTCCTGGTCGATCGCGACCTTGCGCACATGGTGCCGGCCGAAGCCGGCGAGCAGCGCGGCCTTCTCGACGGAGCTGTGCGCTTCGCTGCTGGTGTAGACGACCAGCGGCGCGCCGCCGTGCTGCATCCCGGTAGTGGTGGCGCCGTGGCCGGTGCCGCGTTCGCGGGCGCAAAGCAGCGCCAGCAGCGTGCAGGTCGACGCGGTGTCCTGGATCACTCCCTGGAACGAAGTGGGCAGGCCCGACATGCGCGCCAGCCATTCGGTGACGCGTTGCTCGAGTTCGGTCAGCGCCGGTGCCGACTGCCAGGCGAGCCCGAGCACGCCGAGGCCGCTGCTGAGGAAGTCGCCGAGCACCGACGCGAGGTCGCCGTTGGACGGGAAGTAGGCAAAGAACGACGGATGCTGCCAGTGCGAACTCGCTGGCAGCAGCAGCGCGTCGAGGTCGCGCAGCACCGCGTCGAAGCCTTCGGCTGCTTCCGGGGCTTCGAGCGGCAGGGCGGCCAGCACGTCGCCCGGTGCGGTGCGGGTCTGCACCGGGCGTTGCGCGACGCCCTGGCGGTAGTCGGCGATCCAGTCGACGACCTGATGCCCGAATCGGCGAAACTCTTCGGGCGACATCGACAGGGGCGGTTGTGGCGAGTTCGTCATTGGGGTGATGCGGCAGCGACGATGCGATCGGTTCTTCGTGCACGTTGTCGAACGCGAGCGCGCGGGGCAAGCCTCGTCCCTCGGCCCGGCGTGCCCGTGGGCTTCGGACGCAGGCGTGACGAGCGCACCGGGCTTGCTATGCTCAGGCCCGTTCGCGGAAGTCAGCGACGACGCTTGCCTAGCCGATGAAACAACCGACCGGAGACAACCAGAACGGCCCGACGCCGTCCCAGATCGCGGCGACGATCGAGTTGCTCGGCGACGACCATGGCCCGCTGGTGGCCGCGGCGCGCGAGCGGCTGCTGCGCTGGGGTGCCGTCGTGTTGCCGCAACTGCGCGAAGGAGCCGAAGCCGAGGCGATGCAGGTGCGGTCGCGCTGCCGAGCGCTGTTGCGCAGCTTCGAGGTGCGCGAAGCGCTGCAGCGGTTCTCCCGGCTGCGCCTCGGCCGCAGCGGACGGGGTGGCGCACCGCCGTTGCTGGAAGGGGCGGTGTTGCTGTCGAAGATGGTCCGCACGTTCGTTCCTGACGCGCCAGAAATCGCCGCCGTGCTGAAGCGCGAGGCCAACGAACTGCGCGTCGCCTGCGTCGGCCGCAGTTTGCCGACCTGCGCGCGCCTCCTGGCCGAACGCCTGCACGATCGCCTCGGGCTGCGCGGCGGGGACACCACCAATGTCGACCTCGACCAGACCTTGATCGACCGGGTGCTGACCGTTCGCGTCGGCTTGCCCGTCACGCTGTCGCTGGTCTACCTGCTGGTGGCACGTTGGGCCGGGATGTCGGTTGCCGGCGTCGCGATGCCCGACCACTTCCTCGTGCGGTTGCACGGCACGCGGCCGGTGCTCGTCGATCCGTTCCATGCCGGCCGCACGATCACCAAGGTCGATTGCGCGCGCTACCTGCGGGCGCACGGCCACGACCAGGTGCGCGACCATCTGCGTGATCTCACCGATCGCGAAGTCCTGATCCACTACCTGCGCAGTCTGCGTCAGGCCGCCAGCCAGAGGGTGGTGCCGGAGACGCAGCAGACGCTCGGGCACGCGCTGTCGTTGCTCGAGACCACGTGACGATGCGGCGATCGGCAGCGCGCGGCGTGTGGGTGCTCGTGTGCACGGTCGCCGCAGGTTGCGCCGGGATCTTCCAGCACACTCGCCCGGCGACGTCGATGCAGTACGCGGTGACGGCGTCGGTGGCGGCGAACACGCTGTGGGTCGGCAGCGCCGAGCGTGACATCACGCCGGCGATCGGTGGTTATCTCGGCGGCTTCGACATTGCCCGCACCAGCAGTGCGGTGTCGTCGCCGTTGAAGGTGCGCGCGCTGTTCGTGGGCACCCCGTCGCGTCCTTTCGCGATCGTCGGCATCGACAATCTCGGCGTGATGCGCGAGGACTGCGATTGGATCAAGCGCGGGCTCGTCGGCTTCGCCAACGGCGACGTGTTCCTGTGTGCGAGCCACACCCACGCGGGGCCGGACCTGATCGGCCTGTGGGGCTATTGGTTCCTGTCGTCGGGACGTGACCGTGAGTACCTCGTCACCTTGCGCGACGCCGTGGTCGCTGCGGTCGCCGAGGCCCGCACCAACGCCGCCCCGGCGACCTTCGTGCACGGCGAAGCGATGCTGCCGCCGCGGGGGCTGGTCAAGAACGCCAACCGCGCCGAAGTGTTCGATCGCCGCATAACCGTCCTGCATGCGAAGGCGATCGGCGATGGCCGGCCGCTCGGCACGCTGCTGCATCTCGCCTGCCATCCCGAGGTGATGCCGCGCCGCAACACGGCGATCAGTTCCGACTTCGTCGGCGTCTGGTGCGACACCTGGCGGGCGCGTGGCCATGGCCAGGCGGTGTTCGTGAACGGCGCGCTCGGCGCGATGATCTCGCCCGACGTGCAGCCGCGCGACGAAGTGGGCGTCGCGGCGTTCGGGACGCAGGTGTGCACGCTCGCCGAGCAGGCGCTGGCGACGGCGGCGCCGCTGCCGGTCGACGCTATCGAAGTGCGGCGCGCCGACGTCTACCTGCCGATGGAATCGGTGGGCTTCCGCATCGGGCGCCTGACGACAGTGTTGCAGCGCGAACTGTTCGACGGAGCCGCGCGCAGCACGGTCGGTTGGTTGCGGCTCGGTACCTTCGAAGCGGTGGCGGTGCCCGGCGAGATGGAGCCGGCCTTGGCCGAGCAGGTGCGCGCCGAGTTGCGGCGGCCCGGACTCGTGGTGTTTGGGCTCTGCGACGACGAAGTGGGTTACTTGCTGCGGGCGCAGGAAGCGGCCGATCCGGAGTACGCCTACGAACTGGGCATGAGCCCGTGCCGCGAGGCTGGAGAAATCGTGCGCACGGCGTTGACCGGCCGCTGACCGATCAGCGCAGCAGCGTCGAGTGCGGCAGCCACGAATCGACTTCGTAGTAGAGCGTGTAGAAGTGCTCTCTCAGCAGGCTCGCCATCACAAAGATCAGCACCAGGGGCAGGTGGGGCACGGACTCGATGAGGTCGAAGAACCGCCCGGTGCGCGGGAACAGGCCGCGCACGATGCCGGTGCCGTCGAGCGGCGGGATCGGCACCAGATTGAACGTGCCGAGCAGCAGGTTGAGGAGCAGGAACGCCTTCGCAATCCTGCGCACGGCGATCTCGGTGTTGCCGTCCGGTCGCCCGATGTACCACAACACGCCGAACGCGATCGCGGCGAGCAGGAAGTTCGCCAGTGGCCCGGCGAACGACATCAACGCTGCTTTGCGCGGATTGCGCGCGGCCCAGAACGGATCGACCGGCGCGTGCGCGAAGCCGAACGTCGATTGGCCGTTGCTCACGTACAGGCTGACCAGCGGCAACAGGATCATGCCGAACGGCTCGCGCTGGATGTGCGGCAACGGATTCAGCGTCACCTGCCCGGAGCGGTAGGCGGTGCGGTCACCGCCGAGCAGGGCGAACCATGCGTGCGCGGCTTCGTGGAACGTGAGGCTGATGATCAGCGTCACGAACATCAACACCATCAGCTGCCAGTCCACGGCGCCCCCTCGTCGTCGTCGTCCTTCTTCGTGGGCGAGGTGTCGTCGGCGGCGTCGAGCGATGCGTTCATCTCGGTGGTGATCTTCTTCACCTTGGTCTCGGTCGCGGCGAGCTTCTGCCGGCACAACGTCAGCAGCGCTGCCGCGCGCTCGACCTTCTCGGCGAGCACGTCGAGATCGATCTGGCCGGATTCGATGTCCTGCAGGATCTGCTCCAGTTCAGCGCTGGCGTCGGCGTAACCGGGCTCTTCGACCTTCTTCTTCTTGTCGGTCATGGCGCGTTTCCGTGCACGTCGTCGACCCGGGTGTCGGCGTGGCCGTCGCGCCACAGCACCCGGATCGTTTGGTCTTTGTGGATGCGCGCGACGCTCGGCAACACCTTGCCGGCCGCATCGCGCACGATGGTGAAGCCGCGGGCGAGCACGCGCACCGGGTCGAGCAGGCGGATGCGAGTGGCCTGCTGTTCGAGTCCGCTGCGCTGCCGGTCGAAGCGGCGTTCGCTGCCGTGCCGCACGGAGGTGGCGACGTGGCGCAGGCGCGCATCGGCGCGCTGCAGCCGGTGGCGCGCCGCGTTGCCGATCTCGCGACTCGCGGCGACGAGTTCGCGCGCGGCATTCGCCAGCAGCGTTTGCGCCCCGCGCCGCACCGCCGCGAGCACATCGCCAAGGTGTTCGCGAGCGGCGACCATGCGTTCGGCAACCGCCGTGTCCAGCCGCCGCGCCCGCTCGCGAACGTCGTCGCGCGCCGCTTCGACGCCGCGCACCAACAGCTCGGCCACCGCGGTCGGCGTCTTCTCCGAGTGCGCAATCGCATCGAGCACCGATTGGTCGCGTTGGTGGCCGATGCCGACGAGGACCTTGAGCGGATGCTGTGCCACGGCGAAGGCGACGTCGCGGTCGTCGAACCACGCCAGGTCGGTGCGCGAGCCGCCGCCGCGCACGATGCACAGCACGTCGAAGTCGGCGGCGTTCGTCGCGAACCAGCGCAGGCCGGCGAGCAGCATCGGCTTCAGGTCGAGGCCCTGCACCTTGATCGGGAACAGCGTGAGGTCGAGGCCGACCCGCGCTTCCTGCACGTGGCGCAGGAAGTCGTTCCAGCCGTCGGCGTCGGGACTCGTCAGCACGCCGATGCGCAGTGCGGGCACCGGGAAGCCGAGCTGGCGGTTGCGCTCGGCGAGGCCCTTCTGCGCCAGTTCGCGCAGGATCTGTTCCTTCGTCAGCGCGAGCCGGCCGAGCGTGAAGTTCGGATCGATGTCCTGCACAACGATCTGGAATCGCCCCGTCGCCGGCCACAGGTCGAGCCGCACCAGCACGCGCACTTCGAGGCCGTCGCGCAACGCCAGCGGCGGGTCGTGTTGTTCGAGTGCAGGCAGCAGGCGTTCGGCCGCGCTCGCGAACAACGCCACTTCGACGGCGGCGAACGGGCGCGCTTCGCCGCGCGCCTTCTCGATCAACTGGAAGAAGCGATGCTGGCGGCCGGCGCTCTTGTCGAAGTCGACGATTTCGCCGACCACCCATAATGCCTCCGGGAACAGCTGGCGCAGGCCGTCGCGAACCAGCGCGTTGAGCGCCGAAATCGCCAGCGCCGGCGGCGGATCGCCCGGCGTCGCCGGCGCCGCGTCGGCGAGTGGCAACCCGGTGGGTGGTGGCGCCTCGGTGCGGGCCCGGCGCCGTTCGGGGGCGGGCGCTTCCTTTGGCTTCAAGGTGCCGGCGAGCAACGACGAGATCTCGGACGCGAAGTCGAACAGGTGGCGCGAGAACGTCGTGAACACCAACTCGGCATGCGTCGCCGGAACGCGCCACAATTTGCCCTTCGGGTCCCAGCGGCGCCCCGGCAGTTCCTTCACCAGCGCGACGAGATCCTCGCGGTAGGGGAAGCGGATCAGCAGGTGCGCGCCGTCCTGGTCGAGTTCGACGGTGCCGGTCATCGAGCCGCGTTCATAGCGGATGCGCCGGATCGAGGAGCACGGAAACCGCGCCCCGCGCCGCGGCGCGCGCCGAGTCCATGCTGATGGCACGGCCGGCCGCGCGCGAGAGGTCGGTCATCACGTCGGGCGACAGTCCGCACGGCCGCACGCGATGGAACGGCTGCAGGTCCATCGCCACGTTCAGGCTGATGCCGTGCAGGTTGATCCAGTGCTTCACGTGCACGCCGATCGAGGCGAACTTGCGGCCGGCGACGAACACCCCGGTGCCGTCGACGGACGCTTCGGCGCAGAGGCCGAACGCCGCGGCGATCTGCACGCCGAACGCTTCGAGCCGGCGCAACCAGTCGCGCACGTCGCGGTGCGGCAGGCGCACGATCGGATAGACGACCAGCTGGCCAGGCCCGTGGAACGTGATGCGGCCGCCGCGCTCGACATCGACGATGGGAACGTCGCCGGGTGGGCGGTCGTGCGGCTGCGTCGCGCGACCGGCGGTGTAGACCGGTGGGTGTTCGACGAACAGCACGCGGCCTGCGCAATCGCCGCGATGCACTTCGTGGTGCAGCGCACGCATGCGTTCGAGCGCCAGCGCGTGGTCGGCGGCCCCGAGGTCCTCGATTTCGACGGGCAAGTCGGCAGACTACCGCGCGTGCTTCCGATCGCGACCTGTGTCCTCTTGCTGATGCCGCAACAGCCTCGCGTCGAGGGGTTGCCCGCCACGGTGGGGCATGAAGTCCGGCTCTCGCTCGCTGCGGCCGCAGGACCGCACGTCGGCGTCGCGGTCGAAGTCGAAGGCCCCGACGGCGCGCGGCACCCGATCGGCGTGACCGACGTCGCCGGCATCGTGCGGTTCGTACCGCAGCAAGCCGGCCAGCATGTGTTCGTGGCGACGCTCGCAGCTTCGCGCACGCTGGCGCCGTTCTATGTCAACCCGGCGCGGCCGAGGTGGTCGCTGGCGTTTGGCGCCGTGCCGCTGGGACTCGTCCTCTTGTGGGGCAATCTCAGGCGAGCACGCGGTCGACGTGCCCCTTGACCGTGCGCAGGTCGGGGTTGCCGGTGAAGCGTTCCACTTCCTTGCCGTCGCGGAAGAAGATGCAGGTGGGCACGCTCATGATGCCGAAGCTCGCCGCGGTCTCCTGGGCGTTGTCGATGTCGACCTTGTAGACGTCGATGCGGCCCTTGTACTCGCCAGCCACCTGGTCGATCTTCGGCGCCAGGGCTTTGCACGGCTGGCACCAGCTGGCGGAGAAGTCGACGAGCACGGGGACTTTCGCGGTCTGCAGGGCGTTCTGGAAGTTGGCGTCGGTGAGTTCGTTGACCATGGTGGGTGTTCGTCCCTGAGGCCGCGATCGGGACGCTCCGGGGAGCGCGCGATTTTGGCCATCGGCCGCCGCCGTGCAAGGGTTCGTCTCAAGTGGTTGGGGCGAGACTGTCGATCCTTGCGACAAGTGGTGGCCGGCGAATCGACATGAAGCTCGTTTCGATCTCCATGATCAAGGACGAGGAGTACTGGATCTGGTACTCCCTCACCTCCGTGCTGCCGCACGTCGACGAAATCCTCGTCTTCGACAACCACTCCAGCGATCGCACCGTCGAGATCGTGCGCGGCATGCGCCACCTCGGCGACAAGCTGGTGCTGTTCGAGGGCTTTGGTGGCACGGACGAGCAGGCCAACCGCGAAGCGATGTTGCAGGAGGCGCGCGCCCGCGGCGCCACCCACGTGCTGACGCTCGATGGCGACGAAGTCTGGTCCGACGAGGTGCTGGGGTTCTGCCGGCGCTTGCTCGAGGTCCACGAGCACGTGCCGGGGCTGAGCGATCCGCCGCGCAACCACGGTCGCCCGATGGACTCGGCGCCGACCGATGGCGTCCTGGTGAAGAACATCGGCGTGCGGCCGATCTGTCCCGGCTTCGACGGGCCGAACACGTGCCGGCCGGTGGACTACGTGTCGTCGGACACCGACCACAGCGCCTACAACTACCTGGTGCGCATCACGTCGCTGGCGAACCTGCGCGGCAACGGGCTTGGTTGGGGCAAGCACGGCTTCGTCGAGACCGGCGACCTCTACATCCAGTCGAGCCCGCACACGCTGTGGTTGCCCGGCATGTGGTTCCTGCACTTCTCGTTCCATCCGCGATCGAGCCTGCGCAAGCCTGGCTCGATGGAATGGCTGCGCGTGCCACAGGACCAGGGCAGCGTGCCGATCCATGCCCACGTGAACCTGCCGGCGGCGTTGCTGCGGCCGGACGGGCCAGGCAACCCGACGCTGGAAGCGTGGGGCTTGTGCGATCCGCCGCCCACACGGGCGCGGCGTCGGTTGCACGATCTCTCGCAGCGCTGACCTGGCGCGACCACGCGGTCACGCCTTGCGAAGTGCTTCGCTCAGGCGTCGCGGTTCATCGCCGCGAGCAAGCGCTCGACGGGGATGCCATTCTGCATCGCCACGTTGGCGATCGAGTCGTGCGGGTTGAAGCCGCAGTTGCGGCAGCCGCCGAGGTGGAAGTCGCGCATCAGGACCATGCCGAGCGACGGGTCGGTGTTGAGGCACTCGAGCATCGTGGTCTCGGTCGTGAAGCGGCCCTTCTTCGGAGTGTTGGTTTGGTTGTTCATGGTCGGTCTCGGTTCATTCCGCGTTGAGGATGCTGACGCGCTGCGCGACCTTGCCGGCGATTTCCGTCAAGGCGCGGGCGCTCAAGGAATCGGGAGCTTGCACGACGATCGGGCGACCGCTGTCGCCGCCTTCGCGCACGGCGACTTCGATTGGCACCTGGCCGAGCAGCGGCACGCCGAACTCTTTCTCGATCTTCTGGCCGCCGCCCTGGCCGAACAGATAGTAGCGCTCGTTCGAGCCGGGCGGGGTGAACCAGGCCATGTTC
>SXPB01000024.1 GCA_005776475.1 Planctomycetia bacterium
CGATCGCGCTGGGCCATCCGCTCGGCGCCACCGGCTCCCGCCTGCTGCTGACGCTGGTGCGCGAGATGGAACAGTCCGGCAAGTCGCTCGGCTGTGCTTCCGCCTGCATCGGCGGCGGCCAGGGCATCGCGATGATCCTGGAGAGGTGCTGAGCCATGCTGGGTTCCTCCGTGACGTTCCCCGGCCGGGTGCTGCACCTTGCCGAAGACCAGGAACAGCTGAAAGCGCAGCTCTACGACGGCGCCGCGATGCGCTACGACGCGGCGCGCAAGCTCGTCGACAACATCTCGACCGACGAACTGACGCCGGGTTGGGTCTGCTACTACTACGACGAGACGCTGGCGCGGTATTGCCTGGTCGGCTTGCGCGGCGGCAACATCAAGCAGGACGCGATCAAGAACGGCGGCTTCTCGGTCATCGTGTCGGGCGTCTCGAAGGGTTGCGGCAGCTCGCGTGAGACCGCGCCGTACAGCGAGCTCAAGGCCGGCATCCGCCTCGTGATCGCCAAGAACATCGAGAAGATCTACGGCCAGAACTGCCAGAACATCGGCCTGCTGACGTCGACCGACTTCTCGCTGCTGGACCGCATCGAACGCGGCGAAGCGATCCCGATCGACGAGTTCACCAAGGGCCTCGACCCGATCGCGGCCGAGATCGTCCGCCACGGTGGTCTGTTCGCCTACAACCAGGCGCGCCTGGCCGGACAGACGAAGCCGCCGGCGGTGACGACCAAGGCCAGGCCGATGACGTTGTGCGAGAAGATCATCGCCCAGCGGGCGATCGCCGACGCCAAGACCGGCCGCACCGGCATTCCCGCGGTTGCGCCCGGCGACGCGCTGTTCGTGCGCACCGACGTGCGCTTCAGCCACGAGTACGTGACGCCGATGGCCGAGGCGCTGTTCCGCATGGGGCTCGGCAAGGACGCGAAGATCACCGACCCGCAGTCGGTGTTCGCGTTCCGCGACCACTTGACGTTCCTCGACCAGATCATGCCCGAGGCGCACGTGAAGATGGGCCTCAAGCAGCAGGCGGCGTCGCTGGCGACCGTGCAGGAAGCGTTCACCAAGAAGCAGGGCGTCAAGCTCTACGGCGAAGTGCACCGCGACGGCAAGCTGGTCGGCAGCGAAGGCATCTGCCACAACATCGTGATCGAGGACATCGCCGAACCCGGCCAGCTGGTGATCGGCACCGACAGCCACACCTGCATGGCCGGCGCGCTCGGCTGCTTCGCGTTCGGCGTCGGCTCGACCGACATGGCGAACAGCTGGTTCACCAAGGATGTGCGGGTGATGGTGCCGGAATCGGTGCGCGTCAATCTGCGCGGCGCGCTGCGCAGCGGTGTGTGCGCCAAGGACGTGATGCTGCACCTGCTCGCCGACGAGTTCTTCAAGAAGGGCCTCGGCATCGGCAAGGTGCTCGAGTTCGGCGGGCCGGGCACGATGGCGCTGGGCCTCGACGAACGCGCGACGTTGACCAACATGGCGGTCGAAGCCGGCGGCTTCACCGGCATCATCGAAGCCGACGAAGTGGTGGTGGACTACATCGCCGACCAGCGTGGCACCGACCGGCAGAAGCTGCGCGCCCAGATCGTGAAGGCAGACCCCGGGGCCAGCTACTGCAAGACCTTCGACATCGATCTCGCCGCGGTCGAGATGACCGTCGCGTCGCCGGGCGATCCGCGCAACGGCGTCACGCTGCAGAGCCTGCGCGCAAAGCAGAAGGCGAAGGTGCACATCGCGTATGGCGGTTCGTGCACCGGCGGCAAGAAGGCGGACATGGATATGTACGCCGAGGTCGTGAAGAAGGCGGTTGCGCGTGGCCGCACGCTGCTGGCGAAGACCTACATCCAGTTCGGCAGCCAACGCATCCGCGCCTACGCCGAGACGATGGGCTACGTGCAACTGTTCGAGTCGGCCGGGATCGAGTTGATCGATCCGAGCTGCGGCGCGTGCATCAAGGCCGGGCCTGGCGTGTCGTTCACTGCGGACGAAGTCACGGTGTCGGCGATCAACCGCAACTTCCCCGGTCGCTCGGGCCCGGGGCAAGTGTGGTTGGCGAGTCCGTACGTTGTCGCCGCGAGCGCGTTCCTCGGCTACGTCGGCGGTCCTGACGAGCTCTGAAAGCGCGAACTCGGAACGCGGTGGCTCGGCCTACGTGCCGAGCACCGCGTGCACGGCGTTGGTCATGCCGGCAAAGCCGTTCGGCGCCAGGTTGTCGAGCACCATCACCTGCGAGAACAGCGCGACGCCGAGCAAGCCGATCGCGTTCGGCACCGGGAACGTGTGCGTGAACGTGCCGCCCGCTGGCAGTTCGACCGCGGTTGCATCGACCCGCACTTCGAGGCCGCAGCCCGGAATGCCGACGAGGCCGAGATCGAACGGCAGGTAGATGCCGGGCGACAGTTCGAGGTTGTCGAGGCCGTGTGCTACGACGCCGATCGACACCGCCGGCGCCCCGTTGCAGGTGAGCAGGTAGTTGGTGCCGAGCACCGGCAGCGCGGTCGGGGCGAGGGTCGGCACGCCAGCGCTCGTGGCGCAGCCGGTGCCGAACGGGGCCGCGATCGCGGTCGAAGCACCCGAGTAGACCCACGTCTCGTTGTTCACGGTGCCGGCGATGGGCGGGCCGCTGCCCGCGAAGTACACCGTCGTGCCGGTCGTCGGCAGGTAGGCCATGTAGCCCTCGGTGATCTTGCCGGGGCCGCCGGTGCCGACCTGCGTCCAGTCGTTGCCGTCGTATTCCCAGGTCTTCTGCTGCGCGATGGCGCTGGCGTAGCCGCCGTAGAGCACGAGGCGACCGCGCGCTTCGTCGTAGACCATGCCGGTGCGGTAGCCGGTGAGCGGCGCGTTCACCGTCGTCTTCAGCGTCCAGTTCACGCCGTCCCATTCGTAGGTCGTGCGGTAGTCGGTCGCGGGCGCCGAACCGTTGAAGCCGCCGAACATGACCACGACGCCGCGGCCCTTGTCGTACGCCATCGCCGGCGATTCAAGGCCGGGCGGCACCGTGGCCGGAGCGGCCTGCGCCCACGTGGTGCCGTCGTACAGCCAGGTCTGGTTGCCACCGGTTGCGACCGAGCCACCTTGCACGCCGTAGATCACCGTTTTGCCGCGGCGTTCATCGAACGCCATGCTGTAGAAGGCGCGCGCGGTCGGCGACGTGGTCGGAAACACCTGCTGCCAGTTGGTGCCATCGAACTCCCACGTGTCGTTGGCAGTCGCGGTCGTCGTTGGCGAGCGACCACCGAACGTGACGATGCGGGCGCGGCGGCTGTCGTAGACCATCTTGTGGCCCCAGCGCGGCGGCGGCGTCGTCGCCGGAGTGAGCTGCGTCCAGGCGGCGCCGTCCCACAACCAGGTGTCGTTCATGGTCAGCGTCGGGCCCGATTGCAGGCCGCCATACAACACGGCGCCGCCAGCGATCGGATGGAACGCGATGCCGCCGGCGCGGCGGGCGAGGATCGTCGGGTACGGCGGTGGGTTCTGGATCGTCCAGGTCTGCGCCGCGAGGGAAAGGGTGAGGGCGAGGCCGACGCACGTCGTCGACAGCAGGTTGCTAGGGTGCATGGTGGGGTGCGGTCGTCGGACGGACAGACCGGTACGCACAAGGCGACCAAAGGTGGTTCGCGGCTGGCACAATCTGGCGGAAGCCACCGAGTGCGGATTCGTTGCAATCGACGTCAGCGCGTTTGGATCGACGCGAAGCGCCGGGCGCAGGCGAACAGCAGCAGCGGGCACGTGGCGAGGCCGACCCAGAAAGCGACCGTCCAGCACGCGCTGACGCCCCCGAGGTGGCCGGGGCCTTGCCACCATTCGAAGGCGAGCGCCAACGTCGCCAACAGCACCAGCAACAGGCTGCCCGGGCGCGCCGCCTGCTGCGTCGCCTTCGCGTTCGTCTCCGACATCGCCAGCATCGCGACCAGCAGACACGTGCACAGGCAAGTGAACCCCGCCGACGACTGCCAGCCGGGCGGTCCGGCGTGACGGCCGAACAGGCCTTCGAACTGCACGCGGACCCACGGCAGCATGGTTGCCGCAATCGACACCGCGGCGGCGACGAACAGCAGGGTGCGGTGGCGGCTCGGATCGCTTCCGGCGTTCGACGCCGGACTCTCGGGGGTTGGGGCGAAGCGGAGGAGCACGGCGCAAGGGTAGGCCACCTTCGCTTCCGGCCAAGTCCCTGCTTCTGCGGCGCGACTCCGGGGCGGGCGTTCGCGTGCGGTTGCCGGCGCATCTCAAGGAGGCGTTGGCACCGCGCGTTGGCAGCGTGGACCGCAGCCTGCCGCATGCTGTGCCGATACTTCGCGCGATGACCGACGACGATTGGGCCCCGCTGCCGGAAGGTGACCTGTGCGCGCGTCCCGGCGAGGTCGCCGACGTCGCCAGGCGGCTGCCGACGCCAACCGCGATGCCGGTTCCGGTCGCCGCGCCCGCCCCGGCCATGGCGCCGGCCCCGAAGGTCGAAGACCCGCGCGCCGAACCGGCGCTCGCGGAGTTGAAGCGCAAGCTGCAGCAGACCCCGAAGGGGCGGAGCCTGATCGCCGCGGTGCAGCAGCGCGAGCAGAAGTGCGCGCGCCGCGAGCGGGCCGCGGCTGCCGAACCGTTGCGCGCGACCATGGTGACGATGGCCGACGATCCGACGCAGCGGCCGCAGCTGGCCTACGCCGTGGGCGCCGATGGGCGCGACGAGCGCGAGGAGTCGGAGTGGTTTCGGGGGTTGCCGGCGGCGGAGCAGGAGCGGTTGCATCAGTCATGGGCCGGCAAACGCGCCCACGCCACCGACTCCGCCATGGGGCAGAGGCGCGTCGCCAATCGACGCATGGTGGCGTCGCTCTTCGTGTTCGGCGCCACCATCGTGCTCGGCTCCGGCGCGTTCTGGCACGCCACACTCGGTGCTTCGATCGTCTGCGGAATCTGGTGGCGCTACGCGGCGCCCGACCGATTCATGGATCCGATTCGCGCGATCGTCACCCTGTTCGGCCTGCAGGGCACCGCGATGCTTGTGCAAGGTGCGAGCAATCCCAGCATGTTCATGGATGCGGTGCTGGTGGTCGCGTTCGCGGCATTCGTCGGCTTCGCCAGCGAGATCCGACGCACAGGTGGTTTCGACGCGCAGTGACGGGGTGATGCGTCACGGCACGTCGACCCGTTCTTCGTGCTTTTGCCCCGGCCGCAGGAACACCGGCTTGTTGACGCGCGGTTGCCCGCCGACGAACACCTCGAGGTTGTATTGCCCGCCGGCGATCGCTTCGGCGAGCATCACGAGCCCGACTCCGGGCACCACGTCGATCGTGCCGGCTTCGACGCCGTGCTGACGCACGATCCACTTGCGCTGCACGGCCGGGCCTCCGGGCAACCGCAGGCTCAGCGTCGCCACGCCATGGCGGACCGGATCGAACGGCTGCCCCGCCGCGTCGCGCAGGTCGAGCGCCAGCAGCGCACCCGCTTCGAGCGGCACGTCTTCGATGAAGCCGTTGTCGCCGGTCAGCACGAAGGTGTGGACGTACGGCAGCAACGGCAGCAATTCGCCGTCGGCATCGGTGGCGACGACGCGGATGCCGTACTCGCCGGGGGCCAGCGTCGACAGCGGGTAGCGGCCATCGGCAGCCATCGCGCGGCGGGCCCACATCGCGTTGCCGAGTTGCCAGGCGAGCTGCCGGTTGTCGTCATGGATGCGGAACGCATCGACGCGCACGTTGGCGATCGGCGCCAGCGCGAGGTCGCGCACGTGCAGCGTGATGCCGGCCGCGGCGACGGCGGGGGCGAGGAACACGTCGAGCACGGTCGTGGGCGAAGGTGCTGGCGGGGCGCCGATGCCGTCGCGCAGCCACGGTTGCAGGCCGTCGGCTTCGACCAGCAGTTGGCCGACCGCGTGCTCCGGCAGCGTCAATTCGGCGCGGCCGGCCGTGCCTTCGCCGCGCAGGGTCGTCAGGCTGTTCTGCCAACGCCAGCGGAAGGCGGCGACCGGTGTGCGCGCGGCGAGGTCGCGCACCTGCAGCACGACGTTGGCCGGTGCCGCGTTCGGCGTGCTGGGTGTGGACGCAGTGGGATCGCCGGTGGGGTCCGTCGACTTTGCGATGGGCGTCGTGGGGCCTTCGCGCCGCACGTCGCCGCCACTCGCGGGGGTTGGATCCTCGGGCCTGGCGACGTTGGCGTTCGATGAGCCGGTCGATGGGTTCGTCGGCGGGGCGATGTCGTCGCCGCTGCACAACCACCACAGAACTCCACCGGCGAGGAGCACTCCCAGGACCAACAAGGCACTGCGCATGGGGGAATCGTGCGCGGTCCCGGGTCAGCGGTCGAGCATTCCGTGGCGCCGCCACAGCCAGCCAGCGGCGATCGCCAGCGTCGCCACGGTGATCGGCACGCCGGTGCGCCAGTGTTCGTTGGCCCAGGCACGTTCGCGTGGGGTGACGCCAGCGGCACGTTCGAGACCACGTTGGAACCGACGACGGCGGTGGCGAACAGCGTGGCCGGATCGTCCATGGAGCCGGCAGGTCCACGGTCGGCACCCTATGCGGTCGTCGCGGCGCGGCAAAGCGTGCGTCACCGGCGCGCCGACACGTCGGCGGTGGCGTCGGCGGCGCGTTCCTTCCGGTAGACGTCGCGCACCCAATCGGGGAACGCGAGCGAACCGTGATGCGGCGCGTAGCGGTCGAGCACTTCGCCCATCGCCTGCGTGCCGAAGACGCCGAGATGGCCGTACGGCAGCAGGCCGAGTTGCCCTCGCGCGAGTCCGAGATCGCCGGTGTCGTGCAACACGAGGAGGGCGCAGGCGAGTCCCGTGCGGTCGACGCCAGCGCGGCAGTGCAGCAGCAGCGGACGTTCGGCGTCGGTGGCAATGCGCCACAGGGCGAGCAGCGTCTCGGGTGAGGGCAGTCGCGTCGCCGACATCGGCACGTTCCAGAAGGCGATGCCCGCGCCGTTCGCGGCACGCTGCGAGGGCGCGCTCGCGCTGGCCATGCCGCGCAGGCAGACCACGGTCTTGAGTTCGTGCCGATCGATCGCGCGCGCGAGGCTGTCGTCGGACGGCTGCGGCGAGCGGAACACGCCGGGTCGCACTTCGTGCAGCCCGGTGCAGGCGCTGGCCATCGCGACCAGAAGCAGGAAACCGAGGCTCCGGACCATGCAGAAGCCATCGGCAATGCCGGGGGCGGAATGCAGCCGAGTTGGTTCACGCAGCGTGGGGCGCAGCACGGCACGACGTTACGCCGGTCGGCGCGGGTGCGCCCGCTTGTTTCTGGAGCAGCCGCCGCGTTCGCTGCGCGCATGGTCCTGGCGATCCGCATCCACCGCACCGGCGGGCCCGAATGCCTGCAACCCGACGAGGTGCCATTGCTCGCACCCGAACGCGGCGAAGTGCAGCTGCGGCACACGGCGATCGGGGTGAACTTCATCGACTGCTACCACCGCAGTGGCCTGTATCCCGTGCCGCTGCCGGCGGGCATCGGCAGCGAAGCCGTCGGCATCGTGCAAGCCCTCGGCGACGGCGTCACCGGCATCGCGGTCGGCGATCGCGTCGCCTACGCGGGAGGCATGGCCCCGGGTTCGTATGCCACGGCCCGCAACGTGCCGGCCTGGCGGTTGGTGCCCGTGCCGGCCGAGCTCGACGACGTCACGCTCGCGGCGCTGCTGCTGAAGGGACTCACCGCCGAGTGCCTGGTGCGGCGGGTGTTCAAGGTCGGTCCCGGGCATCGGGTGCTGGTGCACGCGGCGGCGGGCGGCGTCGGGCTCCTGCTCTGCCAGTGGTTGCGCTACATCAGCACCACCGTGATCGGGGTCGTGTCGTCGCCGGCGAAGGCCGAGCTGGCGCGCGCGAACGGTTGCCATCAGGTGGTCGTGCGCGGCCAGGAGGACGTGGTCGCGACCGTGTTGTCGCTGACGCAGCAGCGGGGCCTCGACGTCGTCTACGACTCGGTCGGCCAGGCGACGCTGCGCGAGTCGCTGCGGTGCCTGCGCAAGCGCGGCCTGTTGGTCTCGTTCGGCAACTCGTCCGGGCGGCCGGAGCCGTTGGCGCTGCAAGAACTGCAGGCGGGGTCGTACTTCGTCACGCGGCCGAACCTGCCGGACTACACCGCGACCCGCCAGGAACTGGTGAACGCGGCCGCGGTGCTGTTCGAGCGGGTGCGCGGCGGAGTGTTACGGGCCCGTATCGACTCCACGTTGCCGTTGGCGGCGGCGGCCGAGGCGCACCGGCGGTTGGAATCGCGCCAGAGCGCCGGTGCCATCGTGTTGGTGCCGTAGTGAGCGCGGCGGGGGAACTGCGGCACGCAGGTTGCGTTCGTCGGCCGCTTCGCCAGCATCCAAGGACCCAACCCATGCCCGATCGCATCGCCATCGCTTCGCCGTGCACCGCCGATTGGAACGCCATGACCGGTGACGCGCGCAGTCGTTTCTGCGGCCAGTGCCGGTTGCACGTGCACGACCTGTCGGCGATGACCACGGCCGAAGCCGAGGCGCTGTTGCTGGCCGCGGGCAAGGGTCGCCTGTGCGTGCGCTTCCACCGCCGCGCCGACGGCCGCGTGCTGACGCAGGACTGTCCGGTGGGGCTGCGCCAGAAGGTGCGCCGGGCGTGGGCGCGTTCCGTCGCTGCGGTGTGCGCGCTGTGGGCGAGTGCGGTTGCCTGCGTGCGGCCGGGAGCCACGTCGCCGGCGCCGCAGCCGAGTGCCCAGGGCGAGCCGGTGGAAACGTGGATGGGTGATGTCATGCCGCCCGAGCCGGCAAAGACGCCGGTGCCGGCGGTCACCCAGCCGGGTGGCGCGGTCGGGCCACAGACTCCGCTTCCCGGTGCTGCGGGCGCTCGCCCGACCGGCCGCGGGAACTGACCGGCGCTGGCGACCGATGCCCGGTCCGCCGATGCTGCCCGCATGCGTTGTCCAGCAGCGTGGTCGGTTGGGCTCGGCGGTGCGTGCCTGCTCAGCGGGTGTGCGACCACACGACCGGAAGACGTGCCCCAGGCAGCGCCGGCGGCCTTCACTGCGGCGGTAGACGGTCGTTGGCCCGGGGCCAGCGGCATCCTGCGTGGACTGCAGCTCGACGGCGAGCGCACGCTGCGTTCCGGCGATTGCGTGCTCTACGGTCTCGAGATCGCACAGGGTGAGCGGGTGACCCGCCATCTGCTGCGCATCGAAGTGCAGCGCCCGCGACCGAACTTCGTGCGTGGCACCTTGTGGTTCAAGCCCGGCGAGGAAGGCGCGCAGCGGCACATCCCGGATCGCATCATCCGTCCGGTGGAACTGGAGTTCGTGTTGTTCGACGAGCAGGGCAAGGAGCTGCAGCGTTCGCGCAGCGAGCAGACGCCGGACTGGGCCTTCGAAACGAGCTTCCTCGAGGGCATTCGCGCCGCCAACACGGGCGATGTCGCCACCGAGACGATGGCGTCGCTGCGGTTGCTGCAGATCGTCAACCTGCTCAATGCGGACCCGATCCTGAAGCGGCTGCTCGGCGAAGTGGCGAGCATCCCGCTCGACCTTCGGTTGTTGTTCCGGCGCGAACTGCGGATCGTGCCGGCGTTCGCGGCGGCGACGCCCGCCGCCGCGGCAGGCGACCCGTTCGGGGGCGCGCTTGGCGAAGGCTTCGACTTGCCGTTCGACCTGACCCTCAATGACTCGGTGTTCGTGCGGTTGTCGGCGACGGTCACCGAACCGCGTGGCCCGACCGCGACGGCCGCCGGCATCGTGTTGCTGCGCGCCCAGCAGGCCAGCGATCCGACGCGGCAGATCCGCCTGCAGCTGCTGGCGGCGGCGCGTGGACCGCGCAGTGAATGGGACGAATACGGCATGCTGGCGAGTTGCGGAGCGGTCGACGAAGGGCTCGGGCTCGCGTTTGCACCGGATGGTCGCTGGGTGGCGATGCCGGGGCCGCGCGGCACGGTCGAACTGCGCGACCTGGCAGCCGTCGATCCGTCGGTGCCGTTGGCATTGCGCGGCGATACCGGAGCGGTGGGCGATCTCGCCTTCCTCGACGCGACGACGCTGCTGGTGGGCCGCGGTGCGAGCGTCGAAGTGTTCGACCTCAAGGCCCTCGCCAGCCCCGCCGCACCGGCGGCGGAGTTGCGGCCGTGTGCGGTCGTGCCGACGACGCGCAGCGTGCGCGCCCTGGAACTGGGCGGGGCCCGCACCTGCTTCGTCGGCTTGCCGGCGGGCGAGATCCAGCGCTGGACGTTTGGCGCGCAGATGGGCCAGCCAGACATCGAAGCGGTGCGGGCGCCGATCGCCGTCGAAGCCCGCATCGGGGATGCCCCCGCGGTGCCGTTCTACGAGACGCCGCCGTTGGGCTTTCTCGCGGCAGGCGACGACCGCGATCGCGTCGCCGTGCAGTGGCGTGACCAGGTCGTCGTCTACCTGCGACGCGACGGCGTCTGGCAGGCGCAACCGCCGCAACCGTTCGTGAAGGGCTCGACGCGCGGCCAACGCTGGGCGCAGGGTCTCCCGGAGAATCGCGCGCCGATGTTCGACACGCTCGGCAAGGGCGGCGGTTTCGTCGCCAACGCGCCGGGCACCTGGCGTGTCTACGGTGGCGCCTCGATCCTGCTGCTTTCGGTCGGCAACGAGAAGAAGCCGACGCGGCTGCTGGCGTCGGGCCACGACGACGAGGGCGCGATCGTGCACGGGTTCGATCCGAGCGGCCGCTTCTACGCGTTCGTCGCGCCGGGACTGCGCATGCTGTTCGACGTCACGCGTCCGGCGCCGACGCCCGCCGCGCGGTGACCTCGATCTCGATCTTCATGCGGGGGTCGGCGAGGCCCGCCTGGAACATCGTTGCCGCCGGTCGGATCGCCGCGAAGCGTTCGCGCAGGATCGGCCAGCAGGCGGGGAAGTCCGCGGCGTTGGGCAGGATGTAGTGCACGCGCACCACGTCGGCGAGCGAGCTGGCGGCCTGCCGCAACGCGTGCTCGATGTTGGTGAGGGTCTGCGCGCACTGGGCCGCGACGTCGTCGCGGATCGTCATCGTCGCGTAGTCGAAACCGGTGGTGCCGGAGACGAAGATCCAGTCGCCATCGACGACGGCGCGCGAGTAGCCGATCTCGGCTTCGAACGAGGAACCGCTGCTGATCAGGCGTCGGGTCATGGCGCCAGAGTAGCGACCACACCGCGGCTCAGCTGCGGGGCTTCTTCTCGCGGGCTTCGAACGGATGCGCGAACGGCTGCGGTGCCACGCCGGTGATCAGCGTGCACTGGCCCTTCTCCAGATCGTCGCCGACGGCGCCGACGAGTTTGCGCAGGCGTTCCATCTGCCACAGGCCGGTCAGCAACGGCATCGCGTTGACCCGGCTCTTCAGCTGTTCGCACTGCAGCGCGGCGACGCGGCGTTGGCTGTCGTCCTGCAGGGCGGTCGCGTGGTGGCAAAGCGCGAGCATCGACACCAGGTGCTCGATGACCTTGCCCAGGCGCTGCAGCGGAATCTGCGCCCGCGTCAGTTCGAGCTGGAAGTGCAGGTTGATGCCGAGATACGCCCACCGCAGCCAGCGCAGCCGCCGTTCGGCGAAGCGCGCGTAGCCGCGCAGGCCCGTTGGCAGCAGCTGGTAGCGCGGCAGCCACGACACCGGCAGGAGGTGCAGCGGCAGCCGCAGCAGTTCGAGCAGCAGGTTGCCGAGGATCCACAGGACCAGCATCCAGAAGGCGCCCTTGAAGACGAGGCGCTTCGTCGCCTGCCAGATCACGGCGGGGCGCGTGAACAGGAGGCCCGGGGTGATCCGCAGGATGCGCTGTTCGGGCGGCACGGGTTTGCCGTCGGGACCTTCGTTGATCGACTGGATCACCGAGAGCAGGCCCGCCATGTAG
The DNA here is from genome assembly GCA_005776475.1 of Planctomycetia bacterium. Lineage (GTDB taxonomy): Bacteria > Planctomycetota > UBA1135 > UBA1135 > UBA2386 > UBA2386. The sequence goes on from SXPB01000024.1 coordinate 11,777, forward strand.
CGCGTGGTCCACCCGTCGGTGACGTCCTTCACCATGCCCATCAGGATCAGGTCGTCTTCGCCTTCGACGACGCCGAACACGTGCATGTTGTGGCGCGCCTGGTGCACGCGCGAACTCTCGTCGAACGAACGGCCGCCGAGCACGCGTTCGCACGCGATCTGCGATTCGAGCGCCGTCGTCGCCGCCGCCGACTTGGTGAGGTCGCGCAAGCCGGCCAGGTCGGTGCCGCTGGCGTCCTGTTCGAGCGACAGGTGGCTGAGGGCACGCGATTGCAAGGCACCGCCGAGCATGCGGCCGATGTGCTGGCGCGGCAGTTCGTGCTTCACCACCTGGCCGCCGACGCCGTCGCGCGCGCGCGCATACGCCGTCGCATCGACTGCGAACATGCGCTGGTAGCCCGCCGCCATCGCGGCCAGCATGCAGCGGCCCATGCGCAGGCAGTAGAACAGCACTTCGACGCCGTCGGCCTGGATCTGCTCGTCGGCCTTCAGCGGGTAGTTGGCGAAGTGCAGCCGCGAATTGTAGTTGGCGGTGAAGGCGCCGGTGTTGGACGGCTTGCACCAGAACTCGTGGTCCTGGCCGTCGCCAGGACCGATGTCGCGTTCCGGCAGGCGGGTGACGAACAGGCCGACCTGTTTGCCCTCCTTGCCGAGGCGCGCGACGATGCCGACGAGCCCACCGTGCGTGGCGTTGGTGATCCACAGCTTGTTGCGATCGCCGGTCGCGTGCAGCCGGAAGCCGCCGGCGGGGTCGGGCTCGACGAAGGCGCGGATCTTCTTCGCGTTGACGCCGATGCCGACCTCGGTGAGGCCGAACGCCATCAGCTGCCCTTCGGCGACCAACGGCAGGAAGGTGCGCTTCTGCTGTTCGGTGCCGTAGGCGAGCAGCGAACCGGCGCCGATGGTGAGTTCCCCGGAGATCTCGACCGCGAGCGGGCCGAGGCCGTTGGCGGCCATCTCCTCCTCGACCAGCGCGAGTTCGACGTAGCGACCGTCAAGGCCACCGAAGTCGGCGGGCACCGTGAAGCCGTAGCCCTTCTCCTTGGCGACCGCGGCACGCAGGGCCGCCGACAGCTTGCCATCGGCGGTGAACGCTTCGCCGCGCTGCAGGGAGGCGAGCGCCGCCGCGATGACAGGTTCGCCGCGCTTGCCGGCCTTCGCGGCCGCGAGCGCGCCGCTTTGAATCTCGCCGGCCTCGGGTGCCGGGCCGTAGATCAGGCGTTCGACCAGGCCCTTCTGCTTGGCTCCGAGTCGCGCCGCGGCTTGTCGCGCGGCGGCGTCGAGTGCGCCCACGTCGCGCGCTGAATCGGCGTCACCGGCGGCGGCGAGTGCCTTGGCTGCAGTCGACTCGGCGGGGGATGCGGCGGTTGGTTCGGTGGTCACGGTTTGGAAAGTCGGGCGAGCATGGTGCCGGGCCGGGGCTTCGGAAGGAACAAGCAACCGGCCGGCGCCGTCTTCGCTCAGCGACTGACCCGCGCGAGCACGCCGTTGCTGAGGCGGATCGTGCCGGTGACGTCGGCCGCGCCCTGCGCGTAGAACGAAGCCCCGCGCAGGCTGCTGAGTTCGGGCAGCGACAGCGAGAACTTCGCTTCGCCGGTGGCGTCGGCCACCGCCGGCAGCAGCAGGATCGGATCGACCAGCAGCGTGCCGATGCCTGGGATCACCAGGTGCTGCGGCGTGGTGCCGAGGCCGACCACGGCGAGGCTGCCGGCGGCGAGTTCCTCCATCTCGAAGCGCAGGTTGTCGCCGGCGACCGGCACGCCGAGGCCGCGCAGCCTGGCCGGGTTGGTCGACGGATCCAGCGCCTGGTAAGGGAGGTGGCCGGACGGCTGGGGACCGTTGTGCCGTTCGGGCGTCGGGCGCGGGAACGTCACCAGCGAACCGGGCTCGCGATCGAGGCGGCCGATCGACTCGTCGTCGCGCTGCACGCCGAAGGGGAACTGGTCGATCGCGGCGAGTCCGCCCGGCGCGAACAGGCCGATCGCTTCGCCGAGCCCGCTGAGGCGGAAGTTCATGTGCAGCGCGCCCTCGGACGGCTCGTTGTCGGCCCACAACAACAACGTGCCGCCGGCCCGCAGCACGGTGCCCGCGGGGACCGTCCATTTGGTCGGCGCTGCGAGGTCGTCGGTGAGGTGGTAGCCGCCGAGTTGCACATCGACGAGGCCGCGGTTGCGCAGCTCGACCCAGTCGTCGTGGTCGCCGAACTCGTCGGTGCGGCCGACGACGTTCTCGGCGAGCAGTTCGGCGACCTCGACCAGCGGCAGGTTCGGTTGCACTTGCAGCCGCAGTTCGTGCAGTGCGCTCCACTCGGTGCCGAACTGCATGCGCGCGCGCAGCAGCAGGGAGCTGGTGGCGACGACGACGGTGCCGGTGCCGCCGTTTTGTCCCACCGGCAGGCCGGTCGGGCCGCGCGGGTCGCTGCCATCGGTGGAGTACCAGATGGTGCCGAGCGCGAGGGGACGCACGAGTGCGATCGACGTGCCCGGTGCGACCCAGGCGTCGGTGACCGCGATCGTCGTCGCCGGCGCGCCGATCTGGAACAGCGGCGGATCGAGGGCGGGATACAGCGCCGGGTGCGGCGACGGCACCGTCGTGTTGCGCAACGCGGCGAGCAGGTCGCCCTGGTTGCCGACGAACATCTGCCGCACGGAGTTCGTGTACGGAATCCAGTCGGCGTTGCGGGTCCAGGTGATGCCGCGCGGATCGAAGCGGCCCCAACGCATCGATTCGCCGACGGTGCCGCGATCGACCTGCGCCGTGATCCGGTTCCACCGCTGCAGCACGTTCGCTTCGCTGAGTGGCCCGTCGTTGGCGCACTGCTGGTAGACACGGTCGGCCCACTGCAGCCGGAAGTCGGGGACGGCCTGCAGGCCGCGCCACAGGATCGAGATGTCGAGCGGGCCCACCAGCAGTTCGTTGACGATGCGCGCGCCGTCCTTCGGCGGGCCCGGGCGGTTGGGCAGGTTGATCCAGCTGTCCTCGCAGTCCCAGACGAAGAAGCGCACGCGGCCCGGCGTCGGCAACACGCGGTTGCCGGCGTACCAATTGTTGTTGTTGCCGGCGTACGACGGCCAGTCGCCGCCGCCGCAGTAGGTCCAGTACAGGATGTAGTCGCAGAACGAAGTCACATCGAGGCGCGACGACGCCGTCGACCAGTTCATCGCGCCGCTGATCAGGCCGTTGAACCACGTCGGGCTGCCGTCGACGGTGCCGCCGTGGTTGCGCGCGAAGTAGTCGTCCTTGTTGCCGCCGAAGGTGTCCGACCAGAAGCTCGACTCCGGCCGTTCGACCGGGTTGTAGAGGCCCCAGTAGAGCCCGTTGAGGTAGAGGTGCACGAACAGGCCGCGCGGCCCGAAGCCCGTCATCGCCACTTGCGAGCTGCGGCCGAGTTCATCGACGCAGAAGCTGTAGCGGCCGGCGCGCGCCGGTTCGTTGTAGAGGATGCCGTCGTTGAAGCCGGCCCGCAGCACGAGGCCGTCGAAGCTGGAGATGCCGACGTCGTTGCCTTCGGCGGACGCGCGGAACAGGTCATGCCGCCACTTGTCGTTGCCGTAGCTGGCGCGGAAGTAGACGCGGATCGAGCGCTTGTTCTGCGTCCAGCTGTGCGGCGTGAGCCCGCAGTCGACCTGGTCGTCGCGGCCATCCGGATGCACGACCTCGATCGAGCCGGGCACCTCGATGGTGCCGTTCGGCGCGCGCACGACGCCGTTGCTGCCGAACATCGTCGAGTACGGAGCGACTACCGACATCGTCGGCAGCGCGGCGAGGTCGCCGAGGATGCGGCTCGAATAGAGCGGGTTGTTGACGATCGCCGGATCGGAGTCGAACTGGATCTGTGTCGGGAAACCCGTCGGCCGCGTCTGCAGCAGCACGCTGGTCGGGAACACGTAGGTCACCGTGTCGACGTTGGTCGAGGTGAGACCCGGCGCGAACGCGTAGGCGCGCACGACGACGCCGGGAGTGACCGGACGCAGGCCGCCGTTCGTGCTGGCGGGATCGATCACGATCGCCAGTGGACTCGGGCCCTGGACCGCGAGCGTGGACGTGCGCGGGTCGCTGCAGTCGAGCGTGTAGCGGATCGTGGCGCCCGGCGTGGCGCACGTGATCGTCGTGGTGAAGGCGGCGCTGTGCAGGCCACGCGGCACCGAGAACTGGGTGTCGGC
>SXPB01000201.1 GCA_005776475.1 Planctomycetia bacterium
CGCGTCAACGACCTGTCGCTGACGGTCACGTCGCCCGGTGGCACGATCTACCGCGGCAACAACGGCCTCACCGCCAACAACACGTCGACGTCGGGTGGCGCCGCGAACACGATCGACACCGTCGAGAACGTGTTCCTGAACAACCCGGTGGCCGGCACCTGGACGGTGACGATCACCGCCCCCACCGTCACCACCGACGCGCACATTGCCACTGGGGCGACCGACGCGACCTACGCGCTGGTTGTCAACGGCGGCACTCGCCTCCTCGGCTCGGGCTGCGCCCGCTACGTTCCCGATTCCGGCCTGACCGGCACCGAGAACTACTTCCCGTGGGGCGGCTACGCGCCGAGCACGCTGGCGACGATCTACACCGGCGGTAACAACGGCAGTAGCGGTGGCGCGGTGTACTACAACGTCACCGTCACCAACCCGATGTACGTGACCGCACTCGACATCAACACCAACGTCGCGGCCGGCGGCGAGCTGCTGCTCGACGTGTATCGCACCGCGGTCGGTGGCACGCACATTGGCAACGAAACCACCGCGGCCTTGTGGCTGCCGATGACGGCGGGCAAGGGCGTCGCGGCAGGCGCGAACCTGCCGAGCCGTATCGACCTGGCCACTCCGTTCTATCTGACGGCCGGCACCTACGGCTTCGCGATCGTCGCGGGCAACTTCCCGCACCACTACACCAACGGCACCGGTGCCAACCAGAACTACAACGACGCCAACCTGGCGATCGCTTGCGGTTCGGCGACGAACGCTCCGTTCACCGGCGGCATCTTCACGCCCCGCGTCGCCAACATGACGCTCTGCTATCGCCTCGACAGCGACCAGGGCACGAACATGCGCTACCAGACCATCCTGCGTCAGGGTGAACTGGCCATCGCCGGCAACATCACGGGGCTCGCGTTCTCGGCGGCCGACACCGGTCGCCACTGGAGTTCGTCCCTGATCGTGCGCATGTCGCACGTGCCGGCCGGTCACGTGATGTCGACGACGTTCGCGACCAACCTGCCGGCGCCGGTGACGGTGCTGAGCCAATCGAACTACAGCTTCGATTACACCAACGAGCAGTGGCGCGAGATCGGCCTGCAGGCGCCGTTCGTCTACAACGGCACGTCCGACGTCGTGGTCGACATCGTCTCGCGCGGCAACTGGCAGACGACGACGGCCGGATTCCATCGCGCTGGCTCGGAGCCTCGCGTGTACGACGCCCAGTGGACTGGCGCAACGCCGGTGACCGGCGCTGTCGACAACGCAGCTTCGCGCATGCGCGTCAGCTTCAATTGCTCCAACGGGAATGAGTACGGCGCCTCCTGCGGCCGCCTCGAAGCCGGCCACAGCGGCACGGGTGCTCGTGGCACGAACTTCAACTTCACCGTCAGCAACGCCACGCCGAACCTGGTGGCGTTCATCAGCCTCGGCCTCAACAACGCCACGCCCTACCCGTTCAACGTGAACTTCCTCGGTTGGACGAACTGCCACGCGTGGCACGACCCGGATGTGCTCCTGACCATCCCGACCGATGCGTTGGGCGTCGGCATCTACACGCTGCCGGTTCCGAACAACCCGGCCCTCGACGGCGCCCGGGTGTATGGCACGTGGCTCGGCCTCGACACGTCGGAGCCTGGCGACATCACGGTCTCGGGGTACACCCGCATGATCGTCGGCCTCAATCCCTGAGGTCAGCAGGCGGTGTCGCCCCGCGACACCGCCTCGCCCCGCGCCAGCGGCGATCGCGCTGGCGCCGGCAGTTCGAACCAGCCGGCCGCCAAGGCCGGCTCTTCGAACGCGGCCAGCTCTTCGTAGCACGCTCCCGGCAAGAACACGAAGTCGCGGAGCAGCAGGGCCTGGCGTGCAGCGGCCAGTTCCGGATCGCCGATCGCCGCCCGCAAGGCGGTGCGCAGCGCGACCTGTAGAGCCATCGGCGTGCGACGCGACGTCACCAACGGTGGCGCCAACGCGGATTCGGTGCACGCAATCGGGCGCAAACCGCGCACGGCCGAAGCCCGGACCCGGCGCAGCAGGGCCAGCACCACTGCGTCGATGCACGCGACATCGACAACACCGGCTTGCAACGAAGCCAGGCTGTCGGTGTGCGAGCCGGATTCCCACACCGAGGCGAAGAACGCGCCATTGCGGGCCAACGGCGCCACCAGTGGCCGCAGCGCGTTGGTGCCGGAGTGCGACGACGCCTGGTTGATCGCGAGGTGGCTGCCACGCAACGACTCGAGCGACCGGAACGGACTGCTGCTCCGCACGAGCACGATGCTGCGGTAGCGCGGCCCGTCGCAACCTTCGGCGCGGTAGCACGGCGTTGCGATCGGCACGAGGTCGTCGGCGCTGTCGTAGAGCACGTCGTAGCCACAGGCCTGGCTCAGCAGCAATTCCGGATGGCGCCACCGTTGCAGGTACGAACCCTCGCGCGCCAAGGCATCGGGCACGCGGTCGATCCCCGCGGCCCGCAGGTGCCGGGCGAGGCCAGACCACCACGCATCGGTGGCCGAGACCAGTTCCGGGACGTCGTACCAGGGCAATTCGGCGATGCGCACGCGGCGACGATACGGATCGCGCTGGGCACGACCAGCCCCGCCGAACCGAATGGCCGCCGACGACCTACTTCAGGCCGTCGAGCACGACCAGCAGGTCCTGCGCCTTCACCGCCGCCCGCACATCGGTGCACAGTTCGCGCACCACACCCGTGACGGGCGACCGCACGATCGTCTCCATCTTCATGGCCTCCAGCGTCAGCAGCGGCTCGCCTTCGGCCACCGCCTGGCCTTCGCGCACGTGCAGCACGATCACGCGACCGGGCATCGGCGCGCCCACCTCGCCGGCAACCGCCGGATCGGCGCGGCGCCGCTGTTCGCCTTCCTTGCGCAGCGAACGGTCGGCGACGACGACCTGCCGATTCTGGCCGTTGAGCTTGAAGTAGACGGTCACGTTGCCGTCCTCGTCCGGGTCGCTCTTGGCTTCGAGCGACACCACGAGCGTCTTGCCCGGTTCGAGCTCGACCCAGACTTCCTGGCCCATGTCGAGCCCGTAGAAGTAGACCGGCGTCGGCAACAGCGACACGTCGCCGCAGCGATTCTGGAAGGCGAAGAAGTCGTCCATCACGCGCGGATACAGCGCATAGCTGACCACGTCGTGCAGCGCCGGTTCGCGCCCCATGGTGCGGGCCACGTGCGCACCGGCCTTGACGAAGTCGAACGGTGCCATGCCGTCGCTCGGCCGCCCCCGCAGCACCGGCAGTCCCTTGAGCACCGCGGCGCGCAAGTCGTCGGGGAAGCCACCCGGCGGTTGGCCGAGATAGCCCTGGAAGTACTGCACGACACTCTGCGGGAAGTCGAGCCGCCGCGCTTCGAGCAGCACCTTCTGCTTGGTCGCCGCCGTCGATGTCGGCAGGTCACTGCGCATCACCAGCAGGTCGTTCTGCACCAGGAAGATCGCGAAGTCGCCGACCATCTTGCTCGACGGCGTGACCTTCGGAATGTCGCCGCACAGTTGGTTCACCACCGCGAACGCGTGGCGCACGTCGGCCCACCGGTGCAGCAGGCCGAGCGAAGCGACCTGCGGCCGCAGGTTGCTGTACTGGCCGCCCGGGATCTCGTGGTAGTAGACCTCGCTGGTGCTGCTCTTCAGGCCGCACTCGAACGGCGTGTAGAACTCGCGCACGGCCTCCCAGTAGTCGGCCAGCGGCTGCATCACCTTGTTGGTGAGTCCGGTCTCGCGCGGATGTCCACGCAGCGCCGCGATCAGCGCGTTCATGCTCGGCTGCGACGTCAGCCCCGCCATCGGCGACAGGGCCGTGTCGACGATGTGCACGCCGCTGTCGACCGCCGCCATGTAGGTGGCGATGCCGTTGCCCGAGGTGTCGTGCGTGTGCAGGTGGATCGGCAGGTCACACACCTCCCGCAAGCGCGAGATCAGCATGCGCGCCGCCTGCGGTCGCAGCAGCCCGGCCATGTCCTTCACGCACAGGATGTGGGCGCCCATGCCTTCGATCCGCCGCGCCAGTTCGGCGTAGTACTCGAGCCCGTACTTGGTCCGGTTCGGATTGTCGACGTCGCCGGTATAGCAGACCGCGACCTCCGCGATCTTGCCGGTGCGCAACACGCGCTGCACCGACACGTCCATCGAGTCGAGGTCGTTCAAGCTGTCGAACACGCGGAATACGTCGATGCCGTGCCCCGCCGCTTCGTCGATGAACGCTTCGACGACGTTCTGCGGATAGCTCGTGTAGCCGACGGCATTGGCGCCGCGCAGCAACATCTGGTGCAGCACGTTCGGAATCGCCTTCTTCAACTGCACGAGACGTTCCCACGGATCCTCGTTGAGGAAGCGGTAGGCGACGTCGAACGTCGCCCCGCCCCACGACTCCAGCGAGAACAGCTGGTGCTGCAGGTGCGCGGTCGCGTGCGCGATCGCCAGCATGTCCTTGGTGCGCACGCGCGTCGCCAGCAGCG
>SXPB01000025.1 GCA_005776475.1 Planctomycetia bacterium
GATGGCGCTGCTCGAACTGGTGCGCACCGACGCGACGTCGGCGGCGACGATCGATGCGGTGACCGCCTACAGCAAGCAACTCGGCAAGGAGCCGATCCTGGTCAAGGACAGCCCCGGCTTCGCCAGTTCGCGACTCGGCGTGTGCCTTGGCCTCGAATCGATCCGCATGTTGGAGAGCGGCGTCGCGTCGGCGGAGGACATCGACAAGGCGATGGTGCTCGGCTACGGCCACCCGATGGGCCCGCTGAAGCTGACCGACCTGGTTGGCCTTGACGTCCGGCTCGCGATCGCCGACTACCTCGCGAAGGAACTCGACCACCCGGGCTTCAAGGCGCCGGAGCTGATGCGGCGCATGGTCGCCGAGGGCAAGCTCGGCAAGAAGTCGGGCCAGGGCTTCTACAAGTACTGAGCGGCAACTGGACCGCGCCTGGTCGCGGTAGATTGGGCGGCATGAACGGAAAATGCTGGCTCCGATTCGTGCCCGTCGCCTTGCTCGCGACTGCCTGCCTTGCGCAGAACAACCCGGATCGCGAACCCGACCGCGACGGGGACGGGCTGTCCGACTTCCAGGAGCTCCACAAGTACCGGACCGATCCGGACCAGAAGGACTCCGATGGCGATGGCGTGCCGGATGGCGACTGGCGCGAGCGACGCGAGTACCAGTACACGGTGCGCACCGTCGTGCAGGTGATGCGCCCGGTGACGCCGGGGTTCCTGAACGACGACCACCAGGACGTGCGCGTGCTCGACGAGACCGCGCAGTGGGTCGAGCTCGAGGTGATCCACTACCCGTTCACCGACGTCGCGAAGTCCATCGTCGCGGATCCGGAATGGCGTCGCGCGACCGCCGCGATGACGGCCTGGACGGCGCCCGGCCCGACGGCCGATTGGACGCCGGCGATGCGCGACAGCCTGGTCGCAGCGCTGTTGCAGGACGGCATCGACGTGACGAAGCTCGATGACAAGACACTCGTCGAACGCTCGGCCCGGTGGCTGTGTGCCCACGCCAAGTACGTCGACCACTTCACGACCTTCATCACGGCGTTCGACGAACGCGGCCAGCCGTTCGTGCCGGCCGATCTCCTGCCGGCGGTGCCCGTGGACGCGGCAACGCTGCGGACGACGTGGCAACGCGACATTTCGGCGCGCGGCATGTTCGAGCATGGCGAGCGCGGCAGCTGCACGTCCTCGTCGATCTACCTGAACGGCTGCCTGCGTGCGCTCGGGGTGCCGACGCGCATCGTGCTGTGCATCCCGCTCGTGGATGCGAACGACGAGCGCGAACGGGCGATGCTCGAACGCGGCATCACCCATCGCGAACTGCGCGCCTCGGTGACTGCCGCCATCGGCGGCTTGAAGGGTTCGTGGACGTCGCACTCATTCAACGAGGTGTTCGTCGGTGGCCGCTGGCGTCGGCTCAACTACGACCGGCTCGGCCAGGACACACGCGACGCGGGGATGTTCGGGCTGATGACGCACGTGGCGACGTTCTCGGACTGGGCCGATGCCCGCATGCCGGAGACGATCGGCCGCCGCCAGACGCTGCGACGCACCGACGACCCGTTCGAAGGCCCGAACCCGTACTCCACGATCGCGCTGCGCGACGAGTTCGGCGTGCACTGCCGCCTCGTCAACCCGGTTCCCGCCCCCGTCGCCGGCCGCATCACCGCGGTGCACTGGGGCGATGGCGGCGAGTGCCCGGATGCGGTGCGCACGTGGTTCAAGGATCGCCGCAAGTTCGGGCTCATCGCACGGATCGAGGGGCCTGCGAGCTTCGAAGAGACGCAGCGCCTGCTCGAAGAGACGGATCTGCGCGTGCTGCTCGTCGCCGATGGCAAGCCCACGCTCGGAGTCGGCCTCGACGCGGGCGCCTGGTGGTGGCAAGGGGACCATGCGCTGGTCGTCGTCCCGTTCGGTGCGGCTGACCAGCGCGACCATGTCGCCGACGCGACCTACCGCTTCGTGCCGCGCAACCAACGCAAGGACAGTGCGTGGACGGTCGCCGACGGCGTGCTCGTGCGTGCGCGCGGCGAGTGACGCGCGCGGGGCGTCACTTGCCGAGCTGCAGCACGATGCCGTCGGGACTCAGTTTGGCGATCGTGCCGTCGACGAACTCGATCTCGCCGCCGTGCTGGTCGCCTTGGGAACGGCGAACGTTGCCACGCGCCGCGACCAGTTCGTCCCGGGTCTGGCCGATGCTGCCGCCCGACTCCGGTTGGGGTGCAGGCACCAGGATCAGGTTCGGGTTCTCGATCGACACCACCGTACCGAGCACGAGTTGCACCGCGTCGGCGCGCACGTTGCCGTCGAGGCTGCGGTAGCTCCAGGTCATCCGTTCCTTGGTGGCCGTGATTGCATGCGGGGGGCCAAGTCGTTCGAGCAATTGGAGGCGGGTCAAGCCGACCAGCTTCTGCGCGGCGATCGGCAACCGCGCGATGATCGGCGGCGCTGGCTGCCGCGGACCGAACACGACAATCGCGGCAAGCCCCAGCGTGGCGACCACGGCGAGCCAGAGCGTGGCGCGCGTCCCCCGGCCGAGCGGCCCGGCGGCACCGGGCAGACGCCGCGCGGTCAGGCGCCACAGCCAGCGCAGGAAGGCACCGTTGGCGACGATCAGGAACACACCGAGCACGCCGAACAACCACTCGGTTCGCAGCTTGTCGACGATTCCGCAGAGGCCAACGCTGGCGCTGCCGACCACGGGCAGGCTGAACAGCACACCGGCCAGCATCTGCTGGATGCGGGACGCACCCGCGTGTCGGGTGCGGCGCCAGGCGGCGGCGCCGAGCAGCATGACGACCGTCACGAGAATGGCGCCGCCGACGAAGCACACCAGCAGGTCCAGTTTGTCAGTGAGTTCGTACTGCGGGAGCGGTTGGACTGCCTGCGGCGCCGAACCTGGCCAGGGCTTGCCGTTGGCGATGACCCTGGTGATCTGCTCGGCGATTTGCTCGTGGTTTTGGTTCTGGATCCGTTGGCTGAAGCGATGCATCCCGAGTTCGTGTTCGTGGTACTGGAAGATGGTCAACACGGGCAGACCGATCACCGGCGCCAGCGCGCCGGCGACGAGCAGCTTCACCGCGGACGCGTGGGGGCCTGCCGTTGCGCGAGCAGCCTCGGGAATCGGCGGCGGCGTGGTGCCGCGCTGCCGTTCCAGGTCTTTTTGCACGTCGCGCACCGACTGGTAGCGCAGGTCGGGTTCCTGTTGCAGCGAACGCTGCACGATCGGGTCGACCCCGGCCGGCACGCCCGGCTGCGCCGACGCTGGCGCGTAGGTGCCGACCGGCAACCGGCCGGTGAGCAGTTCGTAGAGCACGACGCCGAGCGAGTAGATGTCGGCGCGGTGGTCGACGCCGGCGCTGCCGTGCCACTGCTCGGGCGCCATGTAGTGCGGCGTGCCCATCACCACGCTCGAACGGGTCAGCGCCGGCCCCGGCGCGCCGGCGAGCTTGGCGAGGCCGAAGTCGGCGAGCTTGACCTGGCCGTGGCGGTCGACGAGCACGTTCTCCGGCTTGATGTCGCGATGCACGACGCCGTGTTGGTGCGCGAAGTGCACTCCGGCGCAGATCTGCGGCACGATGCGCAGCACCTCGTCGGGCGACAGCCGGCCGAGCTGCATCAGTTCGCGCAGGTTGGCGCCGTCGACGTATTCGGTGACGAGGTAGCAGAAGCCCGCGCGTTCGCCGAAGTCGTGGATCGCGAGCACGTGCGGATGGCTCAGCGTCGCCAACGCCTTCGCCTCGCGCACGAACCGCTCCGTGAACTGCGGCTGCTTGGCGAGGTCCGGCCGCATCACCTTGAGCGCCACGGCGCGGCCGAGGCGCTGCTGGGTGGCGTGGTAGACCGCGGCCATGCCGCCCTGGCCGACGCGGTCGTGCAGCGTGAGTTCGGGGAACGCGGCGGCGAGCTCGGCGATCGTGGGGGCCGGCCACGGCTGCGCGACTTCGGCGTCCGCGAGGGCGTGGCCCAGCATGGCGGCTGGATCGGGAGGGCGCGGTGCGTTGGGGTTCATGCCCCTCGATGAAGGAAGGCGGCCACGGAGTTACCGGTAATCTCCGGGTTTCGGGCCGCCCGCTCGCTTCTGCAGGGCGGCGAGCAGTTCCTGCAGTTCGGCGCCGGCAGCGGCTTCGTCCGGCAGGGTCCTGCGCACTTCCGCCGCCAACAGATCGCGGAAGCGCGCCTTCAGCCGGTGCGCCGCGACCTTCACGGCGCCTTCGGTGGTGTCCAGTTCGCGCGCCAGGTTGGCCCAGGGCCGCGCGGGCGGATTGCCGTCGAGCACCGAGCGCAACACCGCGAACTGCTCGCGCCGGTTGGCGGCGAGTTCGTCCTGCTCCAGCCGCCACACGGCGCGATCGAGCACGGTGCAAGCCCAGCGCCGTTCGAACAACGCTTCGGCGTCCAGGCTGTCGATCGGCTGCACGGCCAGCCACGCCTCGGCATCGTCTGGGTCGAGCGGCAGCAGGCGAGCGTCGCCACCGCGCTTCTCGGCCTTGGCGCGTTCGCGTTCGTTGCTCCACCAGTTGCGGGCGCAAGTGCGCAGGAACGTGCGGAACCGGCCGCGACCCGGATCGGCATCGGCGAGGTCGCCGCGCGCCAGCAGGTCGGTGAACAGGCCCTGGGTCAGGTCGGCGGCGTCGTCGCGGTTGGCGCCAAGGCGACGGTAGAACACGTAGACCGGTTGCCAGTACGCGCCGAGCAGTTCGCCGAGTGCGCGTTCGCCGGCGCTGCCTGGCGAACGCGCGCGCAGGATCAGGCTCCAGCGGGTGGTCTGGAAGGTCACCGCGTCAGCAGAGCACTGCGCTGCGTCGCGGGCAATCGCGAGCCGCTTTGCCCGTCCCCTTCATTGCCAGATGCGCACGTAGAGGCCGCTCGTTGCCGCGAGCGCGCCGGCGTGCAGAGCGAAGCCTTGCCAGTGCACGGTCTGGCCGAGCACCGCCGGGTCGTTCGGCGTCGCCTGCGTCGCGGTCGCACGCCCGTGGCCGTTCGTCGTGAACGGCAGCGTCGCGACCACCGTCGCCGGATCGAGCAGCAGCGTGGCGCCGCCGGGCAGCGGCAACGCAGCGCGGCCGGTGGCGCCGACCAGCACGCCGACTTCGTGGTGGTGGAACTCGACCGTCACGGCGTGGCTCGTGCCCGGCGCGAACGCACCGCTGCCGTGCACGTACGGTTGCTTGCCCGCCGCGGCGAAGCCGCTGCCGTACTCGGCGAAGCCGCCGGTCGGAAACCAGCCGAGCCCGATCGCCAGGGGCAGCGCGCGTGCGGCGCCGCCGCTGCGCGCGAGGAACATCTTGCTGACGCGGAACTGGTGGCCGGCCTGGCTGCCCTGGCCGACGAACCGATCGACGCCGATGCCGTGCAGGAAGGAGTTCGGCGCCGCGAACGACGGCAGCGTGATGTTGAACAGCGTGCAGCCTTTGGCGATCAGGTCGTTGCGAATGCGGAGGTTCAGTGACGCCGCCGATTCGCCGGCCGTCACCTGCAGCTGCGTCGTCACGCCGAACACATGGCCGTCGGTGGTGCTGCGGCCGATGACCTCGATCGTCACCACACCGGAGGTCGGTGCGCTGGCGTTCGCCAACGGCAGCGCGCCGCCGAAGAACTTCGTCGTGCCACCGCCGGTGATCTCGCCGACGAGGCCGGTGACTGCGGTGTCGTCGGTGCCGACGATGCAGCCACGGCTGGGCAGCGCCCCTTCGACACTGGCGATGGTGAACAGGCCGCTGCTCGGTGAGGACTGGGCGTGCTGCAGACCGATTTGCGCCTGGGCCGCCGCCGCGATCAGCGCCGGCGCGAGCTGTGGTTCGTTCATGCCGGCGGCGAGGGGCGCCACCGCGAGATGGCTGCCGCCCGGCCCGCTGGCCCGCACGCCGAACGCTGACGACGTCCCGTGCACGTTCAGACCCGAGGCGGGCGAACTCAGGAAGAAGGTGATCGTCTGGCCCTGGGCGGAAACGACCGTGGCGACGAACAGGAGAACGGCGGCGGAACGGAGCATGCCGCGCATGAGCCGCGATCGGCCCGTTCCTTACGCGGTTGCTCGTTCGTCACTTGCCGTCGGCGGCGGCACGCACTTTGCGAACGTGTTCCTCGGCGTCGCGGACCAGCGGGCGCAGCTCGTCCGGCAGAATCGCCTCGACGCGCGGCAACTGCTCGATGACGGCGAAGTAGTCGTGCGCATGCGCCGCCAGCAGCCAGGCACGGTAGTCGAGCAGGGCGACGACCTCGGTCGCCAGGCGCAGGTCGCCGGCCTGGTTGGCGGTGGCGATCGTCGCGAGGGCCGCACGCGCCTTCTGCACGTGCGCGGTGCGCAACGTGCCGTCGGTGTCGACGGGCAGCGCCAGCACCGCGGCGGCGTAGTCGAGCGCGGTGCGCGTTCGCAGCGGCGCCATGCCACAAGCACGGGCGAAGCGGTCGAGACCAGGTTGCAGCGATGCTGTACCGGCGGCGCACTGCGAACGGGCCAGCCAGCCCTCGGCGATCGCCTGGGCCGGGCGATGGCGCAACGACGCAGTGCGTTCCAGCCAATGCTGCACGAAACGGGCATGCACGATCGGATCGGGAGTGTCGCCGTCCGGCAGATGCCAGGCCGCCACTTCGATCATCGCCGCGACGAGCAGATCGCGGCCGATCGGATCGCGTGCGGTCGCCGGTTCCAGCTCGGCGAGCTGCTGCAGGGCCGGCCCGAT
Source organism: Planctomycetia bacterium (assembly GCA_005776475.1). Classification (GTDB taxonomy): domain Bacteria; phylum Planctomycetota; class UBA1135; order UBA1135; family UBA2386; genus UBA2386. The sequence goes on from SXPB01000025.1 coordinate 6,687, forward strand.
ACGCACCGGATCGTTCTTGCCCTCGAACTCGAGCAGGAACCGCTTCCCCTCAAGCCCCTGGTCGCCTTCGGCCCGCCAGCGTTCGACCATCGCCGTGCGTTCGGTGTCGCTGATGTGGGGTTGCGCGAGCGCCTGCATGCGGCGGTAGTACGTCGTCGACGGCGAGCGATCGTCGGGCACACGCGCCAGCGAACGTCCGGCGGCGGCCACGTCGCCCAGTTGCAGTTGCACGTGGGCGAGCCAGCGCCACACCGGCGGCGGCGCCTCGTCGGTGGCGAGACCGCGCAACAAGCCGAGGGCGCGGGGCAGGTCGCCGGCGTCGGCCCAGGTGATCGCCTCGAGGAAGCGCAGGCGCGGCGAACTGCGGGCGGCACCGAGCGTCGCCCGCACGAACTCGGGAGTGTGCGCGGACAGGCGTTGGGCCAGGGCGATGACCAGGGCTTCGGTTTCGTTCGCGGCGGTCTCCGGTGGCGTTGGCCACGGCGGCAGCGTCCACGGCGGTGGCGTGGCGTCGAGCCAGGCTTCGAGCGCACGCAAGGTCGGCGCGGCGGCGAGCGGACGCGAGCCCGCGGCTTGCGACCGGCGCTGCAGTTCGGCGCGCGCGGCGGCAGTGCCTTCGACGTGGCCGATCGCCAGGACCAGCGCGAGGTCGGCGCCGCGGCCGCCGTCGGCGACCAGCGCGCGCACTTCCGCGAGCACGGCTGGCGTCACGTTGCTCGAGCGATCCGTCAGCAGCATCAGCGTGCGGTCGAAGCCGACTTCGGTGCGCGCGGCGGTGGCGGCTTTGGCGATGGCGGGGTCGTCGGGTCGGGCCTGCGCCAGCAACTGCAGGGCGGCGTGCGCACGCTCGAACCGTCCGGCCTCCAGGTCGGCACTGGCAGCCTCGAAGCGCCGCGCCACGTCCACGTTCGCCTTCACGACGGCGAGCCAGGCGACGAGCGCGAACACCAGTGTCACGAGGGCGAGCCCGGCCACCGCCGCGGTGGTGCGCGGGTGGCGTTGGGCGCGGCGCACGAAGCGCAGCCACGGTGGCGTGCGGCGCGAACGGACCGGCTGGCCGGCGAGGAAGCGGTCGAGGTCCTCGGCCATCGCCGCGGCCGACGGGAAGCGGCGACCCGGTTCCTTCGCCAAGGCCCGCATGACGATCGTTTCGAGATCGTGATGGCGGCCGCGCAGACGCAGCGGCGGCGGCTCACGCGTCAGGATCGAGCGCACCAACGCCGTCGGCGATTCCTCGGCGAACACCGGTCGATCGACCAGCAGCTCGTAGAGAGTCGCGCCGAGCCCATAGACATCCACGCGGGGATCGGCGATCGGCGCCTGCGCGTCGAGCCGTTCGGGCGCCATGTAGCGCAGCGTGCCGGCGACCTTGCCTTCCTGGGTCAGGGTCGGATCCGATTGGCCACGGGCGAGACCGAAGTCGACCAGCACCGGCGTTTCGCCGTCGAGCAGCACGTTCGCCGGCTTCACGTCGCGATGCACGATGCCCTGCAGGTGGGCCGCGTCGAGGGCTCGCGCCAGTGCGGCGCCGATGTTGGCGACGCGCTCGGGCGACTGTGGTCGCGGCAGGGCGTCGAGACCCGGCCCGGACAGGAACTTCATCGCCAGGAAGGGCACGCCGTCGACTTCGCCGACGGCATAGACCGGCACGATGTTGGGATGGTCGAGCAGCGCCGTCAGTTCGGCTTCGCGCTGCAAGCGCAACCGCACCGCGGGCCCCTCGGCCGCCGCGCGATCGAGCAGCTTGACCGCGACCATGCGGCCCAGCGACCGTTGTCGCGCCAGCCATACCGCACCCATGCCGCCGCGCCCGAGCGCCCGCACCAACTCGAAGTCGCCGAATTGCCGGTGCGCTGCCGGCGGCGGCGTGTCGGTGAAGCCGTCGAGCACTTCGGCGCCGCGTCCGAGCACTTCCTGCACGCGAGCTGCCAGCGGCGCATCGCCGTCGCACGCGGCCAGCAGCGTCAGCGCTTCGCCGTTGCCGCGCGCCAGCAGGTAGCGTTCGAGCGCCACCTGCACGCGATCCCACAAGGCGTCGTCAGGACCGTTCGCCATCTTCGCCTTGCCGCGCCATCGCCACGAGCAGCGCGGCCCGCGCCCGCGCCAGCAGCACGCGGCAGGCGCCTTCGCTGCGTTCGAGTCGCTTGGCGACTTCGGCGTGACTGCAGCCGCGCAAGGCGACGAGTTGCAGGACCTGGCGTTGTTCGAACGGCAACTGGCGCAGCGCCCGCGCCACGCGTGCCAACGCTTCGCGATCGATCGCGATCTGGCCGGGCGACGGGGTCTTCGTCGTCACCGCCGCGAGTGCGGCGTCGGCATCACTGGCATCGCGGCCGATCGCGCGCTTGTCGGCGAGCAGGCGACGGCGGCGGTCGATGCTGTTGCGCTCCATGATGCGCATCGTCCAGCCGACGAAGTCCGCTTCGTTCTGGCCGGCGAACTGCGGAAACGAACGCACTGCATCGGCCAGCGCCGATTGCACGAGGTCCGATGTGCGGCAACGTTGGCGCAACAAGGCGCCCATGAGGCCCGGCGCCGCGCGCCGCAGGATCGGCATCGCGCGTTCGACCATGCGGTCGAGTCCGTCGGTCAACGACGTCGGGTCCATCTCACAGCACCTTCACGTTCTTGCGTTCGGCGGCCGGGATGACGATCCACGGGCCGTAGCCTGAACCGGCCGGTTGCAGCGCGTAGCGATACGAGGCGACTTCGTAGATGCCGAGCGGCGTGTTGGTGTTGCTGATGGCGTAGGTGGGAATGGGTACCGACACGTTGCCGAACCCGTTCCAAGCCACGGTCGACTCGAGTCGCTGGCCGTTGATCTTGTGCACCATTGCCAACTGCATGCCGGGGGCGAAGCCGGTCATCGGCATCTGCCAGGCGCCGCCGGGTGAGCCGCTCGGCAGCAGTACCGGTTGGATCGCGCTCGGTGCGTGGAAGCGGGGTCGGCCACCGCTGCCGAGGCCAGAGCCGACGAACTGCACGGTGATCTTGGTCGGTGGGGCGACGGTCAGCTTCGGGGCGAGGTTCGGATAGCCCAGCAACGGCAACGGAACCCCGGCGCCTGGCGGAGGTACCCGGCGCGGATCGATGCGCGGGCCGCGCAGGCCGAACACGGTCACCGTCAGCGTCGGGTTGGCGAACAGCAACTTCGACCAGGCCGCGCTTTCGAAGAACTGCGTCTGGGTCATGCCGGCCGTCGACGGATGGGTCGCGAGCCGCTTCCACGCCGTGGCCTGGACCACGGCGTCGAGGTTGAGCATGGGCGTTGGCACCGCCGGATCGAGGGTCCACTCAGGCCACAGGTTGGTCCCGAGCAACTGCACCAGATGCACACCGGGTTGGCCGGACAGGTACAGCGGGTCGCCGACGGCAAGGCTGATCGTCGGCGTCGGTCCTACGGCCATCGCCAACACGCCGAAGTCGACGGGGTGGGCAGCGACAGGCTTCGCCAGCAGGGTCGCGCTCGCGGCGGTGGCGAGGCCGGCCGTCAGGTCGGCGACGGTCAACGGCGTCGTCGCCGTCGCAAACTCATGTTCCCAACCACCGACCGGAACGCCGCTGAAGAAGGCCTGGTCGGCAACGCGAACGTCGGCGATCGGGATGCACCAGGTCCCCGCTGCATCCCACAGGGTACGCACCTGCAGCTGCGTGAAGGCGCCGAACCCGACGGTCTGCTGCAGTTCGAAGGCCCCCTCGTTGACGCTCGCGGTCACCTTCAACGTCGGCAGTTCTTGGCCTTGGGCGCACAGACTCGGCCCCGCAACGGCCATCAGGGCGAGCGGGAGGGCGCAGGTGGGGACGCGACGGAACGGCGAGTGGAGGAGGGACATGGGTGTCGATCTCGGTGGCGCAGTGCCCGCGCGGATGTTACCGAAAATCCTGGGCCGACACGGGGCTGTGATTGCCGCCGCATTGGCGCGTCGATCCGTAACGCCGTCGCCGTCGTTGCGCCTCCCTCTGCGCCGGGGCGATCGCGTCGCTTTGGCCTGGCAGCGACTTCCGCCGCC
>SXPB01000026.1 GCA_005776475.1 Planctomycetia bacterium
CCAGGACTTCAGCGAGGACACCTTCCGCACGCTGGTCGCCGCCGACGCGGCGCTGATGCTGATCGACGGCGCCAAGGGCGTCGAACCGCAGACGATCAAGCTGTTCAAGGTCTGCCGCGACCGCGGCATCCCGATCGTCACCGTCGTCAACAAGATGGACCGGCCGGCGCGCGCCCCGCTCGACCTGATGGACCAGGTCGAGAAGGTGCTCGGCATCACCATTGTCCCGGCGACGTGGCCGATCGGCAGCGGCGACTCCTTCCGCGGCGTCTACTCGCTGCGCGACAAGCAGGTGTTCGTGTTCGAACGCACCGCGCACAACGCGACGAAGGCGCTGGTGCAGGCCACCGGTCCCGACGACCCGGCCTTGCGCGAAGAACTCGGCGCACGCGCGCACGACCGCTTGCTCGAGGACCTCGCGATGGTCGAGACGTGCGTGCAGCCGTTCTCGATGGACGCGTTCCTGAAGCAGCAGATCTCGCCGATGTTCTTCTGCAGCGCGCTGTCGAACTTCGGCGTCGAGAACATCCTGCAGCGCTTCCTCGAGATCGCGCCGCCGCCGGGGCCGCTGCCGACGCTGACCGGAGCGGTGCCGCCCGACGCCCCGTTCTTCGCCGGCTTCGTGTACAAGGTCGCCGCGAACATGGACAAGATGCACCGCGACCGCATCGCGTTCTTGCGCGTGACCTCGGGCCACTTCGTGCGCGGCATGGCGGCCAAGCATCTGCGGCTGTCGCGCGACGTGCGACTGTCGCACCCGCACCGGTTCTTCGGCCAGGAACGCATCTCGATCGAAGAAGCGTTCCCCGGCGACGTGATCGGCCTCATCAACCCGGGCATGTTCCGCGTCGGCGACGTGCTGAGTTCGGGCCCGACCTTCGAAGTCCGCAACTTCCCGCGCTTCCCACCGGAGATCTTCGCGCAGGTCGCGCCGCGCGAGCCGTCGATGGCGAAGGGCTTCGGCAAGGGGCTCGACCAGCTCGGCGAGGAAGGCGTCGTGCAGGTGTTCTGGCCGCGCTTCGGCGCCCGCGAACCGATCCTCGGCGCGGTCGGCGAACTGCAGCTCGAAGTGTTCCAGTGGCGCCTCGAGAACGAATACGGCGTCGAGCTGCGGCTCGACCGCAAGCAGTGGACGCGCGCGCGCTGGATCGCGAACGTCACCGACGAGGTGCTCGAGATCCTGCCGAGCGTGGTGAAGGACGAGGCCGGCCGCTTCGTCGCGCTGTTCCACAGCGACTTCGAGATCGAGTACGCGCAATCGCGCTACAAGGGACTCGCTCTGCTGGAGACGCCGCCGGCCGAGGAAGATCTCGGCTAGCGTCGATCAGCGCCGGCTCGGGCGCACTTCCGGCTTCTCGTCGCGCGCCGCCGGGTCCTTCTCCTTGCGCGCCTCCAGCTCGCGGGCCTTCTTCGCTTCGGCCTGCTTGATCGTCTGCTCGATGGTGTCGCTCAACGGCGGCTGCACCGCGCGCGGCGTACCGGTGCCCGACTGCACCTGGAACGAGGCGGGATCGAGTTTCGCATCGAGGATCACCGACTCGACCACGAGGTGCTGCACGACCTTGTCGGCTTCGAGCTGCCGCACCTCGAGCAGGGCATGGTCGCGGCTGCGCACGAAGGCCTCCACGGCGTCGGCAACCGGCAGCTCGCCACCGCTCTCGTCGAGTCCCTTCTTGCGCTTGCCGACCAGCCACGCGCCGGGCTCGCCCGCGCGGTCCTTGCGCTTCTCGTCTTCCACGAGATCGAACTGGCTCTGCAGCGACGCCAGCATCTGGCTGCCGAGCGGCGCTTCGGCGCGGCGATCGCGCATCCCCGGCAACCCGTCCCGCCGCAATACCTCGCCCGCCCACTCGAGGTCGGCGACCAGCTTCTTGTCGATCAGCGCGAACACTTCGCCGAAGGCCGCGTCGTCCTCGAACAGCACGATCCCATCGGCCGACTGCACCGATTCGGACCGGCCGCGCACGCCATCGTCGCTGCGGAACTCGAACTTGGTGTGGATAGCCGCCTGTCCCCCGCGCAGTACACGCAGCGTGCCGCGCGTCGTCATCACCGAGCCATCGGGCCAGGTCGAGCTCGTCCGCATCTCCAGTTGCAGGCTGGTGAAGGCCTTCTCGGCGGCCTGCATGGTGGCCACAAGCCGATCGACGGGACCGGGTTGCGCCTTGCCATCGGCGGGTTTGGCGCCATCCTGCGCAATCCCTTCGGCGCCCCAGGCGATGGCCAGGGCGAACACGGCGATGATGGTACGGTTCATGCTGAAGGGCGCCGATCATACCGGCGTCGAGCGTGCCCTCGCGCGACGCCACCGCCGAAATCTCCGCGCCATGATGCACCCAAGCTCCACGCCCCGGTCGTTTGCCCTGCTGCTCGCCTGCGCCATCGCCTTCGGCAGCACCGCTCCCGCCGACGAAGTCCGCCTGCACGACGGCCGCATCCTGGTGGGCAAGGTGCAGAAGAAGGGCGACACCCTCGAGGTCACCACGCGCGACGGGGTGGTCGTCGTGCACCAGCAGGAGGTCAAGGACCACCTCGACGACGAAGCCCTGCGCCAGAAGTTGAGCGACCGCCAACGCAGCGTCGCCGACACCCCGTTCAGCCATCTGCAACTGGCGATCGAAGCGCGCAGTTTCGGGCTTGAACCGGAGATGTGGCGGCACCTCGACCGCGCCCTCGACCAGCAGCAGAAGTCCGGCGCGCCGATGGCCGCCGGCTTGGAGCGCCGCCTGCGCGACTTCTTCGCCCAGCTCGAACCCGAAGTGCTGCCGCGCGCCTTCCGAACCGCCACGGTGCAGAAGCGCGTGCACAAGTTGCTCGACGGCCTGCACGCGAGCACGCAGCCGGCCCGCGCCGCCGCGATCGAGGAACTGCTGGTGCGCATGCCCGACGCCGACCAGGACCTGCGCATCGAGGCGCGGCGCAACAGCAACCCACGCCAACGCATCGGCGCCCTCGCCGCCCTGCAGCGGCGCAGCCTGCCCGGCAACGACCGCTTCGTGCTGCGCACGTCGATCCTCGACGGCACCGACTCGGTGCGAGACAGGGCGATCGAGCTGGCGAAGCCCGCCATCGATGCCGACGACATCGCCTACATGGCGGCCGGACTCGAACACCAGAACGCCAAGGTCCGCATGCGCACCGCCGAGGCACTCGGCGGTCTCGACCACAAGGACGCCCTGGAACTGCTGGTGAAGGCCGCCCCGCTCGCGGGCACCGGCCTGGCTCCGGCCGGCGGTGGCGGCGCCAATGGCGACCGCGCCCACATCGCGATCCTGAACCAGCAGGCCTATATCCGCGATTTCGACGTCGAAGTGGCCCAGGCATCGTTCATCGCCGACCCCAAGGTCGACGTGCTGCAGAGCGGCGCCGTGCTCGACGTCACCGTGGTCGGCGTGATCGAGATCCGCACCATCCTGCGCATCTACCGGCAGTCGCTGAAGCGCCTGGCGAACAGCGACCCCGGCGAAGACGTGCGCAAGTGGCCGGAGTGGCTGGCCCAGGTTCGGGCCGAGGGCAACAAGGCCACGACCGCGCCGGTGACCCCAAAGCAGCGCTGATCCGCCGCTGCCATCGCGACAAAGCTGTCGGGAGATCGGAGGTCTTTGGCTAGAGTGCGGACCGGAATCCGCATGCAAGCAACCTCCCAAATCGCTGTCGTTGGTCTCGCAACGATGGGCCAGAACCTGGCCCTCAACATCGCCCGCAACGGCTTCCCGGTCACGGTCTACAACCGATCGTACGACAAGACCGAGGCGACGCTCGCCCGCTGCGGCCCTGGCCAGAAGATGTTCGGCGCCAAGACGCCGCAGGAAGCGGCCGCGTCGCTGGTGCGCCCGCGCAAGCTGATCCTGCTGGTGAAGGCCGGCCAGCCCGTCGACGACACCATCGCCACGTTCCTGCCCTGCCTGCAACCGGGCGACATGATCGTCGACACCGGCAACAGCCACCCGGACGACACCGAACGCCGCTCACGTGACCTCGCCGGCAAGGGCTTCCGCTTCGTCGGCATGGGCGTGTCCGGCGGTGAGGAAGGCGCCCTCAACGGGCCGAGCCTGATGCCCGGTGGCGACCGCAGCTCCTACGACGAGTTGGCGCCGATCCTGAAGAAGATCGCGGCCCAGGTCGACGACGGTCCGTGCGTGACGCACGTCGGCACCGGCAGCGCCGGGCACTTCGTCAAGATGGTGCACAACGGCATCGAGTACGGCGACATGCAGTTGATCGCCGAGTGCTACGACCTGATGCAGCACGTGCTCGGCATGAATGCGGCCCAGATGGCGGACGCGTTCGCCGCCTGGAACAAGACGTTCCTCGAGTCGTTCCTGATCGAGATCACCGCGCGCATCCTGCGCGCCACCGACCCGGTCACGAAGAAGCCGATGGTCGACATGATCGTCGACCGCGCCGGCCAGAAGGGCACCGGCAAGTGGACCAGCGAGATCGCGCTGCGCTACGGCATCCCGGTGCCGACGATGCACGCCGCGGTCGAAGCGCGCTGCCTGTCGGCGATGAAGGACCAGCGCGTGGCCGCGCAGAAGCAGCTCGCCGGTCCGGCGGCCGGGCAACCGATGCCCGCCTTGCTCGACGCGGTGCGCGACGCGCTCTACTGCAGCAAGATCTGCTCCTACGCGCAGGGCCTCGACCTGCTCGCCACTGCCGACGCCGACAAGAAATGGGGCCTCGATCTCGGCGAGATCGCGCGCATCTGGAAGGGCGGCTGCATCATCCGCGCCCGCTTCCTGCGCAGCATCCAGCAGGCCTACGGCAAGCAGAAGAAGCTCGGCAACCTGCTGCTCGATCCGGAACTCGGCGGCTTCCTGGTGAAGAACCAGGCGTCGTGGCGCAAGGTCGTGGCGCTGGCCGCCGAACGCGGCGTGCCGACGTTGGCGATGGGCGCTTCGCTCAGTTACTTCGATTCGTACCGCCGCGCGTCGCTGCCGCAGAACCTGACGCAGGCGCAGCGCGACCTGTTCGGGGCGCACACGTTCGAACGCACGGATCGTCCGGCCGGCGAGATGTTCCACCACGAGTGGCCGTAACGGCCCGCGTCACTTCTTCGGCTCGGGCGCGCCCGCATTGGGCGCAGGCGCGGCCGGCGTCGGCGGCAGCACCGCCGCCAAGGCCTTGCCGATCTCCGCTTCGGCGGCGGTGAGCGTGACGCCGAGTTGCTTCAGCGCGGCGAGCTTGCCGACCAACGCCTGCAGCCGCGGCAACAGTTCGGCTTCCTGCGCGGCCGCCTGCTTGCTCGCCGTTTCGACCTCGGCCTGCAGCGTTGCCAGCTTCGCCGCCGCTTCGGCCTGCAACCGCTCCTGGTCGCGCAACGTCGCCTCCAACGCCCGCAGCGGCGCCAGTTCGACTTCGATCTGCTGCGCGCGCGCCCGCGTTGCTGCCAGATCCTGTTCGGCGCGCTGCAGGCGGCCGAGTTCGTACTCGAGCGACACCAGCGCAGTGCGCAGCTCGGCGCCGGTCGCAATGTCCTGCCGGCGGGCGAGGGCCAGGGCAGCTTCCTGCTCGCCGACGGTCCGGGTCAGCACCCCCATCTCCTGCTGCAGCCGATGGCGCTCGGCCCGCAACTCGCCCACTTCGCGTTGCCGCGCCGCCCGCAGCAGCGTCGTTTCGCGTTCGGCGGCGCACCCGCCCAGCAGGCAGGCGCACAACGCCAGGCTGGCCATGACGCGGGAAAAGGCTGCGGAACGGCCTCGGCGCGTGGTTATCATGCTCGCCCTTTTCATTCTAGAGAATCCATGGAACGCACCCTCATCCTGCTGAAGCCGGACGCCGTCCAGCGCGGCATCACCGGCCAGCTTCTGACCCGCTTCGAACAGAAAGGTCTGCAGATCGTGGCCATGAAGTTGATGCAGATCACGCCCGAACTGGCGGGCAAGCACTACGAGGCGCACAAGGAGCGTCCGTTCTACCCTGGCCTGGTCAAATTCATGACGAGTTCGCCGGTCGTCGCCCTTTGCCTCGAAGGCATCGACGCGATCAACGTCTGCCGCAACCTGATGGGCAAGACCAACGCGCGCGAATCGGCGCCGGGGACCATCCGCGGCGACTTCGGCATGAGCCGCAGCTACAACCTCGTGCACGGCAGCGACAGCCCGGAAGCGGCGGCGCGCGAGATCGGGCTGTTCTTCCCCGAAGGCGTGGTCAAGTGCAACTACTCGGCGGTCAACTGGCTCTACGATCCGGTCGAGGAACTGAAGAAGTAGTCCTGCCATGACCGCACCGGCAGCGCCCCCTCGCGGCCTGTCGGCCGCCGAACTCGCCGCAGCCTGCGGCGAGTTGCGCGCGTGGTGCGGTGCCAGCGTGCTCGAGGCGATCCCGCTCGCGGTGCCGCCCGGCGCCGACGACGTGCTGCTGGTGCTGCAGGACCGCGCCAGCGACCGCCGCAAGGCGTTCCTGCACCTAGCCCCCGGCGGGCCACGCGCCCGCGTGACGTTGACGACCACGCGTTTCCCGGCCGAGGCCTTCGCGCGTGGACCGGCCCGCGACCTGCTGCAGAAGGAACTCGCCGGCGCCACCCTGACCCACGTCGCCGTGGCTGACGGCGAACGTCGCTGCGCGTTCCACTTCGCCACCGCCCACGGCGATCGGCGGCTCGTCGTCGAACTGTTCGGCGCGCGCGGCCTGTGGGCGCTGCTCGACGCCGAGGGGCGCGCCGTCGTGCTGTCGCGCGTCGTCGAAACCGCGGTGCGCACGCTGCGGCTGCACGATGCCTACGCACCGCCCCCCGCCACCGAAGCCAAGGGCCCCGCAGCAGCGCCGCGCTTCGCGCCGCCAGTGCTGGCCGCGATCGATGCGCACTTCCGGCCGCTCGACCTGCACGCCGAAGGCCGCGCCGAACACGAAGTGCTGCTGCGCGCGGCGACGCGTGCCCTGCAGAAGGCGAAAGCCAAGGCGCACGGCATCGGCGAGCAACTCGCCGATGTCGGCCGCGCCGCGACCTACCGCGCGACGGCCGACTGGATGCTCGCCTACGCGCACACGGTGACCCGGGGCGCGGCGTCGATGCGCATCCCCGATCCGGAACGCGACGGCGACGAACGCACGATCGAACTCGATCCCAGCAAGCCGGTGGTCGCGCAAGCGCACTCGCTCTACGACAAGGCGCGCGCGCTCGACGACGGCCGCGCCATCGCCGAACAACGGCTGGCGGCGGCGCAAGGCGAGATCGCGGCGCTGCAGCCGTTGTGCGATGAGCTGCCGACGATTCCCCCGGACGCCGAGGACCTCGTCGCGCGGCTGGCGCCGATCCGCGCCACGCTGCGCGCGCTCGGCGCCTTGCCGAAACCGAAGGCCCCGCCCGGCGCGCCTTCGAAGAAGCCCGAACGTGGCGAGCACCCGCAGGAGAACTTCCGCCGGTTCGTGTCGGCCGAGGGCTACCCGATCTGGGTCGGTCGCAACAACGAGCAGAACGACCGGCTGACGATGCGCGTCGCCAAGGGCAACGACCTGTGGTTGCACGTCGGTGGCGGCCGCGCCGGGTCGCACGTCGTGATCCGGCTGCCGAAGGGCAAGACCGCGAGCCTGGAGTCGCTGCTCGATGCCGGCACGGTCGCGGTGCACTTCAGCAAGGCGCGCGGCGAACCGCGCATCGACGTCATCTACACCTGGAAGAAGCACGTGCGCAAACCGAAGGGCTTGCCGCCGGGAGCGGTGGTGCCGTCGCAGACGAAGACGATCACCGTGCTGCGCGACGAGGCGCGGTTGCAGCGCCTGCTCGGTTCCCTGGCAAACGACGACGGCGTCGCCTGACGGGAACTTCACCCACCGATCGCCACGTCCGGGGCGCGGTCGATACGATGCCGCGATGCCGTTCGTGCGCCGGTCGCCGTTCGTCTTCCCCACGCTGCTGCTGCTCGCAACGGCCAACGCCCAGGAATGGAAGCGGCTGGTCGGCGATCTCGGCGAACCCCAGCGCAGCGAAGCGGCCGAGATGGCCTTGCTGGCGCTCGGCGACAAGGCCATCGCACCTCTGCAGTTCGTGCTGACGGAGCTCGACCTCGCCGATGCCGCCGGGCACGCGCGCCTGCAGGCCGTGGCGCGCATCGTCGACCTGCTCGGTGAAGCCGGCGGCGCCCTTGCCGGCCCGCTCGACGAAACGCTGGCTGCGAACCGGAAGGACTCGACGCTCGACGTGCTGCACGCACTGGCCTCGTTGGCGCCGCAGTCGATCGCAAAGCCCTGGCACGAGCACTTCCACACCGTAATCCACGAACTGCCCGACCTGGCGCGTTCCTACACCGCCTTCGTGCGCTTCGCGAATCGCAGCCAACACCAGCTCCCCGTCGACCTTGACGCAGCGAAGCGGCTGCTCGCGGCGGACAACCTGTTCGAACGCGAACTGGCCGCCGAGGCGTTCGCGAAGATGCGCGACCCGGCCTGCCTCGACCTGCTGCGCGATCGCTTGCTGGCGCGCGACAAGCTGCCGGCGGGCCACGACAGCCTGCGCCACAACGGCTTCACGGTGCCGATGCGCGACGACTTCGCGCGTCGCGCCAGCGACGCGATGCTGGCGATCGCCCCGAACGACCCGCGCTGCGTCATCGCCCACGCCGTGCGCGCCGTCGTGCATCCCTACCGCACGGTGCGCCAGCAGTCGTTGCAGGCCCTGGCAGGGTTTGGGCCCGACGCTGCCGTCGCCGTGCCAGAACTGATGCAGGTAGCGACCGGCACCGATGCGGCGCTGGTGGCCGATGCGCTGAAGGTGCTCGGCATCGTCGGCAAGGAGGCGGGGCCGCACCTGGCAACGTTGACGACGCTCGGCGAACGCACCGACGACGCTGGCCGCATCGCCCGGTCCCTGGTCGCCCGCTTGCGCGCGATGGGCGTCACTGCGCCGCCGGCGCCGGTTCCGATCGACCCCGCCGTGGCCGCCGCCGTTGCCAAAGCCGCTGCTGACCTAGGCGCCGGTGACGACGCGGCGACCGCAGCCGCGGCAGGCACCCTGCGCGCCCACCGGGACCTCGCCTTCCCGGTCCTGCTCGAACGCATGCGCGTGGAACGCAGCAAGGCACCGGACCCCGTCGTGCGTTTGCTCGCGGATTTCGCCGTCGCCCGCGGCGACATCGACTGCACGACGCTGAGCAACGTGATCGCGGCCCTGCACGGCGAGATGTGGCGCGCGCCGATGATGTCCTCTTCCAGCGGCGCCGACGTCGAACGGCGTGCCGTGCACTACGAAGCCTACGGCCGGCTGAAGCTCGGCCGCGACACCAGCCTGCCCAAGCTGATCGACCGCCTCGCGGACGAGGACGCCCTGCTGCGCTTCGCCGCGGCGCGAGAGCTGGTCGCACACCGCGCCGCCGTTGCGGCGGCTGACCCGACCGGCGAACGGGCCCGCGCCGCCTTGCTCCAGGCCTTGACGGCGGAGAACCCGAGCAAGGTCCGGTTCACGGATTCGCAGCATGGCCACGAAGAACACGAGATGGCCTTCGCGGCGGAGTTGCGCGGCACGATCGCACTGGCGCTGGTCGATGCCGATCTGCCGGTGGAGCAGCGCAGCACGCTGTTCGAACACTGCCTGGCCGTGCCTGGCGACGCCACGCTCGTTGCCGCCGCGGTGCGCCGCTACGGCGCCGCCGCCACCGATGCCGCGCTGCAGAAGGCGATCGCCGATCCACGCGGCTCGGTCGCCGCTGCCGCCAAGGAAGTGCAGGCCTTGCGTTCCCCCGGCAAGTGACTCGCACCGCCGACACGGCCGCGCTACGGTCCCCGCCGCATGGAATGGCTCTCTGACCCGCAGGCGTGGATCGCCCTGCTCACCCTCACGTTCCTCGAAATCGTCCTCGGCATCGACAACCTCGTGTTCGTGTCGATCCTGACGAACAAGCTACCCAAGGAACAACAAAGCAAGGCACGTCGCATCGGGCTTGGCCTTGCGATGGGCATGCGCATCGGTCTGCTGTTCACGATCAGTTGGATCATGAAGCTGACGGAGCCGTTGTTCGGCCTGTTCGGCCATCAGTTCACCGGACAAGGCCTGATCCTGTTGTTCGGTGGCCTCTTCCTGATGTGGAAGAGCGTCTCGGAAATCCACCACAAGCTCGAAGGCGACGAATCGGATGGCACGACAGGCAGCAAGGTCCTCACCTTCGGCAGCGCAATCCTGCAGATCACCTTGCTGGATCTCGTCTTCTCGCTCGACTCGGTGATCTCCGCAGTTGGCATGGCCGGCCAGTACTTCGCGGTGATGGTGATCGCCGTGCTGATCTCGGTCGGCGTGATGATCGCGTTCGTCAATCCGATCTGCTCGTTCGTCGAGAAGCACCCGACCGTCAAGATGCTGGCACTCAGCTTCCTCTTGTTGATCGGCTTCACGCTGATCGGCGAAGGCTGGGGGTTCCACATTCCCAAGGGCTACGTCTACTTCGCGATGGGTTTCAGCATCCTGGTCGAGTTCCTGAACCTGAAGCTGAAGAAGGCCGGCAAGCCGATCAATCTGCACGGGCCCGAACGGCCGGCGACGTGACGCGTGGCTCCGTTGCCGAGCACGCTGATCCTGCTGGCGCTCGTCGCCAGCACGGCAGCGCAGGAACCCAACAAGCCGGAGCCCCTGCCCGACCTGGGCAAGCCCGCCGACGTGCCCGCCGGCGCGCCACCGCACCTGGCGAAGATCGATCGCGCCGAGTTGCGCACCCACGCCTACTGGCTGGCCGACGACGCGCGCGGTGGCCGTCACACCACGAGCAAGGGACAGGTCGAAACGGCGAAGTACGTCGCCGACCAGTGGAAGAAACTCGGCCTGAAGCCGCTCGGTGACCAGAAGGGCTACCTGCAGCACTACCCGCTGGCGCGCACGGCCCTCGATCCGGCGACGACACTGACGTTCGGCACCAGCAAGATCACCGCCGACTTCGCGGTGCTGGCACCGGACGCGTTGAAGGTCGCCGCGGCCGGCAAGTTCGTCTACTGCGGCAACGGCGCGCCCGACGCCATCCCCGACGGCCTCGCCGGCAAGCTGCCCTACGTCGTGCTGCAGGGCACGCAGAAGAGCGGCGGCCCCGGCAACGACCTGCAGGCCCTGCAGCGCTACCAGCAGATCGCCACGCAGCTCGAGAAGCACGGCGCCAGCTGCGGCATCGTCTGCCTCGTCGGCGAAGTCGGCTCGCTCGGCAACCTGCTCAACTACCGGGCGCTGCTGCCCGACCACCCGCGCCTCGCGTTCGGCAACGACGATTCGCGCAAGATCAACCTCGCCGTGCCGCTGTTCATCCTCGGCCCGAAGTCGGCGGCGCAACTGCTGGCGCACACTGGCCTCGACGTGGCGGGAACCACGAGCGGCAAGCCGACGAACGACAAAGCCGTCGGCAAGCTGAACCTCGTCGTCGTGCGCGACGACAAGGCCACTGGGGTCAACGTCGTGGCCGTGCTCGAAGGCACCTCGAAGAAGCAGGAAGCCGTCGTCTACTCAGCCCACCACGACCACGTCGGCCGGCGCCTGGACGGCGACGTGTTCAACGGCGCCGACGACAACGCCAGCGGCACCGCCGGCCTGCTCGAGATCGCGCAGGCGTTCGCGCAGGGCCCGCGCCCCGAGCGTTCCATCGTGTTCCTCTCGGTGAGCGGCGAAGAACTCGGACTGTGGGGCTCCGACTGGTACGGCCAGCACCCGACCTGGCCGCTCGAGCGCATCGTCGCCAACATCAACATCGACATGATCGGCCGCGCCGGTGGCGGCGCCGGGGAACCGATCGCGATGCAGATCACGCCGAGCCACCAGCACGAGAAGTTCTCGTCGATCGTGCGCGACGCGGTGGCGCTCGGGAAGCTGTTCGACGTCGCCTTCACCAGCGGCGACACCTACTACGCCCGCAGCGATCACTACAACTTCGCCAAGCGCGGCGTGCCGGTGGTGTTCTTCTGCGACGGCGAGCACCCCGACTACCACATGGTGACCGACACCGCCGATCGCCTCGCCTACGACAGGATGGAAGCGGTCGCGCGGCTGGCGTTCTGGACGGGGTGGAACGTCGCCAACGCGAAGACGAAGCCGAAAGAGCTGGGGCCGCAGTCCGGCTGGTGACGTCGCGCGCGCGCAGGACTTCCTAGCCGCCGAACAGGCCGCCGCGGCGCGGTTCGGGCACCACGAGATCGTCATCGGTGCCGACGACGCCGTCCTGGCCACCGCTGGCGACTTCCCAACGCACGCCGGTCGGCCGCTTGCGCAGCACGTACGGCTTGCCCCACGGATCGTCGGCCGGACCGGTGTAGAGCAAGGCGTCGTCGCCGCCCTTCGCGGCAGCGAGTTCGACGACGGTCGGCACTTCGCGATCGCCCATGCCGCCGGTGCGGTACTCGCGCGCGGCGCGCGCCAGTCCGGTGAGGTCCTCGCGCGCACGCTGCCGCAGCTTCACCAGGGCGCGGTCGTACTTGATGTCCGGCCGCTTGGCGCAGTTCCACGCCACGATCCACTCGTGCGCGGTCTTCTGGAAGCCCATGTCCTTGACGATGCGCTGCTCCATGTGCGGGAAGTGGGCGGCGCCGTAGTAGATGCCGATCTTCTTGCGCCCGGCCTTCAACTCGCGCTCCAGCACTTCGAGGCACTTCTCGTTGCGGCCTTCGAGCAACGTGCTGCTCTTGCCGCCGGCCATCAGCGTCTCGACGTCCTCCAGCTGCGTCGCGAACGTCATGCGCAGCGTGTGGCGGCCCTCGCCGCTGCGGAACGCCTTGACGAGGTCGACCGCCATGGGCTTCGTGCCTTCCGCCGCGTCCTTCTCCGCCTTCGCCGACTGCATCTCCATGCTGCCCATCATCATTCCCCACATCATCGACAACAGGCTCTCGCCGCGCTCCTCCATGCTTGCTTCGAACTCTTGCGGCGTCATGTCCGCGTGCACGAAGTTCTTCGCCTGGTAGTCGATCTCGTCGAGCTGGAACGTCAGCTCCATCGAGTTCTTCATGCCGTTCTGCAGCATCGACAGCGGATTGAAGCCGTCGCGCTGGCGGTTCTTGTCCGGCCGGGCATCCGGCGGGCCCACCAGTTCGTAGAGCAACACCTCGCACTGCGTGAAGCGGTCGTTCAGCGTCGCATAGCAGGCGCCATCGGCGATGTGCACCGCCCCGAACAGCACCAGCGTGACGTCGCCGCGCACATACGTCGTGATCGCGGTGTCGAGGTGGCCACCATCGCCTTCGCGCTGAAACCGCACGAAGTCGCTCGGCGTCTTGTCGGGCGCATCGCTGGGCTCCTGGGCGTGCAGCGGAACGAGGGTCAGCAGGATCGGCGCGAACCGGAGGAACGGCAGCATGCGGGCCATGATCGTCCCGATACCGCCCCAGGCGCAAGGGACCGCCGGTCGGATGGCGCCGGCGACGCCGGCAATTACCCCAGGTATGACGGCGGCGACGGCGGCTGTCAGCGCCGCGCTGGCCAGGTGAGCACCTGCCCAGCGGACAACAACAGCGAGCGCAGCTCGGCGTAGGGCACGTCCTGCACCGCGAGGTCGCGCTGCAACGCCAACGCGCCCGCGATCGCCGCCGACTGACCGAGCACCATGAACACCGGTTCCATCCGGATCGAACCGTAGGCGATGTGGCTGGCACTGCAGCAGACCGGCACCAGCAGGTTCGTCGCGTGGCTTCGCTGCGGCACCAGGGCGCGGTAGGAGATGCCGAACGGGGCGGGGACCCGCACCTGCACGTCCCCTTCGTTGCGCACGTGGCCTTTCGCATCGACGTGGCGCTGCACGTTGTGGCTGTCCATCGCGTAGGCCCCCATGCCGACCGGATCCGCTTCGACCTTGGTGCCGATGCAATGGTGCTCGGTGACGACGTGCTCGCCGACGAGCCGGCGCCCTTCGCGCACGTAGAGCAGCGGCGGCCAGTGCCCGTGCGCAGTGAACTCGTCCTTGGCGAGTCCATAGCGGTTGAACTCGGCGCGCACCTTCTCCGGCACGCGTGGGTCGTTGGCGAGAGTCCACAGCAGGCCTTCCTGGTAGCGACGGTGCTCCTTCACGATCCACGCCCGCGTGGCGTAGTCGGCGGCTGGGTAGTCGTAGTTGGCACCGATCCAATCGGTCGAGAACGCGCCGTTGTTGTTGGTGTCGGTCTTGCGGTTGGGCATGCCCACCGGATGCCAGGGCGCCAGCGTGCTGCCGGCTTCGAAGTGGCGGAGCAGCAGTTCGTACTCGCGCGCGTCGTAGCCCTCGGGACGCCGCCACGCGACGCGGTTCTCGGTCACGTCGGTCGTGCACAGGCGGAAGCAGTAGGCCTGCACGCGGGCATCGGCGCTGCCTTCGACGCCCGGACCGCCGGCCATCACACCGGGCAACAGCCCGCTGGCCGGATCGCCGGGCACCACGTACGGATCCACCGGGGCGGCGAACTGGTGCTTGTCGGCGTTCTTCGTCTGCACCCCGTTCAGGGTCTCGCCGTAGCGCGCGTTCGCTTCGCGGCCGACCTCGAACTCGCAACCCGCCGCCGCCAGCAGGTCGCCTTCGTAGGTGCAATCGACGAACAGGCGCGCGTGGCAGACGATCCCGGACTCGGTGCGCAGCGACATGATGCGCGCCCCTTCCTTCGCCACGCCCGTCGCGGAGCGATCGAGCCGCGCCACCATCGGCGTGATCTGCGCATCGGCGAGCATCGCCGCGAACGTCGCCTGCGCCTGGCTCGGCTCGAACGTCCATGCGGCGTCGCTGCCGGGCTCGTGGCCGCGGCTCTTGAAGTCTTGCCGCCGTTCGCGGGTCCAGGCCTCGGGGCGGTCGTAGTGGACGCGCAACCGTCGGTAGAACTCGCGCGCGCGGCCGCCGATCGCATCCTTGTTGCCGACGTCCGTCGCACCAAGCCCCGAAGTGGTGAGACCACCGACCCAACCATCGCAATCGAGCAGCGCCACCGACAGGCCGCGGGCCTTGCATTCGATCGCGGTGACGACGCCGGCGGAAGTGGCCCCGAGCACGCAGACATCGACGCGCAGCGCGCGCGCCACCGGCTCGGTGGCCTGGGCGACACCCACCATCGAGAAGAGCAACGTCGCGACCAACGAGGTCAGGAGCTTCATGGCTGCTTCAGCATGTAGACGAACAGACTCTCATCCTTGGGCCCGACCCAGCACGGCAGGTGCAGCACGAGGTCACAATGGTCGACCAACACACGCCGCAGCGAGTGGTCGCGATCCTTCTGCACGAGTTCGGGCAAGGTGACGACGAACGCGAGCAACGCCCCGTCGATGCGGGCTTGCTGGCGGTGCCACTCGATGTGGTTCTTGGCGCCGGGCGCATGCGCCGGCTGCTTCCACTGGTCCAGCCCCTCGGCGATCATCCAGCTCTCGAGCGAAAGCACGCGGTTGCGCGCGAACTCGTCCGGCACCGCCGAGCGCCAGTCGCCCGGCCGCAGGTAGTAGAGCATCGTCGGGTAGTTGATCGTCGATACCCGCAGCGGCTGGTCGCCGGCCCGTTCGCGCAGGAACTGCGCGGCCTTTTGCCAATGCGCCCGCTGCCCGTTCTGCACCGTGTAGTAGTCGACGAGCCCGCTGGCGTGGTCCGCCACCAGCAAGGCCGGGGCGACCAGCGCCATGCCCCACGCCACCGGCCGTCGCACGTCGCGGCAACGCAACGCCGCGCGTGCCACCTGCACGGCGGCGAACGCCGACAACCAGGCCAGCGCCGGCAGCGCACAGATGCCGTAGCGCGCCGTGGTCAGCACCAGATTGCTGCCGACGGCGAGCAACACGAACAACGGCATCGCCGTCATGCTGCCAAGCACGATGGCGCGATCGCGCCCGCCGACCTGCCGCAGCAACCAGATGCCGAACGCCGCCGCCACGAGGACTCCGGGCCGGAAGTAGTAGCCGGTGGTCTGCAGGAAGTGGCCCAGCGACGGATTCGACTTCTGCTTCATGAAGTCGCCGAACAGGCCGACGGCCTCGATGGCCCAGGGCAACGCATACGCGCCCACCACCGCGACGATCGCCATGCCGACGACCGTGGCCCGGCGGAACGGGAAGCGACGCAACACCAGGAAGCAGACGGCGCCGACTGCGAGCAAGGCACCGGTCGCGTGGCTCGCCATCGCCAACAGGATGACGCCGACCGCCACGCCGAGGTCCGCCAGGCGGTCGCGGCGTGCATACGCGAGGATGCGCGGCACGGTCACCACCGCGGCCAACACCACGAACACGTAGCCGCGCGCATTCTGGCTCCAGAACACGTGCCACGGGTGGATCGCCAACAGGAACGCCGCGAACAGGGCGCTGCGCGCCCCCACCACCTGCCGCCCGCACCACGCCACCGCGGGAATCGTCGCGATGCCGACCAACGCGAACGGCAAGCGCAACGAGAACTCGTCTTCGGACAGCCCGAGCGCGAACAACAAGCGCAGCAGCAGGAACGGCAGCGGGTACTTGGCGCGGTCTTCGACCAGGAACGACTCGAGCGGCATCGTCGCATCGCGCCAGGTGTGCGCTTCGTCGATCCACAGCGGCCACTCGCCGAGGCCAAGGCACCGCAAGCCCATTGCCAGCGCGGTGCAGGCGACGAGCGCCCACACCTGGCCACGCCCAAACCGCATCGGCTCGTCGGGCACGGCCGGCGGCATCGGGTTGGCTCGGAGGATCGACGGAAGGGCAGGCACCGACGCCGTTAGATACCGGATGCCCGAGGGGAAGGCACGCACGGAGGCGGTGCCGATCGCCCGGCGCCACCGCGCGGCAGTTGCCTTTTCGCCGCCGTTGCGGCGTGATCTGGGTCGGTGTCGATTCCCGCCGCTCCCGTTCGTCTCGAATCCAACATGACCACTGCGACTCCGCGTGCGCTCCTTCTCCTCCTTGGCGCCACCGGCGTGGCGCTTCCGCTCGCCGCCCAGGCACCGGCGCTGCGTGGCCTCGACCCGGTCGCGTTGTGCCAAGGCCAGGAAATCCCCGGCACCGGCGAGTTCGTCGCGTCCCACGCTGGCTACGCCTACCAGTTCGCTTCGGCCGCACACCGCGCCACGTTCCAGAAGGAACCCGATCGCTACGGCGTCCAACTCGGCGGCGCCTGCGCCCGCATGGGCCCGCTCAGCGGACTCGGCGATCCGGCCCGCTTCCTGGTGTACAAGGAACGCATCTACCTGTTCGCCAGCGACGGGTGCCGCGAGGGCTTCAAGAAGCGAACCGACGCGTTCCTCGACGTCACCGATGCGGCCCCGACCCCCGATGCCGCGAACCTCGCCGCGGCGAACGAACTGCTCGCCCGCGCGGCGGCGGCCCACGGCGGCAGCGACCGGCTGCGGGCGATGCGCGGCTACTCGCACGAACGCACGGCGACCAAGGGCGAGACCACGGAGACCTGGCGACTGCACCTGCAGTGGCCCAACGCTGCGCGCTTCGAACACGACTCCATGCAGAAGGAGAAGGCCTGGCACTTCGCGCACGTGGTCGCCGCCGACACCGCCTTCTTCGACGACAACGGCAAGGGCCGCGCGATGAGCAACGACGCCCGCACCGAAGTGCTGCGCACGCTGGCGCACGAGCCGTTGGCGGCCCTGCGCGAGGCCCTCGAGGGACGCGCCAGGCTGGCCGCCGCCGGCAAACGCGAAGTGCTCGGCAGCACCGTCGACGAACTCGTCGTCTGGCAGCACGGGCACAGCACGACCTTTGGCCTCGGCGCCGATGGCCGCATCGAGACCGCGCGCTTTCGCGGCCGCGGCCCGGGCCTGTGGTTTGGTGCGGTCGAGCTGCGCTTCGCCGACTGCACGACGATCCAAGGCGTCACCGTCCCCACCACGGTGCGAGGCACCTTCGAAGGCAAGGACGAGCCCAGCTTCGCCGCGAAACGCATCGGCCTCGCGATCGATCCCACCTTCGCCGCCGACACCTTCGTCCGCCGCCAGTGAAGCGGCGACTCGGGCTGCGCCGCGACGAGTTGCGCAGGTTGGCGTGACGGTCCGCGCGCCGGTCAGTACCGCCTGGCGCGGGTTTCGATCGCGAACGCCGGCACCATGTCGAGCGCGTCGGGCTCGAGCGCATACTGCTCGCACACCAGGCTGAGCCGCAGCCCCGCCGATTCGACCCGCTCGACGGAATGCGTCAGGTCGCCGTCGAACCCGAGCAGCAGCCCCGCCTTCGGCGTCACTCGCGCCAACACGCGTTTGCCCCGCGCGAGCACCAGCGCACCGCCTTGCATGCCCGCGGGCACTTCGACATAGAGCACGCTCACGTGCACGGGCATCTCGACGTCCTTGCAGTAGGCCCGCAGGCTGCGATCGATGTGCGGGTCGACGCGCGACCCTGCCGCCAGTTCGAGCGGGTTGAGGTAGAACGCGTTGCAGTCCGGCCGCAGCGCCCGTTCGAGGTACTTGCCGAAGAACGGGAACTCGCGCCCCACCCGCTCCACCTGCTCGCGCCGGAACACCACCGAGAAACCACGCGTCGCCACGAAGTCGCGGTTCAGGTTGTTCACCGTGAAGTGCCTGCACTTGCGGATCGCCCCCCGCAACGCCTCCAGGTACTCCGCCGGAAACGCCGCCTCCGCTGCCGTGTACGCCTGGGCACTCACGATCCACTCCGCGTCTGCATGGCGACACCATAACGATGCCGCATGCTCTGCTTGCTCACGGTCGCGCTCCCGGCAGTCGCGTTCCCCGCGGTCGCGCGCGAAGCGCGCCGCAAGCCGCAAGACCATGAGCCGAGGAGGGCTCTATTTCGCGGCAACTCCCAGCGAGGAATTGCCGTTGCCGCGCCCGCGAAAGCGGTCGCGGCAACCCAAGTCCTCGCGGGCTTGCCCCGAGCGGCGCCGCGCGCCGCGAAGTGGCACGCCCGGGAGGAATTGAACCTCCAACCACCAGATTCGTAGTCTGGTACTCTATCCAATTGAGCTACGGGCGCCCGTTTGGGGCGACGCACACTATCGAGCCCAGCAACGACGATCAAGCGGTTTCTTTCGCGCCGCCGAGCGAAGACCCTGCGCGCTGGACCGCTGCCGCGTGGCTCCGTAGCCTCCGCAATCCCCACGCGTGGGCTCGGCCGCGCACCACCTCCACCATCCATGTCCACGTTCGATCTCGGCAAGTACGGCATCAAGGTCACCCAAGTGCTCCGCAACGCGGAGCCCTCCATCCTCTACGAGCAAGCGCTCAAGCGCGGCGAAGGTGAGATCGTCAGCACCGGCGCGCTCGCGGCCCGCTCGGGTGCGAAGACCGGCCGATCGCCGAAGGACAAGCGCATCGTCGATTCCGAACCGTCGACCAAGGACATCTGGTGGGGCGACGTCAACATCAAGTTGACCGACAAGACCTTCCAGGTGAATCGCCAGCGGGCCATCGACTTCCTCAACACGCGCGACCAGCTCTACGTCGTCGACGGCTTCGCCGGCTGGGACGAGAAGCACCAGATCAAGGTCCGCATCATCTGCCTGAACGCCTACCACGCGTTGTTCATGTGGAACATGCTGATCCGCCCGACCAAGGATCAGCTCGCCAGCTTCGGCGATCCGCACTACACGATCTTCAACGCCGGCCTGTTCCCGGCCAACTCGCAGACCGATTCGATGACCAGCGCGACCTCGGTGTCGCTGTCGTTCGAGCGCGGCGAGTTCGTCATCCTCGGCACCCAGTACGCGGGCGAGATGAAGAAGGGCGTGTTCACGATCATGAACTACCTGATGCCCAAGAAGGGCGTCATGTCGATGCACTGCTCGGCGAACGAAGGCAAGGACGGCGACGTGTCGCTGTTCTTCGGCCTGTCGG
>SXPB01000202.1 GCA_005776475.1 Planctomycetia bacterium
CCCAGCAGTTCGTCCTGGTCGTAGCCGACCTGCAGCGCGAACGGCACGTCGTCGGCGCCGGTCATTGCGACTCCTCCGTGCGCACGAACACCGGGGCGATGCGGGACGAGGGGCCTGTGGGCGTGCCGACTTCGTGCACGCGCGCGAGCAGG
Organism: Planctomycetia bacterium; assembly: GCA_005776475.1. Lineage (GTDB taxonomy): Bacteria > Planctomycetota > UBA1135 > UBA1135 > UBA2386 > UBA2386. The sequence continues at coordinate 153 of SXPB01000202.1, forward strand.
CCGGCGGGCACGCCGCCGATGAGGTAGACCCCGTGGTTGACGACCTGGCCGCCGGCGTCGGGTTGGGCTTCGAAGTACTCCTGCGCGATCCACCGCCGCGTGATCGCATGCGCCAGCGCCGCGTGCCAGGTGGCGCGGTCGACGTGCCGCCCGACCACGACCTCGTCTCCTTCGCAGCCGTAGTCGGACTTCAGCACCCAACGGTCCGGTTGGTCCCACAACTCGTCGCGCACGTTCTCGAGGCGCGTCGTGACCGGCAGCCAACGGCGGATCGCGGTCTGCGCCGCCGCGGGAAAGCGGTGGATCTGCTCGTGGCAGAAGGCGAGCGCGCGCTTGTTCTGCGTCAGCACGGCACCGAACGGGTTCACGATCGCGGTGCGGCGTTCGACGGCGGCGGCGAGCAGGCGCAGCAACGGCGCCCGCAACGGTTCGCGGTCGAGGCACGGTTCGTCGTCGTCGGCCACCACGAGCCGTTCGCCGAACCAGTCGCTCTTGTAGTGGCGCACGATCACGTCGCAGGGCGTGTCGAACAGGCAGGCGCGGCCGTCGTCGGCGAGCCCGACGTTGTACGGCGAACCGAGCACGATGCGGTGGCCGCGCGCCGTGAGCCACCGCCGGTAGACCGCGACCATCGACAGGTCTTCGGTCACTTCGGTGGGGTAGAGCAGGCCCACGGTGAGCGGTCCGTCGTGGCCGCAGGTGCGCGCCCAGGTCTCCACCATCGCCGTGAAGTGCGTCGCGAAACCGGCATTCGGGTCGCGGGTGCCGGTGGGGGTGGTGGTGGCGGCGTTCAGCAGCACCGCTTCGGCTTCGCCACTCGGCGTGTCGCTGTTGAGTTCGCACACCTTGGCGCCGGTCGCGGTGAAGAACACGTCGGCGCGCGCGATGCCGTGCCAGTCCGGTGCGCTGCACTGCCACATGCCGCGTTGCCACGGCGTGAGGCCAAACCAGCTGTCGGCGAGTTCGGGTTCGGCGGCGACGATGCGGGCCAGTTCGTCGTGCACGCGCGCGATGCCGGCCGCGGCGGCGCAGAGTTCGCGATGGCGGTCGGCGGCGAGCACCAGCGGCTGTTCGGCGAAGCGCGGCGCGCCGTGCAACCACGGATCGGTCAACACGCCGGTTGCCTGCAGACGCGTGCCGAACTCCGCGTAGCCGTTCACGCGAGACTCCGCACGAACAGGGCGAGGCCGAGGTAGGTGCCGGCTTCGAGGGCGCCGATGCCGAGATCGCGCGCGGCGACGGCGCGGTCGAGCGCGCCGCCAAACAGCGTCGGGCGCGCGCGCAGGATCAGGCACTGCAGCAGCAGTTGGCGCAGCGGCCAGAACACGAGGCCCTCGGCAAGCGCCACGCCGTAGTCGCGCATCGACGGCCAGAAGCCAACGAACTCACCGTCGCTGGCGTGCGCGATCAACAACGCCAACGCCAGCGTGAGGCCGCCGTGCGACAGCGCCGCGGCGACGTTGCCGCCGAGGATCTCTTCGCGGTCGTCGTAGGTGGTGAGCCAGCGGAACGCCCACACCAGGACCAGCAGCGAAGCCTGGCCGATGGCAAACGCCACTGCGGCCAGCGCCAGGTCCTCGGGCCTGCTGCCGGCGGCGACGTTCGCGACCAGGATGCCGATCGCGATCGTGTGCGCGCAGGCAGCGATCGTCGCGGCGAGGTTGTCACCGCGCGCCGCGTCGCCGAGCCCGCGCATCACGGCGAAGCCGACCTTCTGCGCCACTTCGATCCCGAACATGCCGGCGAGGCCGAACGTCGCCATCCACTGCAGGTCGTCGAGGATCCCGGTGCCTGGCCGGCACGAGGTCGCCAAGGCACCGGCGAGCAGGAACAGGCACAACAGCCGCGATGCCTGCAGCAAACGCGTGCCCGTCGTCGCTGCATCCGGCCTTCGGCAGATCGAGCCTGTGAGGGCGTCGACTGCGAGCAGTGCCAACATGGCGCCGGCACCGTATGCCATGGTCTCACCCATGGGCTTCCACTGTGCGTCGTGGCGGCGCCAGGTGCAATGTCGGAGTTGCCGCAGACTCGCAGTCGGCGGCGGTCACGTCGCCAGCAGCACCAGCGTGCCGTTGTAGAGGAAGTGCATCAGCATGCCCGGCCACAGGCTGCCGCTGCGTTCGCGCAACCAACCGAGGTAGATGCCGATGCCAAAGTGGATCGGCAGCACGGCGGGCGCCCCGTGGCAGATCGCGAAGGCGGCGGCGGTGGTGATCATGCCCACGGTGTTGCCGAGCAGTGCCAGCAGGCGACCTTGCAACAGACCGCGGAACATCACTTCCTCCAGTACTGCGGGCGTCACCGCGATCACGAACAGCGCCGCCAGCGGCCCCAGCTTCTTGACCACCGAATCGAATTCGTGGGCGTCGACCTCTGGCGCGGCGTACTTGAGCAGGGCCATCCAGCCCAGCGCCAACGCCAACGCCACCGCGGTCGCCAACAGCGCTTCGGCGACGTGGCGGGCCGGGGCGCGCCGAAAGCCGAGCAGGCCGACGGGGCTCGACGTGACGACGACGATCGCCACCAGCGCGCCCGAGGCGAGACTCGCGAACGGCAGCATGTATTCGTACTCGTTGCCACTCGACAGCCAGAACGCGAGCACTTGTGGCGACAGCAACGCCAGCAGCATGGCGAGGAACTCAAGCAGTGTGCGGTTGGTCCATCGCGCCTGGCTCTTCACGTTGGCGCGCTGCACCGTGCCGGGCGCCATCGCCACGTCGGTCCGGATCGCCACGTGCAGGGTTTCGCCCTCGGCGCCGGGCATCTGCACGAGGCCGTGTTCGTCGCGCACCGTGAGCGGCATCGCCGGGTTGGCGGCCGGCTGCAGGGCCATGGTTGGCGCCGGCGTCGCAATCGACGGCACCGTGACCCACGCATCGCAGCCGCAGCGCAGCTTGAAGCCGGCGAGGCTGTTGTGCACGTTCCAACGCGCGCCGCAACCATCGCACGCGGCCGCGACGGCTTCCGCGTCGGTGAACGTGCGACCAGGCGGCCACGAGCGCGGCGCCGGCAGCAGGGGGTCTTCCGGTTCCGTCACTTCGACTTGGGTGCCTGCTGCACCGAGAGGCGGAAGCCGGTCGCACCCATCATGCCCGGCAGCCTGGTTTCGATTTCGGCGGCGGAACTGCCGAGCAGTGGGCGCACGTCGATGCGCGACTCGGCGAGGACCTTCTGTTCGGCGCCGAGCAGTTGCACGTACAGGTCGCGGCCGTCGCCGACGATGTCGCACGCCGACGCGCGGGTGAGGTCGGTGGCGGCGGCCTTTGCGGCGGTGACGTCAGCAGGCGACTGCGGATAGTCGGCGCCGCGCTTCACCTTGACCACGTAGTTGCCCCACGAACGGTCGACGTCGAACGCGAGCCAGGTGCCGAACGCGCCGGTATCGCGGTTCAGTTCTTCGGCCCGCGCGGAGAGCACGCGGTCGATCCAGCCACCCTGCCAGAGCAGGAACACGCCGACCACTGCGAGCACCGGCACCAGCCACATGAGCTCACGGCGGCGGAGGCCGAGCGGCAACGCCTGCGGCGGGGCAGCGAGGCCGGCGAGGTCGGCTGGCGTTGCGGGCCTTCGGCGCGTCAGCGGTTCGATCGTGTTGCCACGCACCACGAACAGCGTTTCGGCGACCACGTCGGCAAACACCATGCGGCAGCGCAGGTTGGTCTCCACGGAACCGGGGGCTGACGCCGCGACCACTTCGTGCAACGCTTCGAGGAAGCGCGCCTGCGCCGCGTCGTCGAACTGGGTGCCGGTGACCACGGTGTCCACCGGCAGCAGCGAGAAGCGGCCACCCTGCACGTCGAGTCGGAAAGCGCCAGCACCGGCCAGGCCGAGCGTGCGCACGCAGGTCGACAGGCGGGCGCCATCGCCGACGCGCCCGTCGAGCAGGCCTTCGACGAACACGGCGCGAGGGGCACCGGACGGCGCTGGCGTGGCGTCGCTCACGCGCTGTCTCCGCGGAACTCGGTGGTCGCATCGAGCGCGATCCAGTCGGGCATGCCTTCGGACCACACGAGCGTCTGGCGTTGGATCGCGCCAGCCTGCAGCAGGTGGCGGATCGTCTCGGCGCTCACCGGGCCCAGCCGTTCCTTGCCGCGGGCGTAGAACCACTGCGACTGGTTGGGCAGTTGCGGGGGCACGGCACCCGCGCCGTTGCCGAGCGCGGGTGCGGCCGCGGTGTCGAGGCCGAGCGCCTGGTCGTGCGCACCGAGGCGACGTTCGACGTTGCCATGCCGTTGGTCGGCGACTTGCCGTTCCTTCAAGAGTTGCTCGCGCAGCCGACGCGTCTCGAGTTCGCGCTGCCGTTCCTTCTGCTCCTGCATCTTGAGGTCCGGCAACACCAGCAACAGGATCAGCCCGAAGCAGGCCAGCAAGGTGCCGATGAAGAACCAACCGACCGGGTTGCGGCCGCGACCGTTGGCGACGAGTGCGCAGATCAGGCCGAATACGATCCAGATCGAGAGTGAACCGATGTCATCGATGTCAGCGAGCATGGTTGGACGAGTGCGTTGTCAGAAGGCGATGCGAAGCAGCCAGCCGAGCAGGAGTCCCGAAACGAAGAGCGTGTGCCCGAGTCGCCGCAGGCGGCGATGACCAGGCAATTCGGCGCGCCGCCGAAGTATGTCCAAATGCAGGAGGGTGCCGGCGACGAGCAGCACGGCGACCAGTGGGCCGGTCGGGTGCAGTTGGAAGGCGAAGCCGAGGTCGCCCTGCAGTGCCGCTGCCGTGCTGCGCAACAGGCCGCAGCCGGGGCACGCGAGCGGGCCGAGGCAACTGCCGAGGGGGCATTGCGGGCCGCGCATGCCGAACCAGGTGGCGCCGTCGGGCCGTACCGTCGCCGTCAGTGCTGCGCCGAGTGCCAGCAGGAAGCCGGTGGCGCGCAGCGAGGGGCCGTAGCCGATGCGTGCCTCCTGGTTCCCGTGCGTGGTCGTCACGGGGCGACATGGAACGGAAAGTGGCCGATCGGCGCAAGCCCATGGCGGGCTGATAGCATGCGTCGCGGACCGACCGACGCCCGCGGCCGAAGAATCGGAGTGCCCACCGTCTCACCAAACAACCCATGGCGTGCCCTGCCTGGCCAGGGTCTTGCGTCCACCACCTCGTCACTACAGCCGGCGAAGCAAGCGGTCGGGCTCGGTGGGGCGTTCGCATGAAGGTGCCGATGCTGAACGAGCCGATCGTCGTGCGCGTGGCTGGGCCAGCCGACGCGGCAGCGTTGCTGCGGTTGCACCACGAGGGGTTCGCCTCCGACTGGACGCCGGCGCAGTGGCGATGGCGGTTCCTCGACAACCCGCTCGGCCGCACCGAGATCAGCGCTGCGTTCACGAAGGATGGGCGGTGCGTGGCGTCGTTCTGCGGCGTGCCGTTGCCGTGTCGCTACGGGAACGAACTGGCGCTGGCGCAACGGGCCGGCGACGTGATCGTGCATCCCGCCTTGCGCGCCGGCATGGCCGGCTCGCAATTGCTGCTGCGCACGGCAGAGCACTTCTTCGGCACCTTCGGTGGTGGGGACACGCGCATCGTGTTCGGGTTTCCCGAGCCGGGGTTGTCGCGCACCATCGTGCGGCACTGCCGGTTCGAGGCAATGGCGGACATCCTGCTGTTGACGCGTCCGGTCGACGGCAAGGCCGCGAGCACCGCGGGTGCGTGGTCTTCGCACTGCGGCAACGCGGTGCCGCACGACATCGACGCGCTGGCGTCGGCGTGGCCGGCGACGGCAGCGGGGATCGTGCGCGACGCCAGGTACCTGCGTTGGCGCTACGAAGGCAACCCTCACACGGCCTACGTGTTCGTGACGGTGCGCGATGGCGGCGGCCGTCTGCGTGGCGTCACCGTCGTCCGCCAGTCGGGGCTGTTCCCTGGCTCGGCGATGTTGATGGAATGGCTGCTCGCCGACGGTGACGAGCAAGCCAGCCTGCACCTGCTGGCCGCCGCCGACGCCTTGGCGCAGACGGCGGGCCGCACGACGCTGGTCGCCAGCTGTTCGACCACGGCGCCGGAGTTCGCCTGGCTGCAGAGCGTGGGCTGCCGCGTCGTGCCGACGCTGTACCAATTCGTCTATCGTTGTTGGGGCCCGGGCCTCGATCGGCGTGCGTTGCGCGAGCGGTGGCGGCACAGCCTCGGCGACATGGATTTCACCTGATGGCCACGATGCACCCACGCGCAGTGTTCCCCGCGTCGATGTTCGAGCTGTGTCGGACGCTTGCCGCCGGCTTCGAGACGTTCCAGCGCGAAGCCGCGGCGTTGCAGCCCGACGAGTTCCAGCCGTGGGCCGATCGCGGCGCCTACTCGGATGGATGGGTCGTGTATCCGTTCGTGATGGCGGCGATGCCGCCCGGCTTTCACGTCGACTTTCGCCGGCATCGCGCGCGCTGCCCCGGTTCGTGGGGGTTGCTGCGCGATCCGCGCGTGATCCTGGCGGCGTTCTCGCGGCTGCTGCCCGGGTGCCACATCTACCCGCACAACGACCATCCGGCGTTCGACATGATGCGCTTCCATCTCGGCCTCTCGAATGCGGGCCAGGCGGGAATGCGGGTGCCGGGGCAGACGTTGCCGCAGACGCCGGGGCAGGCCTACGTGTTCGACAGCGCGCTGCAGCACGAAGCAGGCAACCTCGGCACGGTGCCGCGCGACGTGTTGCTGGTCGACTTCCGGCTCGCCGACGACGAAGTCGCCGCCGTCGATCGCATGCGCGCCGAGTTCATGCTCGGGCACGGCGGTAGCGCAGCAACCAAAGGCTGAGCAGCAGTGCGGCGAGGCTGGTGCGTTCGGGCCACGCGCCGTACGGACCGACCCAGGTGAACGCGACCACGTGCTCGCCGCGCGGCACGTGGACGGCGCGCAGCCAGTGGTCGGCGACGAAGATCGGGGTTGCCGTGCCGTCGATGGTCGCCTGCCAGCCGGCGTCGAACGGATCGGCGAGGCGCAGCCAGCCCGCGGCTTCGGTGGCGACGCGCACGGCGACGTGTTCGTCCGTGTGCTGCACGAGCGACACGGTCGCCGGTTGCGTCGGGGCTGGTTCCACCGCTGGCGCCGCCGCGTCCTCCAGCACCACGCGCCGCGCCACGTCGCGGTCGGGATGCGCCAGGGCCTGCAGCCGCTGCGTGCGTTCGGGCAGGAGATCGACCGTGTGCAAGAACGTGGCCCGCGGCAACGTCGTCGTGCGTTCGAGCAAGTGCCAGCCGCCGGTGCCGGGCGGCGTGCGGTCGACGAGGCCGGTTGCCGGGGCAACGGCGTCGTGCGTGAGTACGAAGCGAATGCCGAACAGATCGCACAGTGGATGCTGCAGCGAGCGGGCGTCGTGGAATGCGCCAAAGCCGCTGGTGCCGTGGATCACATCGGGACGGCCTGGCTTCTGTGGCTCGATTGCGCGGAAGAAGTCGAGCCCGCGTCGCGGTGCCAACGGGCTGTAGAAGCTCGCATCCTCGAGGCCGAGGCTGCCAGGGAAGTTGCCGGGCAACGCGGCATCGACACGGTGGGCGTCGGCGACGGTGAGGCGGGCGAGTCGAGGGCGTTCGCCGTGCTTTGGTGTCGCCTCGACTAGCGGGGCGAGAACGCGCGGCGGCGTGGTGACCCGTTCGGCGGCAACAATCACGACTGCGTGGCGGCCCAGGTGCAGCAGTTCGAGTGCGGCGAGGGCGATGAGCCACGGCACCGGTCGCTGCGTGCGCAGCAGCAGTGCGAAGGCGATGAGCGCCAGAGTCAGGGCGCGGCCGGCGGTCAGCAGCACAGCGTCATGGTTGTGCCAGGCTTCGCCGGGGGCAGCGGCAGCGAGCATGGCGGCGGCCAATTGATCGGCATCGCCGTGCACCGCCTTCACCCACGGCGCGGCGGTGTCGAGGCAGGCAAGTCCGGCCATGCTGCGAGTGAAGGAGTTGTCGTCGGGCGTTTGCCCCGTCCACACCACGGCAACGAGTGACGTGAGGGCAACGGCCGCGAGCAGCCCCTGCGCCACGCGGCGTCGGCACGCGTGCGCGAGCGCATCGGCGCCCAGTCCCGCGAGCACGACGAGCCCCATGCCTGCCACGACGAGCGACCGGCGCACGTTGCCGGCGTCGAGGCCGGGCAGCAGCTCGCCGAGCTTCGTGAGTGGGGGAACGCCGGCAGCGAAGCCGAACGCAACCAGCGTAGCAGCGCCGAAGAACCACGCGGGATGGCCGCGCCGGCGCCGCGCGAACGCGAGCGTCGCCAGCGCCAAAGCGACGAGCCCGGGCGCAAACGACGTTTCGACGAGGCCGTGGCCGCCTTGCGATCCTGGCGGCAGTTCGGCGAGCAGCAGCAACTGGCTCCACAGCGGGCGCGTGATCGCATGCGGTGTCGCCGCAGCTGGTGCGGCGGTCACGAAGTCGTCGGCGCGGCAGAAGAGGTCCGGCCAGGCCAACGTCAGCAGGTGGTCGGCTTCCAAGGTCGTGTCGCGCAGCACTGCGGGCGCGTGTTCAGCGCGCCGCGCCGATTCAGCATGGGCGGCCAGAACCGGAACCAGGGTTGCCGCGGCCAGCGCCGCGCCGAGGGCCAGGCCGACCGCGATGCGGCCGAGTCCACGCCAACGCGCGCCATCGGTGGTGCACGCGAGCCACGCCGCCCACGCGAGCACGAGCCACGTGCCGAACGCGCTGACGATCGGAAAGCCGGACGACCACGACTGGCCGGTCCACAGGGCGAGCCACGCGATCCACCGCCGCGGCGCGGGCGTTCGCACCGCGACCAGCATCCACGTCGCTGTCAGCATCGGCCACAGCCCCAGTGCCGCGGTCAGCACGACGTCGTGGTGCAGTTTGCATTGCGTCCAGGTGCCGAGCGACGCAGCGACGAGACCGAACAGCGCGCCGCCTTGTCCGCAGCCGAGGCGCCGCAGAAACGACCAGGCCAGGCACCCGCACAGCACCTGCTGCAGCAGCCACGACCAGCCGTACGCCTGTTCCGGTGGCAACACCAGCAGCAGCGCGTTCACCGGTTGGAACGGCTGCGCCATCTGCGGCAGGAACGGCGCGCCGCCGCCGATCGCGCGCGTCCAGCCCGGGATGGTGCCTTGGGCAAGGCCGTCGGCGAGCACGCGATTCCAGCACGCCGACTGCCAGTACTTGTCGCCCTGGCCGACGTTGCCGCGCAGCATCTCGGTGGCGTCGTGGCGACCGGCCGCGATCGACTCCGCCATCGCCACGTCGAGCAGTTCAGGCGGGTGCGGCACCAGGGCACGCCCCGGCAGCAGCGCTTCGCCGAGGAACGCGACGGCGCACGCGAGCGCGAGTGCCAGCGCCGCCAGCCGTTCGCGCAGGGTGGGTGCCGGGACCGACACCAAGGCACGATCGCGCGCGGCCGGCGTCACCGCAAGGGCCGGATCAGCGGGCGCGCTTGCGTTGCTCTTCGATCGCGGCGGCGATGAAGTCGCGGAACAGCGGGTGCGGGCGCAGCGGCGAGGTCTTGAACTCGGGGTGGTACTGCACGCCGACGAACCACGGGTGCTTGTCGCGCGGGATCTCGACGATCTCGACCAGGTCCAGCTTCGGGTTGCTGCCCGCCATCACCAGCCCCTTCTCGGCCAGTTGCCGCCGGTAGGCGTTGTTGAGTTCGAAGCGATGCCGATGCCGTTCGCTGATCTGCGTCTGGCCGTAGGCGCGATGGCTGTTGGTGCCTTCCTTCAGCGTGCAGTCGAAGGAGCCGAGTCGCATCGTGCCGCCCTTCTCGTTGGTGCGCTTCTGGTCTTCCATCAGCGCGATCAGCGGGCTCTGTGCGTTGGCGTCGTACTCGGTGGTGGTGGCGTCGGTGATGCCGAGTTCGCTGCGCGCGTACTCGACGACGGCGGCCTGCATGCCGTAGCAGATGCCGAAGAACGGGAGCTTGTGCTTCCGCGCGTAGCGGATCGACGCGATCTTGCCTTCGAAGCCACGTTCGCCAAAGCCGCCCGGCACCAGAATGCCATCGACGCCGGCGAGCAGCGTGTCGGCGCCTTCGTTGGCGACCTGCTCGGCCGAGACCTTGCGCAGCTTGACCTTGCAGTGGTTGGCGATGCCGGCGTGGCTCAGCGATTCGTAGATCGACTTGTAGGCGTCGTGCAGCTCGATGTACTTGCCGGACACGGCGATCTCGACCGTGTGCTCGGGGTTCTTCACGATCTGCAGCAGGCGCTGCCAATCGCTGACATCGACCTTCTGCCGCGGCACCAGCTGCAGGTGGTTGATGATGCGCTGGTCGAGTCCCGAGTCGATCAGCATCAGCGGCACTTCGTAGATCGAATAGGCGACGTCGCGTTCCTCGATGACGGCCTCCGGCCGCACATTGCAGAACAGCGAGATCTTCTTCGGCATGTCCGCATCCATCGGGATCTCGGTCCGACAGACCAAAACGTGCGGCTGGATGCCGATCTCGCGCAGCTTGCCGACGGACTGCTGCGTCGGCTTCGTCTTCAACTCGCCCGACGCGCGCAGGTACGGCAGCAGCGTCAGGTGGATGAACATGCAGTCGTTGGCACCGTGTTCGAGCGAGAACTGCCGGATTGCTTCGAGG
>SXPB01000203.1 GCA_005776475.1 Planctomycetia bacterium
CCGCAGCGGCGCAACATGATGTACGAACCGGTCGCGACGCCGGCGACGGACAAGTTCGGCAACCCCGCCGGGCAGAAGAAGGTCGTCACCAGCCAGGTCCAGGCCTGAGCGCGGCCCGACTCACTTGCCGGCATCCGCCGGTTGCGGCGCGCGGATCGGCGCCGCCTTCTTGACCAACGAGGCCCGGGCGGACGTGAGCACAACCGCCGGGTCGCACCCGCGCGGCAACGCGAACTCGGGCTTCGCCTGCGCCAACTCGTCCACCAGGACGCAGGCAATCGCCGCGAGGCCGGCCGCGGTTGCGTGCAGTTGATCGGCCTGCAGCAGGGGCTGTTCGTCGGTGGCGGCGAAGGGCTTGCCGGCCACCTCGACGACCTTCCCCTCCTGCAACTGGCGAATCAGCTTCGACAGCGGCACGACCCGCACGTTCGGGTGTTCCTTGGCCCAGTCGGCAAGGCGCGTATTGGCGGCCTCGATCGACGCGAGCTGCGGCATGAAGGCAGCCGGCAGGAACCTGCCCACCGAACGCGACATGTCCGGAATGTCGCCGACCACGACCGGGACCTTGAACCGCGCCAGTTCGTTCAGGCCCTGCTCGAAGCTGGCCAATCGTCGCGCTTCGGTTTCCTCCAGCTTGTTCCTCGGGCCGTGCTGGCCGTAGCAGTACCAGAACAGGAAATCGAGCGCGATCACGCACTGGGGCTCGGCGTCGAGCACCGCCGAAACCGCGCCGTTGCCGATGCGTTTCGCATTGAGGCCCATCCCACTCGATGCCTGGTCGACGAAGCGCAGCGGGCGATCGCCGCAGACCAGCGCCACCATGGTCGCCAACCGGAACGGCGCCTCGTGGATCCCGTCGGCGCGATTCTCGCGCAACAGGCAACCAAAGCCATCCGACACGCTGGCACCGAGAATGCCAATGCACAGTGGCGCCGTAGTGGCCGGGGCAGTCGGCGTTGCTGGCTGGGAACGCAAACTCACGCCGATCGACAGCGAGAGCAGACAAGCAAGCAGCCGGATGCGGAGCATTGCGGCAGGATAGCCACGTTGCCCCGCGTCGGCGGTCGAGCGATTGACGAATCGCCAATCCAGGCGACGATGCAGCCATGGTTCGGGTCGCCACGTTCGTGTTCGCGCTCGCCGCCGGCGTCGCCGCACAAGCGGCGGACCCCGAGCGGCTGCGCACCAACCTCGGTGGCACAGCAGCGCGCGACGTGGCCTGGGCCGCGCACGAAACTCGCGCCAGCAAGCACAAGGAACTGATCGCACCGGTGCAGCGCGCGCTCGGCACGTGGCGGCGCAAGAGCAGCGACGACGCGGAAGCGCGCGTCGTGTGTTTGCACCTGCTCGATGCACTGGTCGCACTCGACGCCAAGGTGCCCGCTGGCGAACTGCTCGACCTCGTCGAAGGCGATCTGTGCGGCGCCGCGGCCTTCGCGCTGCTCGCGCGCGAAGCGCACACCAACCAGGCCGAGTTGACGACGCTGTTCCGGCGCGACTTCCCCCTGCTGCGCCCCGAGTTGACGCTGCAGCGCGATCGTCGCACGATCGCCATCGGCGAACTGCTGGCCAAACAGGCGCCGCCTGGCTTCGCCGACATCGTGGCGCCCGCCTGCAACTTCACGCTGCGGGTCACCGTGCTCGAGCCCGGGAAGAAGAGGACGAAGCCGCCGCGTTCCGCGCCGATTGCCATGCGAGACACCTCGGCGCGCGAACCTGAAGAAAGTTGGCCGCCGCAACCCGCGTACTGGATCGAGCATCCGACCCTGCAACGCACGGACGTCGAGCGGGTGCGCATTCATCCGGACGTCCGGCAGTGGGTGACGCGACAGGACACGCCGCCGACGAAGGACAGCAGGTGGTCGTTCCAACTGCCCGAAATCGCGCACGACGAATTGCCGTACCTGCCCGATCCGATGCGCTTGCTGCAGAAGGCCGCCAAGTCGAAGCTGCGGCCCGTTGTCGAAGCCACCATCCAGTGGACGGACGACGCCAGGTTCGTTGCCGAAGCCACGGCTGCTCGCGACCGCTTGCAGGCAAGCGTCGAGGAGATGCGGAAGAACCTCGTCGCCAACGGAGCGTTGCGCGCCGAAGACGCAACGAAGCTGCTGCCAACGCGCATCCAGGTCTTGGTCGACGACGAACGCGTGAACCCAAAGACCGCGCTGCCGGAGTTGCCATCGCCGAAGCAGTGAGCCGGTACGGCCACCTCCGCGTCGACGGGCTCGGCGGAAGTCGCATAGCATCCGCGCATGCTCGCGCTGACCTGCCTCGTTCTTGCCGTTCCACTGTTCCAGGAAGGCGCGCCGCCGCTGCGCATCGGCAACGTGTTGCCGCAAGCCACGGTGATGGCCAAGGGCGTCGGCAGCGACAGCGAGACCGGCATTGGTGCGTTGATCCCGTGGGCGGACAAGCTGTGGGCGATCGGCTACGTCGCCCACGTTCGCGGCGACGGCATTGGCCTCTACTCGATGGGCGAGGACATGGTGCTGAAGAAGCACGAAGCCTCGATCACAGGCACGTTCGCCAACCGCCTGGTGCACTGGGACAGCAAGCAGGTGTTCCTAGGGCCGCACGTGATTGATGCCGCGGGCGTCGTGCGCACGATCGACGGCCTGAAGGGCCATCGGCTGACCGCGACGTGCCGCCACCTCGCGGAACCGAAGCAGAAGGTGCTGTTCCTCACCATGGAAGGCCTGCTGTTCGAAGTGGATGTGCAGAGCCTCGCCTGCAAGGAACTCGCGAACCTCGTCCAGGCGCTGGCCCTGCCGAAGGGCGCGCAACCGCACTTCAAGGCGGCGTTCAGTGCCCAGGGGCGTCTCGTCGTCGCCAACAACACCTATGAAGAACTCGAGTACCTGGGCCAGCGGACCGCCGGATGCCTCGCCGAGTGGGACGGCGTCAGCTGGACCGTGCTCGAGAACAACCCGTTCGTCGAAGTCACCGGCAAGCACAACCCGACTGCTGGCGCACGCTACGGCAACACCCTGTGGGCGCTCGGTTGGGACCGCGGCACGGTGATCCTGCGCGTGCTGCACGACGGCAAGTGGACGCGATGGTTGCTGCCGAAGGGCTCACAGTCGTTCGACCACACCTGGAACACCGAGTGGATGCGCATCCGCGAAGTGCAGACGGAGCGCTACCTGATGGATGCCTTCGGCACGTTCTTCGACGTCCCGCCGATGGTCTACGGCGGCACGGTTGGGCCGATCCGTCCGATCAGCACACACCTGCGCGTCTGCCCCGACTTCCTGTCGTGGCGCGGCATGCTGGTGCTCGCTGGCGACCAGACCGACAACGCGGTCGGCCAGCCGCAGTCGGGCCTGTGGTTCGGCCACCTCGACGAACTGTGGAGCTGGGGCAAGCCGCAGGGCTGGGGCGCGCCGTGGTGGCAAAGGCAGGTCGCCGCCGAGCAGACCAGCGATCCGTACCTGATGACGGGCTACGAACACAAAGTCGTGCACGTCGTGAACGACGCGGACACTCCGTGCCCGGTCACGATCGAAGTCGATGTGCTCGGCAACGGCACCTGGCACCCGTGTGCTGAACTCGAGGTGCCGGGGCGCGGCTACCAGTTCCACCTGTTTCCGACCGGCTACGCGGCGCACTGGGTGCGGGTGCGCGCCAGGAAGGCGGGCCTGCTGACCGTCTCGCTGCACTACACCTGAACGCTCATTCGCCGGCGTCGCCGGCGAGGATCGCCGCGAACGTCTTGCTGTTGCGCAGCGTCACCGTGCCTTCGACGAGCCGATCGAGCACGGCGGACGTCACCTTCGAACGCGCGACGCCGCCGACGAAGTCGATCCACACGCAGTGCCCCACCACGGCGATCCGCTCGCCGCCCTTCGCGTACGGCGCGAGATCTGCGGCCAGTGTCTTCGGCAACTTCGCACGGGACCAACCGGCGTGCAGCAGGCTCGGGCGTTCGGTGCGCGCCTCGGCGAACGGACATTCGGCGAGGTCGCGCCGCAGCGCATCGAGGCGGCGCACCACCACCGGCACCGCGAACCCGAACTCCTCGGCGAGCGCGCGCTCGAGCGTCTTCGCCGCCGCGAGTTCGTCGACGTCGGCGGTGAACAGCAGGTTGCCGGTCTGGATCACGGTCGCGGCGTCCCGCCAGCCGAGCTGCGTCGCGATCCGGCGCAGCTCCTCCATCGGAAGCTTGTGCTTGCCGCCGACGTTGATGCCGCGCAGCAGCGCGACGAGCCGCGGCGGCGACTTCGGGCGCGTCGCCATCAATCGGCCTCGGGCTGCACGAGTTTGCGTTCATGCTCGACCACGAACATGCGCTTGCCGCGCACCTGCACCGTGTGGCCTTCCGCTTCGAGCCGCGACCGCAGCACGGCGAGCCCGCCGGGGAACTTGGGGTTCAGCTCGCCGCCGCTCTTCAGGGTGCGCCAGTACGGCGTGATCCGCTTCTTGCCCGCCTGCTCGGCCTCGTCGGCGGCGTGTGCGGCGATGTTGGCGAAGATGCCGGTCGTCATCGGGCATGCACACGAAGCCTTGTGCCTCTTGGCCAGCGCCCGCTGCAGTTCCGCGAACGTCGTCACCTTGCCTTTGGCGACCTTCTGCATCAGCGCATCGACTTCGCGCGGCGCGGCAATCACCAGCGTGCCCTTGCCCCACTTCGCCTGCATGCGCGGCGGGATCGGCTCGACCTTCGGCAAGCCGTGGTCGGTGGCTAGTTTCTCGGCCCAGCTCTTCTTCGTGTTCTTCATGGTGACTCCCGCTTGGCGGCATCGCAGCATATCTGCGCGCGCCACGTGCAGTCGTATCACGAAAGACCCCGTGGGCCACGCCGATGGCGCCCGGCGTGATACCGTGGTCGCCCACTCTTCGGAGGCTCGCCATGCACGCTTTCCCCGCATTGTTGGCTGCCTGCCTTTGTGCCTCGGCCATGTCCCAGAGGTGGATGCCAATCGACATCGCCCCTCCGGCACGGCAGCGGCACGGCATGGTGACCGACACGGTGCGCCAGCGCATCGTGATGTTCGGCGGCGAAGGTCGCGAAGACACCTGGGTCTTCGACGGCAGGGTGTGGACTCAGTTGGCGACGAATCAGCCAGCGCCGCTGCGCGATGGGTTCGGTTGCGCTTTCGACGAGCTTCGCAAGGACGTGGTCGTCTTCGGTGGCTCGCCCATCGGATCCTCGATCCCATCGACCGACACCTGGCGTCTGCACGGCAATGCGTGGAGTCAGGTTCCGACATCCGTCGCGCCTCCGGGACGACAGCAACCCGTCATGGCCTTCGACCGGGCGCGCGGCGAGGTCGTTCTCTTCGGTGGCTATGACCCGCTCTCGGGCACGTTCCTGAACGACACGTGGACGTGGAACGGTTCGTCCTGGCTCGCCCGCGCGCCGGCAACGGTGCCATCCGCGTACAGCGCCACCATGGCGTACGACGCCGCGCGGCAGCGCGTCGTGCTCGTCGACACCTGGTTCCCGGCGACGTGGGAATGGAACGGCACGAACTGGCTACCACACCCGGCACCGCCGCTCTCGCCGCGCAGAGCCGCGTCGATCGCGTATCGCCCCGACCTGCAGACCATCGTGTTGTTCGGCGGCGACGCAGGCACCTTCCAACCACCGCTGGCCGACACCTGGTCCTACGACGGCTCGTCGTGGACACAGCTCGTCAGCACGTTGACACCACCGGGTCGATACGGGCACGGCCTGGCTTGGGATCCGGTTGGACAACGCACCGCGCTGTTCGGCGGACGCAAGAACCCCAGCTTCGAGAACGACCACGCCGACACCTGGACGCTGACGGGAAACGCCTGGAGCCAGGCGCACACGCTCGAGCAGCCGGCCCACGTGCAGGCAATGACGTACGACTCGACGCGGGATCGCTTCGTCGCGTTGACCGGCAACGGTGGCCCGATCGAGACATGGGAGTTCAATGGCTTGTGGCATCGGATGCCCTCGGCCCAGGTGCCGCTGATCGGCTGGTCGCACCAGATCGCCTTCGACCCGCTGCGCAACCTCACGTTCACGCTGACGCCGGTGCCGGACCACAAGACGTGGCAATGGAACGGGGCGCAGTGGCAGGTGCGGATCACGGCCAACCGGCCACCGTCGCGCTTCCAGTATGCGTTGGCCTTCGATTCGTCACGCGGAGTGTTGGTCCTGTTCGGCGGCTACCAATTCACGTACTTCAACGACACCTGGGAGTTCGACGGCGTCGACTGGCAACAGCGCGCACCGTTGCAATCGCCGCAGGGGTTGGCGCGCGCAGCGATGGCGTTCCACCCGGCGAGCAATCGGCTCGTGCTGTTCGGCGGCGTGCAAGCGCCCAATGGCCCGGCATCGGACGGCACCTGGGAGTTCGACGGTATGACGTGGACGCCGCGCTTCCCGCCGGTGCGCCCGATCGGGCGACACGGCGCTGCCCTCGTCGTCGATCCGATGTCTGGCGATCTGTTGCTGAGCGGCGGCAGCGCGTTCGTCGGCGGCAGCGCGACGTCCTCGGTGCGCGATGCATGGCGATGGAACGGCAACACCTGGACACCGACACCGCCCCAGGCGATCTACTCGATTCCCTGGCAGCGGGCGGCGGCCGATCCACACAACGCGATCCTGTCCGATGGCGAACGATGGTGGCGCTGGACCACGTCGCCGGCCGTGGCGCCTGCCACCACCGGCACCGGCTGCGGCAACCCCGAACCGAAACTCGTCGTCGACAGCCGGCCCTACCTTGGCAACCCGTTGTTCCGGCTGCACGTCGAACCCGCCCTGCCGAACGTGTTGTTCGCGCTCTTCGCAGACACCGCCCCGACGGTGGTGTCGCTCGGTGGCGGCTGCACGCAGTATCTGATCGATCCACAGCTGTTCTGCCTCGGCACGACGGCAGCGAGCGGCGTCGGCTCGGCGACCATCCCGATCCCGCGGCTGCCGGCGTTGCGCGGCTGCGTGCTGCACCTGCAGGCGCTCGCCGGGCAACCCGGCGGCGCGCTGCAGGGCGTCGCGGCGGTGACCGGACGCGTGACCCTCGTCCTGGGCGATTGATCACGCCCCCTTCCAGCTCAGCACCGGCCGCAGCCGTCGCACGACCTTGACGAGGTCGCGTTGCGCCCGCATCACCGACCCGATGTCCTTGTAGGCGCTCGGCGCTTCGTCGCGCAGCGCCGCCGCCTGCTCGCGCGGGAAGTGCACGCCGTCGAGTTGCCGTTCGAGTTCGCGCGGCGCGATGCGGCGCATCGCTTCGCCGCGCGGCAACCGCCGGCCGGCCCCGTGCGAGCTCGAACACAACGACGCCGCACAGCCGCGCCCTTCGACGTGGAACGACCAACTGCCCATCGAACCTGGGATCGCGCCGAACTCGCCGGCCTGCGCCGAAGCCGCGCCCTTGCGATGCACCCACGCCTCGACGTCGCCGTGCCGTTCGCGGCGCACGAAGTTGTGCACGACGTCCTGCCACGTCGCCCAGTCCGTCGCGATGCCGAGCGCTTCGTGCAACGCCACCGCGGCAGCCTCGGCGATGGCGCGCCGGTTCTGCGCCGCGAACCACACCGCGACGTCGTGGTCGTGCAGGTAGTCGCGGCCGTGCCCGACGTCCGGCAGCGCGACCAGGCCCTTGCCGACCGGCTGGCCGCGCGCGAGATGATGGTCGCGCACCGCGGGGCCGAGCGCGCGCGAGCCGCTGTGCACCATCAGCCACAACCGGTCGGCGTCGTCGGCTTGCACTTCGAGGAAGTGGTTGCCGCGGCCGAGCGTGCCAAGTTCGAACTGCATGTCGCGGCGCACGCTGCGATCGAGCGCCTGGTCGGAGAACCCGACGTCGACGAGTTCGCGCCGCCGCCGCTGCCGCAGCGCGGGCACGCGTTCGTGCAGTGCGGCGAACACCCGGTCCGCCGCCGCGGCATCGGCGAACACTTCGGCGGTCGCCGCGAGTGCGGTGACGGCGATACCGCATCCGATGTCGCCGCCGACCGCCTGCGGATACAGGCGATCGACGGTACCGACGACGGTGCCGATGCAGACGTGCTCGGCGAGGTGCACGTCGGGCATCACCGCGACGTGCTGCACGCCCGGCGCCTGCGCGAGCCGGTCGAGGGCCGCGGCGACGTCGCGCGGCATTGGCTCCGCCAACCAGCGGTGCACCACGGTCATGGTGCACCTCCGGCCGGCAGAACCGTGAACGACAGCTGCGGCGCACGCTTGCGCGTGACCGATTCGGCGACCGCATCGCGCAGGAATCCGCGCGCGCGATCGAGAGCTGCCAGAGAAGCGACCAGGCCGTGGCCGCACGGATCCTGCATCACGACGAGCACGTGCTTGTCGCCTTGCATGGGCTCGACGCAGTCGAGCACGAGGTCCATCAGGACCGGATCGGAGGATTCGCCGAGGGCATACGACAACGCGTCGTGCACCTGGGCGCAGAGTTGGAGGGACTTCGCAACGGACCGCCCTCCGCGGTCCTTCGGGCAATGCATCTGCTGAGTGCCATGGCGTGCGCGAGCACGCCGGAATGGAACCGGTGTCAGGAGTCGACGCTCAACCCGGCCGCCGCTCGCCGGTCAGGCGCGCGAGAACCGGGAGGCGGACACAGCGATGCAGATGCGTTGCATGGTGGCCTCTCGGGAAGGCGCGCAAGGTAGCGACGTTCGTCGGGCGCGCAAGCCCCGGCGCCCGTGTCGAATCAGCTGTGGTGGGGCCCGGCGGCAGATCTTCACCAGTCACGAATTCGACTCGGCGGTCGGTGCTCCGCGCGAAGTCGCCGCTCGCAGCCGACCTGTCGAAGGCCACGATCTTGACCCCGCCGCCACACACCTTTGCCAGCAGCTCGGACACTGCACCGGTGCCACATCCAAAATCGAGCACGCGAGTGGCCGCCTCGACCCCGGCCGCGCGCAGGAACCGCTCGGTGCATTCGGCGAAGAACTGCCCCTGCGCGACGAGCCTCGCGGACTCGGCAGCATTCTGGATGAACGGATACTCCACCATCAGCTGTTCGTCCTGATCTCACACCTGCCGCGAAATCTGCGGCGGCTACTTCAGCGACTGCAGGTGCTGCCAGAAATCGGCTTCGAACTTGTCCCAATCGACGCCGGCGAACGCCGCATCGACGGCCGTTCGCGTGCTCTGTGCCGTGCGCAGTTCGGTCCACAACTTGGTGAAGCGTGCAGTGTGCAGTTGCGGCCCCTTGCGCAGGAAGTGCACCAACGCCCATGCCTGCGCGTAGCGCTGCTGCGCGTTGGCGTAGAAGTCGTCGTAGCCGCCGTGCACGAAGTCGCGCAACTTCGGCAACGCATTGCGGCTGCGGATCAGCGTCGCGATGTGATCCTTGCGCACCTGGCCACCGACCAGTTTGCCTTGCTGGTATTGCGCCGTTTCCCAGAACTCGGCGAAGCCTTCGTTCAGCCACGACGGTGGGCGCTCCATCAGTCGATCGAGGAACTGGTGGAAGCCCTCGTGCCGCACCGTGCGCACCATGTCTTCGCGCCGCGGCACGTTCCAGATCAGCAGTTGCTTCAGAACCGGCGAGTAGATGCCCGCCGTATGCGGCTGCGTGCCGCCGAGGATCGCCTTGTTGTAGGCCTGGTAGCCTTCCTCGCCGGAGAACAGATACACGCGGAAGCGCGGCAGGCTGCGGTCCTCCTTGATCCACGTCAGTTGCGCCATCAGGTTGACATAGGACTGTTCGAGCACGCGGCACGCTTCGAACGCGACCTTGGCATCGATGTCCGTGATGACTTCATAGTGCGCACTCCGGCTGGTGAAGCGGCGCGACCAATTCGGGCCGCGCGTCGACATCGCCAGCATCGTTTCGAGCGGCCCCATTTCCTGCCACAGGCCGTGCTTCGTCTTGGCATCGCGCACGACCCGCCGCGCGTCGTCGAGGCGACCTCGCCGCATCAACGTCGTGCACAGCAGCGAATGGCCTTCGTCGTAACCGGGATCCGCGGCCACCGCAGCCTGCAGCAACTGCAGCGACTCGTCACTGCGTCCGACGTCCTCGAGCACCTGCGCATGCAACAGACGGACCGTCGTCTCTTCGGGTGCTTCGACCAAGAGCTTCTGGGTGATCGCCAACGCGGCATCGGGTCGGTCCCGACGAACGTGCAGCAACGCCTGCAGGAACGAACGCGTCAACGGCGACGCCGACAGCGAATGCAGATTCGGCAGTGCCGCCTCGGCTTCGGCGAACTTGCCTTCGAGGACTTGCACGACCAATTGCTCAAGGTCCTTGGCGATCTGGTTGCCGAGACCAGGCAACCACGACCGCGACTTCGGCTGCGTGCGCACGATCTGAGGCCGTTCGAACACCCATTTCGGCAGCGCCTTCTTCGCGTCGAACGTCTTTACGAACTGCTCGCGCTGCCGCGCCAACGCTTCGTCGATCTGGCCTTGGAAGCACGAAGGCTCGACCTTGCCGTCGAGCACGACCTCGTCGCTCATCCCGAACTCGATACCGACGCGACCGAACTCGGCCCCGGAGCGATCCGTCTTCACGACCACCTTGTTGTCGCGCATCGTCTCGATGGCGTTCTCGGTGACCTTCAACACGGCTTTGTACGGCGTGCCGGGCTTGGGCAGGTTCTTGTGCGACTCGACCTGCGACACCGGGCCGCCTTCCCCTTTGGATTGCGCGATGAACGCTTTGATGTAGGAGCCGCCGAAATCCGCACCGAAACCAGCCTGGAACCAACCGGAACCGGATGGGTCGATGTCGAACCACACCTGCAACGACCGATCGCCGGCCGGGTGAGTCTTGCCCGACATGGTGACGGTGTAGGGGCCGGCGAACACCAAGGGATGCACGACAAGCTCGCCAGTACTCCGCGTCTTCTTGACGGTCGTGCCTGCGGCGGCTTCTTCGCCTTCGGCACCGAGCGGCACCCAATCGCTCCAGTCCGTCGTGAACGAAACCTTGATGCGACCGGTGCGCGCATCCCACGCGAGGATCTTGCCATGCACGAGGTCCTGCATGGTCGGCGCCTTCGCCACCGCGAAGAACGCGCAGGTTTCGAGATCGGCCGCGAGCGCGTCGCACTGCGCTTGCACGTAGACCTTGTTGGCGTGGCTCTCGACGATGGCGAGCAACCCCGTCTTGGCGTCGCTCCATTTCGACTGGCGCATCAGTTCGTGTACGCGCGCGAGTTCGGTGTCGAACTCGGCCTCGTTGCGTTCTTTGGCCTGGGCGATGAGAGCGGCGGAGAACAGAACGGACAGGGCGAGGGTGCGAAGCGGCATGGGTCTCCTGATCGGTAACGTCGCCGACGCACACTGCGCGGTCAACTCGATGGACGCGCTCCGTGCCCTGCCGTCGCGTTGCGAAGAAGTCAGCCGCGAGACACGAAGGCACGAACGGCCGAATCGGTCGCGGCCACCACCTCGTCGAGCTCGGTGCGGCGCGAGGGCTCGAGCTGGCCGGCTTTGCCTGCGTCTTCGAGCGCTCCCGCGAGCTGGCGCAATCGCTGCGCCCCCACCGAGGCCGCAGCGCCCTTCACCGCGTGGGCCGCTTTCTGCTGCACATGCGGATCGGCGCCGCCGAGCGCTGCCCGCACGGCTTCGACGCTGGCCGGCAGGTGCTCCAGGAACACGCGACAGAGGCGCACGACGAAATCGCGCTTGCCGCCGACCGCTTCGAGTGCAGCTTCTTCGTCGAACAGCGGTGCGTCAACAACGCTCGTCACCGGCGAGAGCGGGGTCGTCGCAGCCAGACTCGACGTCGCCGGAGTCGGCAACGGACTCGTCGCGGTCGGGCTCGCATTGGCCGGAGTCTGCGTAGCGAGCTCCGGCAGCACGTCGGCATTGGCCTTCGACGCCGGGGCCGGCACCGCACCGAGTTGCCGAACCATCGCCTTGACCAGATCCGTTTGCCGGAACGGCTTGCCGAGCAGACCCTGCATGCCGACCTGCAGCACCGCTTCGCGATTGTCCGGCGACACATCGGCGGACACCGCGAGGATCGGCCCCTTGTAGCCCAGCTGCCGGATCTTGCGCGTGGCCTGCAGGCCGGTCATGCCCGGCATGTGGCAGTCCATCAGCACGATGTCCGGCGCCTGCGCCTTCACGCTCGCAATCGCTTGGGGACCGTCTTCGGCCATCGACACCGTACAGCCGAGTTCCTGCAGCATCGTGTCGCCGAGTGTGCGATTGACGGGGTGGTCGTCGACGAGCAGCACGCGCACGCCGTGCAACGACACGCCGACAAGCGTTGATTCCGGGACTTCGAGTTTGGTCGCGACCTTGTGGGTCGTCGTGAAAGTGAACGTCGTGCCGACGCCTACGTCCGATGTGACGTGGATGGCGCCGCCAGCGGCTTCGACGATGCGTTTTGCGATGGACAAGCCGAGCCCCGTGCCGCCGAACTTTCGTGTGGTGGCTGCTTCGGCTTGCGAGAACGGCTGGAACATTCGCTTCAGCGCCGCGGGTGGGATGCCGCATCCGGTGTCGCTCACGCTCCACTCGATGCAGACTGCGCCGTCCTTGCCGGTGGCCTGCCGCACGACGACACCGATCTCGCCCTTCGCGGTGAACTTCAACGCGTTGCTGAGCAGGTTGCCGAGCACCTGGCCGAGCCGGTGCGTGTCGCCGAGAATGAGTAGCGGCGGCACGACCGCCATGTCGACGCGCAACGCCAGCCCCTTCTGGGAGGCCGCCGCCGCCACCGACTGAATCGCCGCCATCACCTGATCCTGCACGCACAGCGGCTTGCTCTCGAACTCGAGCTTGCCCGATTCGATGCGCGACCAATCGAGCACATCGCCGATCACCCGCAGCAAGCGTGAACTCGACTGCTGGCACAAACCGATCAGCTCTCGCTGTCGTTCGCTCAGCGTCGTGCGGCCGAGCACGTCAATGGTGCCCGCGAGCCCATGCAACGGCGTGCGCAACTCGTGACTCATCTGCGCCAGGAAGTCCGACTTCGCCTGACTTGCCGCCTGCGCGTTGCACAGAGCATCGCGCAGCTCGAGCGTGCGCAACTCGACCAGTTGTTCGAGCGTCTGGTTCTGCTGCTGCAGCGTCTCGTTGGCGAGGAACAGTTCGCGAGTCTTGTCCTCGATGACGCGCTCGAGCACGGCGATGCGCTGCTTTTCGCGCACCAGCCGCCGCCCCAGCGTGACCGCGTCCGGTTGCTCCGGGCTCATGCGCGCGCGGGAACGAGCGCCGGGAAGTTGATGCGGAAGGTGCAACTCGCATCGCCGCGATGCTTGCACGTGGTATGCGTGTGCTCGTACTGCGAGGCGAAGTACTCGGCGCAACCGTCAAGGAGGCCGGACATCAGCGCGCAGATGCCACGCTTGCTGTCGTAGTGGACGTCGATCGAGTTCGGCTCCCCTGCCACCGACTCACAACGCACACTCGGCGGCTCGGCGCCGTCCATCAGTTTGCGAACTTCGACGTGGATGATGCCATTGACCGACTCGATCAACTTGCGCGGATCGGTCAGACCGTGCACGAAGCCGGGGAAGCGATTGGCGAGCCCGGCGAAGCAGAACTTGCCGAAGGCCCGCAGCGCGTCGGGTGCCGCGACGTGCAACCGCGTGCATGCGGCGGTCAACAGATCGACGATCCACTGGTCCGGATACGTCTTCGGTGACACGAACGGTTCTCTGGCCGTGTGCGGACAATCGGCGAGCAGCGACTCGAACGTCGCCTCGCCCCAGTTCTGCACGACGAACTCCTCGAACAGGACAAAGATGACGCCCTTCACGGCTTCTGCTGCTCTGCGACAGTGCGCTCTTGGACCTGTTCCATCGCATCAGCGAGTTTCTTCATCGACACCGGCTTCACCAGGTAGGCGTCGGCCTTCTGTTTGAACGCCGCCAGAATGTCCTGCGTGTCGCTCGACGCAGTCACGATGACGACGCCGGTGCGCTTTCCAGCGCGCATGTACTGATCGATCTCGCGGATCATCGCGACCGTCTCCAGTCCATCCGGCCCCGGCATCGACAGGTCGAGGCACACGAGGTCGTAGGGCGTCTTCGCTTTGACTGCTTCGCGGATCTGCTCCAGCGCGACGGCGGCGTTCTCCGCCTCGTCGACCTGGCCATTGGCCTCAAGCAGCATGCGAAGGTGAAGGCGGGCCGTGGGTTCGTCGTCGACGACAATGCAGCGCATCAGGTTTTCTCTCCGCGCGCCCCATCGGCAGGCGGACACGACCGGGATAAGCGGCAAACGGCACGACCTTCCCCTGCGAACAAGGCCCCGCGCAATGCTGCCGATCGCATCGGCCAATGGCAATTCGACGCCAGCGCCACCGTTCTACTTCACTGCCCCCCGATCCCCGCCTAGCCTGTCCGCCCCCGCATGAACGCCCACGCCTACACGCACCTCGACGACACCCTCGCCCGCGAACTGGTCCACAAGGCCGGCCTCGGCGACATCGACGCCAAAGTGCGCGCCGGGCAGCGGCTGTCGTTCGAAGACGGCGTGCGCCTCTACGAAACCCCGCACCTGGCGGCGGTCGGCCTGATGGCGCACAGGGTGCGCACGCAGCGGCACGGCAAGAAGACGTTCTTCAACATCAACCAGCACGTCAACTACACGAACATCTGCATCTACTCGTGCAAGTTCTGCGCGTTCGCGGCGAAGGAAGGCGAAGAGCGCGCCTACCTGATGACGCCGGCGATCGTCGAACAGAAGGTGCGCGAGCAGCTGCACCGGCCGGTCACCGAAGTGCACATGGTCGCCGGCATCCACCCGACGATGCCGTACGAGTACTACCTCGACGTGGTGCGCGCCGCGAAGCGCGCGCGGCCCGACATCCACGTCAAGGCGTTCACGATGGTCGAGATCGACCACATGCTGAAGATTTCGGGCAAGAGCCACGACGAAGTGTTCGCCGACCTGCGCGAAGCGGGCCTCGGCAGCTGCCCGGGCGGCGGCGCCGAGGTGCTCACCGACCGCGTGCACAAGGCGGTGTTCCGCGAGAAGCAGGGCCCGCAGGGTTGGCTCGACACCGCGCGCAAGGTGCAGAAGGCCGGCTTCAAGATGAACGCGACGATGTTGTACGGCCACATCGAGCGCGTCGAAGAACGCGTCACGCACCTCGTCAAGCTGCGCGAACTGCAGGATGAGTGCGGTGGCTTCATGGCCTACATCCCGCTGGCGTTCTGGCCCTACCACACCGACCTCGAGAACTTCGGCCACGTCACCACCGGGCACCTCGACCAACGTTCGATCGCCGTCGGGCGACTGATGCTCGACAACTTCCCGCACATCAAGGCCTACTGGATCATGCTGACGCAGGAATCGGCGCAGACGGCCCTGTCGTTCGGCGCCAACGACATCGACGGCACGGTCACCGAAGAGAAGATCACGCACGACGCCGGCACCACCGAGCCGCAGGCGCTCAACCCGACGCAGATTTCGCACCTGATCCGCGAAGCGGGCTACGAACCGGTCCAGCGCACGACGGTGTACGAAGAGATCGGCGCCTCCCTGTAGGCGACGGCCCGACGGGGCCACGTCGCCGTCAGCAGCAGCACCGGGCCGAGCATCTCGAGCGACTCCTCGATCCAGTGTGCGTAGGCGAGCAGTTCGATGCCGCGCGGGCGCCAACCCGACTGCATGACCGCGTTCTCGAGCGCCTCGCAACCGAGCGCGAGACCCAGCACCACGAAGCCGGCGAGCATCCGCAAGCGACGCGCCGGCTCGTCCGCGAAGGCACGCCACAACCGGAACGCGCAGATGCCGCCGATCGTCGCGAACACGGGGCCGAGCACGAGCACCCAGCCATAGACGCCGGCGCCGTCGAACCACGCGTGCACGAAGCAGCCGACGTGCTCGTGCACCATGCACAGATCGTCGATCGCCAGGAAGCAGAGCAGCGTGCCGAGCAGTCGCCAGCACCAGCGCGGCGCCCCGACCTGCCGCCAGCAACCGAGGCCCGCCGCGAACATCGTCGCCACCGAGAAGAAGGTCGGGATCGTGAACTCCGCCGACGCATGGAACCAGGCCAGCGGGGCGTGTTCGACGTGGTGCCGTCCGGTGAAGGTCAAGGTCGCCCACGCATCGATCGCCGACAACGCGGCGGCGAGCAGCAGCAGCGGCCAGTAGCCCTTCATCTTGGGCTACATCGACGATCTGACGCCGTCACCGCAGCGCGGGACGGACTACCTCTCGAATCGGGACTTCAGCGCGGCGCGCCCACGTACTGCACGCCGTCGATCACCGTGCCCACGCAATGGGTCGTGTACTCGAACGGATCGCCGTCGAACATCGCCAGGTCCGCGTCCTTGCCGACCTCGAGCGTGCCGGTCCGCGCCGCGATCCCGAGCAACTTCGCCGCGTCGATCGTCAGCGCCCGCAGCGCAGCATCGGCCGGCAGGCCGCGCCCCACGGCGACGCCCGCTTCCCACAACACCACGCGGGTCTTCGGCACGTAGCTCTCGTAGCCACTCTGCAGGGCGAACGGCACCTTGGCGTCGTGCAGCAGCTTGGCGAGCTCCATCGTGCCGTTCTTCAACTCGCCGCCGGTGCGCGCCATCGCCGGGTGCGGAATGACTGCACAACCCGCAGCGAGGATCTCGGGGCCGACCAGGTAGGCCTCGGCCGCGCCGTCGAGCACGATCTTCACGCCGAACTCCTTCGCCACTCGCAACGCCGCCAGGATGTCGTGCGCGCGATGCACCGTGACCAGCAGCGGGACTTCGCCGGCCAGCACCTTCCCGGTGGTCTCCATCGCGAGGTCGAGCGCGGTATCCGGATCCTTCTGGCGCTTGGCGACGTACTCGCGCGCCTTCTGCAGATGCTCGCGCAACATCGCCACCGACTTCGCCCGCGTGCCCGGCGCCTTGCCTTCGCGCCCGCGGCTGCCATCGCCGAGCGTCACCGCCACCATCGCGAGCGGCACGACAACATCGGCTTCGACCGAACGACCGTGCGTCTTCACCACCATCGTCTGCCCCGACACCAGCGCACCCGGCCCATGGCCGGTGTGCACCGTGGTGATGCCGAAGCCACGCAACCACGCCACCAGTTCATCGCGTGGGTGGAACGCATCGAGGGCGCGAAGTTCGGGTTGGATCGGCGCCGACTTCTCGACCTGGTCCTGGTCGTGTGGCACGTTGCGCGACCCGCTCAGGCCGACCGTCGAATGCGCATCGATCAGGCCCGGCGTCACGATCTTGGCGCGCAGCACCGGAACGTCGGCGCCGGCAGCGACCTCGGTCGCGGGGCCGACCTTCTCGATCTTGCCGTCGCGCACCAGCACCGCGCCGTTCGGGATCGGCGCACCGGCCATCGTCACCAACGTCTCGGCGAGCACGACGAAGGTCTTGCCGGTCGACGCTGCAGCAGGAACTGCGGGAACTGCGGGCGCCGGCACCGGCACCGGCACCGGCGTCTCGCCTTGCGGCATCGCAGCCGCGAACGAAACCAGGAGCGGGAGAATCACTGGCCGCCCTCCGTGCCGAAGCAGCACATCGACATCGCCTGCCCTTCCGACGCGCCGTAGCCGCCGTTCGCGAACAGGCGGTCCTTCGGATCGGCGAGGTCGAACACCTTCTTGCCCTCGACCCACGTCTGCAGCACGCGCGTGTAGACGGAGAACGGGTCACCCGACAACACCACGAAGTCGGCGTCCTTGCCCGGCGTCAGCGTGCCGACGCGATCCTGCAGGTCGAGCATGCGCGCATTGGCGATCGTCAGCGCCTGCAGCGCCTTGTCGCGTTCCATGCCGGCGCGCACCGCGAGCGCGCCAGAACGCAGGAACAGCCGGCTGTCGGTGATGCCGTCGTCAGTGTGGAAACCGACCAGGACCCCGGCGCGATCGAGCACCGCACCGGTCGTCAGCGACAAGTTCAACGCTTCGAGCTTGCCACCCGGCGAATCGAGCACGATCACCGAACACGGCACCTTCGCCGCCGCGATCTGGTCGGCGACCATCCAGCCTTCGCTGACGTGGTGCAGCACGCAGCGGAAGCCGAACTCCTGCTGCAAACGCAACACCGTGATGATGTCGTCCTGGCGGTGCGTGTGGTGGTGCACGACGCGTTTGCCTTCGAGCACTTCGACCAGCGCTTCGAGGCCGAGACTGCGGTCGGGCGCCTTGCTCGGATCGTCCTTCGCCGCGTCGAGCTTCTTCTTGTGGTCGAGCGCGCGGTGCAGTTGCGCCCGCATCAGGGCCGCAGCCTTGCCGCGGGTGCCGGCGAACGGCGGGTCCTTCTGCGGATTGGTGCCATTCGCCATCTTGATGCCGCCGGCGATGCTGCCGTCGGCGTTCTTGATCGCGATGTCCTCGACGGTGCGGCCGTCGCGCAGCTTCAGGTAGACGGTCTGGCCGGAGAGCAGGTGGCCGGAGCCGGGCATCACGTTCACCGTGGTGATGCCACCGGCCTGCGCCTTCTGGATGCCGGGGTCGAGCGCATCGATCGCGTCGAGTGCACGCACCTCGGGCTGGATCGGCCCGCTGCCATCGGCTCCCGCCACTGCACCGATGTGCGAATGGCTGCAGACGAGGCCCGGAATGATCGTGCGGCCGGCGGCATCGATGCGCTCGGCATCGTCCGGGACCTTCACGTCGGCAACCGGACCGAGCGCGACGATCCGGCCGCCGCGAACCAGCAACGTGCCGCGTTCGATCACCGGCGCATCGACCGGTTCGATGCGGGCACCGACGAACGCATGGGCGCGTTCCTGCGCCAGCGCGGCCGTGGTCAGGACGCATAGCGTCGTGAACTGCGACAGTCGACGAAACAGCATGGCGCCAAGACTAACGGGCCCAGGGAAGTCTCCCTCAATTGGAATTGCACCTCATGTCGATGGGCATGGCTCGCCCGGACCAAGTCGTCTGGCCAATGGAGAGTCCCAGAACATGCGTCAACTCGTAGTCACCTCGTCTTGTCTCTTTGCCCTGGCCTTCACCGCATGCGGCGGCGGCGGCACCGCCACCGGTGATGTCACCGGGCTGCAAGCACCGGAACAGGTGTCGATCGTCGAGTCCGACAGCGGCGGCGGCTCCTCGGTGCGGCTGCCGGCCGGCCTGCGCGCCATTGCGGGCAGCGACTACGAGACCGACCCGACGCGGTTCTGGATCCGTGACGACAGCATGCAGGCGCTGGACACGGTCAACATGATCCTGAACAGCCTGAAGCAGACGAACTACTGGCAACAGACCAATGCCGGCGCCTACCGCGCGCTGGTCGAACAGGACGACCGTGGCGGCGGCGAGCGTGGCAACACCGGCCCGACGTTCGAGGAATGGGTCGTCGAATCGACGCGCGCCGACAACTCGTCGCCGCAGGTCGTGAAGTTCTGGATCGAGCAGACGGAGTCGATGGGCGAAGAACAGGCCTCGACGATCTACGGCAAACTGACCGTCACCGAGGAATCGACCGACGCGCAGCCGCTCGGCCAGTTCACCCTCTACTTCAAGAATCTGGCGCAGACCGAGAACCACGACAGCACCGACACGATGTTCGAGGGCTACCTGCGCACGGTGGCGCGCAACGACGGCCAGAGCGAAGTCGAGTTCTACATGTCGCACGGCGACGTCGGCGGCGCTGTCGCCAACGGCGAGTACGCCGTGCGTGAGCGTTGCCACGTCGTCGGCAATCCGAACACGGATACCGGTCGCGCCTACGCCGAGAAGGCCTTCGCCATGAACAATGGTGGCGGCACGCAGCTCGACAGCGCCGAGTACCAACTGCAGTTCAACTCGGACTACGTCGCCCGCCGCGAGGTATCGAACGGCAATGCACTGGCCGTGCTGGACCGCAATGACTACGAGACGCGCGTCTTCCGCTACGGCCTCTACGATGCGACCACCGAGGACCGCGTCGAGCAGATGTCGGGCTTCCCGGTCGAAGACGAGAACGGCCGCTACGGCTGGGCCGGCTTCGAAGGCGTCTGGTTTCCCGAGAACGTCACGCTCGTCGACGGCCAGACGATCTACCGCCGCAACTTCGGCAACAACACGCGCACGCCGTACACGCTCGTCATCGCCGCCGGCAAGCTGCAGAAGCGCACGCGCGCCTCGATCACGCTCGGTGACCTGGTCAACGAGGAGATGGAGTACTTCAGCCCCAACGGCGGCGGCGAACAGCGGGTGATGTTCACCGGCAGCGACTTCGTGCGCACCGCGTCGCGAGTCAACGGCCAGTGGCAGCTGGAGAGCACGCCGGTCAGCATCGCCTCGTCGTTCACGACCAACCAGTGGTGCAACTTCTGGAGCCAGGCGCGCGGCTCGGTCGAGTTCAGCTGGCCGGCCTCGCTGTCGACCGGCACGGCGGCGTTCGTGTGGTCCAACACGACGATCACCGCCGACTCGCCGGAACTCGCCAGCGGGGACCTGACCCTGAACGGCTACTTCCACATGCTGCGGGCGAACCTCACGCAGAACCAGGCGAACTTCGCCAACAGCGAGACGCCGTACTTCACCGACGCGACTGCCGTCAACTCGGGCAACCAGACCTACGTCTTTGATCGCGAGACGATGCTGCTGACGCTCGGCGGCAACCCGGTGAAGCTCGGTACCGGCGTGACCATCACGCAGGGGCCGGGCATGTGGGGCCTCAACTGCGGCCCGCTGTTCGCGACCGCACTCACCGGGTTCAACGAGATCCCCAACCAGTCGACCACCTACGAGTGGAGCATCGGCACCAATCCGTGGAACCAGCTGCGCACGCTGAAGGACGCCAACGGCGCCTTCGTGCAGTTCGACGCCCCGATCCGCATGACCTACGTGCATGACGAAGACGGCTCGCCGTTCGACGGCCGCACCTTCTTCCTCGAATACGACGGCATGGGCATTCGCGGCATCCCGCATGAGCAGGTCGGCGAATCGGGCCACTGGTACCCGCTGTTCAACATCCCGACCGGCACGACGGTGACGTCGGGCAACACGAGCTACAAGATCAAGCAGCTCGAAGGCGAACAGTTCATGGTCGAAGTCGGCAGCCCGAGCACGGTCTACGCCGCGCAGGGCTTCGACATCGACGGCACGCCGATCAGCGCGCCGGACGGCGATCCGTACGAGGATCCGGCCATCGGCCAGAAGCCCGAAGTCGTCGGGGCCCCGCTGTACGTCGGCGGCGTCGCGCAGAGCAGCGACGGCTGATCGACGCGTTCAGCGCGCGATCTCGCGCAGGATGCGGGTCGCCCCGTAGACCTGCAGCGCCTCGACGATCGCCTGCGGGTGGACGCACACGCTGCGCTCCACCCGCTCGCCGTAGAGGAAGCGATTGGCAACCGATTCGATGTTGCCGTCGAACAAGAGACCGGTGAGTTCGAGCCTGCGGTTCACCACCGGACTGCCCGAGTTGCCGCCGGTCGAGTCGACCGTGCAGACGAAGTCGACGGGCGCCAGCATGTCGATGCGATCCTTCGCCAGCAGCCACTCGCGCGGCAGGTCGAACGGCGAAGCACCGTCGAACTCGGCCGAACGCGCGAACATGCCGTGAAACACCGTGCGCCACGGCGCCAGCGTGCCGTTGTACTCGTACCCGGCAACGCGCCCGTCGCTCCAGCGCAGCGTGCCGGTGGCGTCGGGCGCGACCTCGTCGCCGTACACCGAGAACAGCAGCTTGGCCAGGCGGCTGGCCAGGGCCGACTCGGTCGCTTCGATGCGCGCTTCGCGTTCCTTGTTCTGCTGCATCAGCCGCGCAATCACGCGCGCCGCCACCAGCGCCGGATCGGTGCTGGCCTCGATCGCCGCGCGCCCACCGGTGAGCAGTGCTTCGAGCACTTTCGCATCGCACAGCCGCGTGTTCGCCAGCAGCTTCGCGACCGCAACCTCCGGCTCGAGATCACCGAGCACGACCTTCAAGTACGGATCGTCCGCCGGCAGTTGCCGCCGGGCCCGCTTCAGGTGGTCGACGAACAACGCCTGCTGCACGGGATCGGCGCCGCAATCGCTGTCGCGCGCTCGCTGCGCCAAGGCCGTATCACCCGTCTCCGCGAACGCGACGACATCCAACGCCCGCAACAGCAACGGCACGCCACTGGCCGAATGGAACCAGAAGGGCGCCTCGTGGCTGCGGCGCTCCGATGTCGCCATCGCCAGTTGCTCGAACACCGACAGCGCCGCCCCGAGCCCTGCCTTCGACGCTCGCGCCCGCAGGGCTTCCTCGGCGGTCTGCTTGCGCGCCATGAATCCCGGGTCGAGCAGGGCTCCGTGCTCGCCGCGGAACAGCTTCTGGCCGTTCTCGAGCCACAGGATCGACGGCCGCAGGCGCTTCTCGGCCTCCGCGTTCTTGGCCGCGAACTCCCGCAGGATCGTCAGACGAGCATCGACCAGTTCGCGCAAGCGCGGATAGCGCACGTCGCGATGGAACTCGAGCTGGGCGCGCGTGAGCAGCCGCAGCGTGCCACTCGGATTGCCGGTGAGGAACACGACCTCGCCTTCCGCGGGCCCATCGCCCCAGGCAAAGTGGTGGTCCTTCGTGTCGACCGGCCGATCGCCTTGCCAGGCTCGGCAGAACGCGAAGTCGATCGAGTAGCGCGGGTAGGTGAAGTTGTCGGGATCGCCGCCGAAATGCGCGATCTGCAAGTGCGGCATCATCACCAGCCGCACGTCGTCGAACACGCGGTACTCGTAGAGCTGCCAGACGGCGCCGTGGAACAGCTTGACCACTTGCGGTTCCAGCAACGGATGCGCGGCCTTGGCTGCGGCGAGCACGCGCTCGCGATTGGCGTCGCGCACCGACTCGATCGCCGACGCGTCGCCGGACTGCGGCACGCCTTCTTCCATGCGCGCGGTGATGTCGGTCATCCGCACCAGCTGGTGCAGCACGAGCCCCGGCAGTTTCACTTCGTCGGTGAGTTCCTTGGCGACGAACCCGTCGGTGCCCCAGTCGTTCTTGCCTTGCACCTTGGCGACGAACTCGCGCACGCAGTGATGGTTGGTCAGCACGAGGCCGCTCGGCGAAACGAACGACGCCGAGCCGTACTTGCCAAACCGCAGCGAAGCGGCGCGCAGGCGTTCGAAGAACGCGGGCTCTGGCACGAATCCGTACTCACGCTGCAGCCAGCCAACCGGCGGGCGCTCGAACGTCCACATCTTGCCGAGCCCGAGTTCGTCCTGCGCTGCGGCCGCGCCACAGCACAGGGCTGCGACGAGCCAGGCCCAGAGTCGGCGAGTCACTCCGGCGTTCATTACGTTTCGGTCCCTGCCTTGGCCGGGGCCGCGAACGGGGCGGCGGTACCCGGGGCAGCCAGTGAGGCGAGGAACGAGCAACACGGAGGGACGACCATCTGGGGCATGCTACGGACCTCCCCCGGCCGCCGTTGGCGGGATTCCCCCGCCGCCGACGAGTCGCTGCTAAGGTGCGTTCGCATGCCCATGTTCGCCGCGCTGGTCGCCGGTCTCCTGCTGTCCGCCTCGGATCACCCATTGCGGTAGTGGTGGTTGCAACTGGTGGCCCTGGCGCCGTTCTGGTGCGCGCTGCAGGACCGCCCGAACGCGAGTCCGGCCTGGCCACTGGGAACGCTGCTCGGCATCGGCTACGCGGCCCCGCTGGTGATGGCAGCCGGCGCGGACGCGATCGAGAACGGCTACGCGGTCGCGCGCGCGGCCTCGGGCGGGATCTCGGCGTTCATCTCACCGCGCGGCGAAGTGGTGCAGGTGCGCAATCACGTCGAACACGGGTTCGGCATGTTGACGGGCCCACTCACCACCGGCGACGGCGAGGCCACGTTCTACGCCCGCTTCGGCGACTTGCCGATGCTGGTCGTGTGCCTGGCGTTGGCAGGCTGGGCGCTGTCGCGACGGAGCCCGATGACGGCACGCTCGTTCGCGCACGGCTCGCGGGCCTCACGGTGGCGCTCGTGACGGTCGCTGGCTACTGTGCCGCGCCTCCGCACCCGTAGTTCAGCGGAAGAACATCGGTCTTCGGAACCGAGGGTCACAGGTTCGAATCCTGTCGGGTGTACCAACTTCGCGCGAAGCGCGAGTTGGTAGACCCGACAGGCTTCGGGGATGGCGCGCTGCTGCTTCGCAGCACCGCTTCACCGGCGAATCCGGTGCGGGCCTCAAGGCAGGAAACGACGAGCGCGAGTTGGTAGACCCGACAGGCTTCGGGGTATGGCGCGCTGCTGCTTCGCAGCACCGCTTCACCGGCGAATCCGGTGCGGGCCTCAAGGCAGGAAACGACGAGCGCGAGTTGGTAGACCCGACAGGCTTCGGGGTATGGCGCGCTGCTGCTTCGCAGC